>JAFUHD010000180.1 GCA_017469025.1 Clostridia bacterium
TGCCGGTTTCCCTGCTGTACATTCTTTCCATGGCAATCGGCTATATAGGTCTCAGATACATTGAACTGTCTGTATCCACACCAATCTGCAATTCATCCGGCGCACTCGTTGCCATCATTACAATCGTAACCCGCGGCATCGGCGACATGAGTCCGTGGCAGATTGTTGCCATCTTCATGGTTGCAGCCGGAATCATCCTGCTGGGGGTTACGGAAGCAAATGAAGATGATGAACTCCGTGCAAAGCGTCAGGCGGAAGGCAACTACAAGTACGCAAAATCCGTCCTTGCTCTGCTGCTCCCGATTATCTACTGCATCCTGGATGCTGCCGGTACTTTCGCTGATTCCATTGTTCTCGAGACACTCAATGAGGACTCTGCAAATGTTGCATATGAGCTGACCTTCCTTGTTGCAGGCATTTTCTCTGCCATCTATGTTCTCGGAATCAAGCGCGAGCATCTGGTTCCCAAGCTGGAAATTCCCAAATACATCGGCGCATGTTTTGAAACTGTCGGTCAGTTCTTCTATATCTATGCACTTGCAGACACTGCACATGTCGCTCTGTCTGCCCCCATTATTTCTTCGTACTGTGCTGCTTCAGTTCTCTGGAGCCGTATTTTCCTCAAAGAAAAACTCAGCCGGAAACATTACTTCTGCCTCCTTCTGGTATTCATCGGAATTGTCATTATGGGCGTCTTTGATGCCTGAGCAACTGAAAACAACTCCACTGAATCGGTTTCCATTGTCACTTTCTGATGAAACCCTTTAAGCCCTGTATGACTCAGCAAAAGCAGAAAACGGCTTCACAAGCGCAACCACGCCTGTGAAGCCGTTTTTATGATACTCATTCACTCTCCGATAAGGATTGGATTTGTATGTTTTCTCTTGTGCACATGTTCTGTATTACATAGCTGTTTACTGATACCGTTCAGATCGTCTCAGGCCTTGCCCGTATTTCCTGTTTGCATATCCAAAGCAGATCAGGCAGAGAATAACCTGTAAAACCGTAGAACACGGTGTTGCAAGTCCAATATGAAACATGGAAACCGGCACTTCACGGCTCATCAGGAACGCAACAGGAATGCGTACCAGAAATGCACCAACAATGCCCTGAATCATCACAAACCGGGTCAGTCCGAGGCCATTGAAAAAGCCGATAAAACAGAACAGGAAACAGGTCAGCAGGCAGTCAATTGCATATGCCTTCAGATACTCCGCAGATGCATTGATGACTTCCGGATCATTCGAGAATATCCCGGCCATCAGATCACCACGCCAGAATGTCAATACAAACATGACAATGGCAATCATCGCAGATACGCCAATGGCATACAGCAGTGACTTCCTTGCACGGTCGTATCTGTTCGCCCCGATATTCTGTGCGACAAATGCTGCCATAGCCTGCATGAAAGCCGAAGGAATCAGCATGATAAAGCCGCATACCCGTTCTGCAACCCCGATTCCTGCAGACGGAATGAGTCCCAGACCATTTACAATCGCCTGCAGAACAAGGAAGGAAATCCCTACCAGAAGATCCTGCAGCGCAATTGGAACGCCAAGCCAGGTAACCTTTTTTATGATTGCCTTCCGGAAATGCAGACTGCTGAGATTAAACTGAAATGGAAGTTCTTTCCTGCGCAGAACAAGAATGGAAATAACGACACTGGCCGCCTGTGCAAATACCGTAGCTATAGCGGCACCGGCTGTTCCCATATGCAGTCCCGCAACAAGAAACAGGTCTCCTGCTATATTAAAGATACAGGCTATCATGACTGTCATCAGCGGCGTTCTCGAATCGCCTATGCCGCGAAAGATACTGCCTATCAGGTTGTAGGCTATGATAAAGACAGATCCCATTCCACAGATACGGACATAGGAAACCGTCGCGTCAAATGCCTCCTCAGGCGCATTCATGACAGTACTCATTCTCCCGGCAAGCAACGGAATCAGTATGGTAAATACGCCTGCAATCACTCCAAACAGACAGATACTGCTCCCGACTACCTCTCCGCCGTCGCGTCCACGGCCCTCTCCTATGCGCTGTCCAAGTATTATTGTCGTTCCCATCGCAAAACTCGATACAAGATTCGTTATGGTCATCATAAGCTGTGAACCTGTTGAAACCGCAGACACATCCAGTGACTGTGCAAATTTGCCAACGATCAGCAGATCCACCGCACCATACATGGACTGCAGAAACATGGCAAAGAAAACAGGAATCATAAAGCCGATCAGCGGCATGAGAATTTTCCCGGAAGTAAATACGTTATTCTTCTGCATTTAAAACCTCCAAAATACTCAAAAAGCCGGATAAGCCACAGGCATTTCAGCCCGCATCTTATCCAGCTGACTATTTCCAAAGAATAGTCCACCCTCCGATGAACAGAACGGATTCTACCATACTCTTGCAAAAAGTCAACTATCATGCCAGCTGTTTTTTCATTCAAATCAGCTTCAAAAAAAGCGGGATGTTTTCAAAAACGTCCCGCTTTTTCCTCATTTCGGATTTCTTCCTGGATTTGCGCCAGGACCGCCTTTTTCCCGTTCCTGTTCCTGCTGTACAGGACTGTTTCGCCTTTCTTCACGCTTCTGGCCATCCGGAACATCTGTAGGAACCGTGTTTCCCTGTCCTGGCATCCGTTCCGGTCTTTCACCATTCATATCCGCCTGTTTTTCTGTTTCAGGTATTCCGGAACTGAACTGTTCCGGAGCTGCTCCGTCTGAAACCACTGGAGGTTCTGATGCATCATTGGGCTCTTTCCCCTGGAGCGCAAATTGTGTTTTCGGCTGAACACCTTGACTTTCGATAGATGTGGTTTTGTCTGATGCCGGTTCTGTGGCTGGCATATCTGTTGTTTTCTGTGTCGTTGTCGTCTTAGATGTTTGGACAGGTGCCGGTTTCTCCGTTGGCACTGCTGTCAGCATTGGCATTACTGTCGGTGTAGTTGTCGGCGTAGCCGTGGGCGTAGGTGTCGGCGTTGCCGTTGGGGTTGCTGTCGGTGTTGCCGTGGGGGTCGGTGTAGGTGTAGGCGTTGCTGTCGGCGTCGGCGTTGGGGTTGCTGTCGGTGTTGCCGTTGGGGTTGCTGTCGACGTTGGCGTGGGTGTCGGTGTAGGTGTAGGCGTCGCTGTCGGCGTCGGCGTTGGCGTTGCTGTCGGCGTCGGCGTTGGCGTTGCTGTCGGCGTTGGCGTTGCTGTCGGCGTTGGCGTTGGGGTTACTGTCGGCGTTGGCGTTGGGGTTACTGTCGGCGTTGCCGTGGGTGTCGGTGTAGGTGTAGGCGTTGCTGTCGGCGTTGCCGTTGGGATTGGTGTTAGCGTTATTTCCGGTGTTGCAGTCGGTGTAGATGTAAACAATCCGAACGACAGCAGATCACTGGTTGGACCAAACCGGCCGCTGCGCAGTATGGCAGTTATGCCAATCATCCCGATCAGAAGTGCTGCTGCCAGAGGCATTGTCCACTTTGGCATACGGAATGAATTGCCTTTTCTGATCTCTATCTCCTGCCCCACGGTATAATTACGGTTGGGAACACTCAGGAATGTTCCGCCTTCGCCTAGCACTGTCGCAGTACGTCCATTTACCTTTAAGACAACCGCTTTCATGGTTCCCACCCCTTTCCGTGAAGATAATACTGGAGGCACGGATAATCTCCTGTCTTGATCAGTGAAGCTGTTATGATGTATTTCCGGTACCGTTCCAGGGTTTTCCTTTCACACGGAACATCCCGTTCAAGTTCTGCAATCGGAAGTTTTCCCGTCCTCACCATCTGGGTTACCAGATCAGGACGACGGCTGAAGTAGGATACGATTCTGGCACACATTATCCTTGTCTTTTCTGCCTTTGGAGAAAGATCAGGCAGCATCTCAAAACTGATATCATACCGCTCAAGTACAGCCTCAAGCTCCTGTATCTCCTCCGCCAGCTGGGAAACAGGTTCTGCTGCAGAAGCATTTTCGATCTTTGCCTGTATGGAAAGATCTTCCTCCTCCCCGCCTCCCTCAAACAGAGACGGATCCGTCAGCATTTCGGAATCATACTTCTTTTTCGACCGGATGTAGTCAATCAGCCGGTTCCGGATTACCGTTTTTGCATATGTCTTGAGTGAACCGCCCCGGTCCGGTGAATAGGATTTTGCAGCATCCCAGAATGCGGAAAGCGCAACACTGTACTCATCATCATGAATGCTGACAATCCTGCGCAGTGCAAAAGATGCTGTTCTGCGAATAAAAGGTTCATATTCCCGGAGCAGCTCATCCTGACGGCTGAGATCCGGTTTTCTATAATCTGACACAGGCATATACCTCATCTCGGAAAAGGTAACACATATGCCCATCATAACCTCCCACAATTAAACCTGTCAACTGAAAGCGCAAAATCCGCTTACAGTGATTTAAGTATTGATTTGAGTAGCTTTCTACATTTCAATACGGATTTCCTTCCTGTAAAAGTGGGGTCGGATTTATTTTTTTGATCTTTTTTCTGAAACAGCTGCAGCAAAACATGCATTCAGTCTTGAAAATGCCGCCTCATGCAGGATACTGCTGCATTAGAGTCACATTGACAGGCCATTCAATAAAAGGTAAACTCTTATCCGTCACGGACAGTCCTCTGTCCGGATCATTTATTTCAGCAACACCGGCATCTGCCGGTTTATTTGAGGTAAGGTATGCAATACAAGATTTTTGTGATTAACCCCGGTTCTACCTCTACTAAACTTGCCCTGTACGAAAACAGCCGACAGATTGCCTGCGAGAATGTCTTCCATGATTCAACCATTCTGAAACAGTTCCCAACCATCAACGACCAGCTGGATTACCGGCTCAATGTCATCCGTGAATTCATTGAAGACAATCACCTCGACCTCAATGGACTTGATGCCATTGTCGGGCGCGGCGGAAGTTCTTATTCTGTCAAAAGCGGCGTATACGCAATCAATGAGCAGATGATTCAGGATACCCGCGCGAAAAAAGGCGGACTGAATCATGTATCAAACCTCGGTGTGCAGCTCGCTGCCGAACTGCAGAAAATCTATGGCGGTCAGATTCTGACACTCAATCCAACCGTCGTCGATGAGCTTCAGGATCTGGCCAGAATTACCGGCATCAAGGGCGTATACAGACATGCCATTTCCCATGCCCTGAGTCTTAAGGAAACCGGAAAGCGGCACGGACAGGCGATCGGACGGCCGTATGAAGAACTGAACCTGATTATGTGTCATATAGATGGAGGAATCTCCATCACTGCACATGAAAAAGGACGGATGATTGACGGCAACAATGCCGGTGGCGGAGAAGGACCGTTTACGCCCACACGGATGGGCAGCATGGCCGTCACCGACATCATCGAGCATTTCAGCGAAATGCCGAAGGCAGATCTGCTCATGCTGTGCACGGAAACAGGCGGTCTCAGCAGTCATTTCGGCACATCAAATGCAGATCAGATTCACCGCATGATTGATTCAGGCGACAAATATGCAAAGCTAGTCTGGGATGCCATGATCTATCAGATCTGCCGTTATATCGGTGCCATGAGCACGGTCCTGTGCGGCCAGGTTGACGGTATCGTCCTAACCGGCGGTCTGCTCCGCTTTCCGGAGATCGAACAGGAAATCCGGCGCCGCTGCGGTTTTATTACGGACGTCTTTGTATATCCGGGTGAATTTGAACTGGAAACCATGGCTGCTGCAGCGCTTTCTGTTCTGAAAGGCGAGACCATCCCGATGACCTATACCGGCGCACCTGTTTTTAACGGATTTGACCTTTAATCGCCTCTCTTCGCCCGTGCAGTGCACGGGCATTTTTCATAGGGGCTTGACAAGTGCGTTATAATAGTCCACATCTAAACCGGAAGGAGGTTTGGAAATGCATAAAAATGAAATCATGCTTCAGGGATTCGAATGGAATCTGCCTGCAGATGGAAAGCATTGGAACCGTCTTGCAAGGCTGGCAATGCGTCTTCGTACACTTGGCATCTCCTCAGTCTGGCTTCCGCCAGCTTACAAGGGCGAAGCCGGCAGCAATTCTGTTGGATACGACGTTTACGATCTGTACGATCTTGGTGAATTTGATCAGCGTGGATCCGTTCGGACCAAATACGGCACTGCTGCACAATACCGCCGTGCCATCACTGTCCTGCACATGTTTGGCATTCGTTCTCTTTCAGATATGGTAATGAACCACCGTATGGGTGCTGAAGAACCGGAAACTGTACCGACACATCTTGTAAATCCGGCCAACCGGCTTGAAGTATCGGAAGAGACACAGGATACCATTTTATATACACATTTTACGTTTCCCGGTCGCCGCGGCAGATACTCCTCTTTTGAGTGGAACAGTCACTGTTTCACGGCTTTGGACTGGGCGGCAAATGATAAAGATCATCATCTCTTTCTGATCGACGGAAAGTCCTTTGCCGGAGATGTCGACGGAGAAAACGGCAATTATGATTATCTGATGGGCTGCGATGTGGATGTCTGTCAGCCTGATGTCAAACGTGAACTCATTAAATGGGGACTTTTTTATCTCCGCCATACCGGGGTAGACGGATTCCGGCTGGATGCCGTCAAGCATATCAGCGCCGGATTCATGCGGGACTGGCTCACCGCCCTTCGACGCCAGACAGGCAGAAAGCTGTTTGCTGTTGGCGAATACTGGAGCGTGAACCTGAATTCCCTGCTCTGGTACATCGGTGAAACTGACAGTGCCCTTTCCCTGTTTGATGTTCCGCTGCATCAGCATCTGCATGACGCTTCAGTGTGTGACGGCAGTTATGACATGGGCTCCCTGCTGACTGATACACTGACTAAAGCGCGGCCGGATCTTGCCGTTACATTTGTCGACAATCATGACACACAACCCGGTCAGTCGCTTCAAAGCTTTGTGGCTGACTGGTTCAAGCCTGCAGCATATGGCATCGTTCTGCTTCGCGGTATGGGCATTCCCTGTGTATTCTGGGGAGACCTGTTTGGAATGCCGTACATCTCCATGAAGCCGGTAAAGGAACTGCCCGGCCTCATGAAGATCTGCAGAAAATACGCGTACGGCGACCTGTTTGATTATTTTGATCACGATTCGGTTGTCGGCTTCACAAGACTCGGATTAAAGCGTCATCCCGAAACCGGACTTGCCTTCCTCTGCTCCAATAATGGAGAAGGTGAAAAACGCATGTTCGTAGGAAAGCAGCATGCAGGCCGTATTTTTGTATGCATGCACGGGCATTTTCCGCCGGTTAAAATTGATCAGGATGGATGCGGCACATTCCGCGTTTCCAACAGGGATTACAGCGTCTATGTTCCGAAAGTCAGTTTCTTCACCAAAGTGTTGGCGTTATTCGGCTGGCATTAAAAAAGCTGCCCGAAGGCAGCAGAATCCCATTTGAAGCATTTTTCATGAAAGTCTGGCTAGGCAGATCTGCCTGGCTTTTTTTATGGCTGTCGCCATAGGCAGTGCACCCAGCTGTTCACGGTTTGCCCAGAGATATTCACCATGCTCTGCTTGTGAAACCTGATATTCGTAAATACGCATATTCCAGACGATATGTGTAAAAACATGCTGTGCTTCACCGGCACAGCCGGCATATTGTGCCACTATGCCATTCTCCTTGAGCCACTGTTGTCTTGAAAGCCCGTCCTCTGACCAGCCGGACAGATTTGGAAAGGTATAAAGGCCCTCGAGCAGTCCTTCTCCCTGGCGCATAACAAGCACGGTATCGTCCAGATACAGGAGCAGTATTTCCCGGTATTCCTGCTTTTTTTCCTTGTCTTTCGAACGTACAGGCAGCTGGTCCTGGAGTTTTTCCCTGTATGCACCGCACAGATGGACAACCGGACAAACAGAACACCTGGGCTTCTTTGGTGTGCAGACACAGGCGCCAAGTTCCATCATGGCATTTGAGAACCTGTCACAGTCCGTATCCGGCAGTACTGCCTCCGTCAGCAGACGGATCTGCTGCTGTGTATCCATATGACGAATATCCCGGTCCACCTGACAGACCCGCGCCATTACCCGGAGGACATTCCCATCTACAGCGGCACAGCGCTGTCCAAAGGCGATGGATGCCACTGCACCAGCTGTATATGGTCCAATACCGGGCAATTTCAGAAGTTCATCGTATGTGTCTGGCATATGTCCTTCATATTTTTCACAGACAAGCCGGGCGCATTTCTGCAGATTTCTCGCACGGCTGTAGTAGCCCAGTCCTTCCCATGCCTTGAGCAGCGTCTGCTCTTCTGCATCTGCCAGATGATAAATATCCGGAAACAGTTCCATGAATCTATTGTAATAGGAAATGACGGTTTCTGCCCTCGTCTGCTGGAGCATGATTTCAGATACCCAGATCCGGTACGGATCCCGGGTTTTTCTCCTGGGAAAGTCCCTGTGTCCCTTGTCATACCAGTCAATGACTGACCGCGCAAAGTTTTCCATGCTGTCCACCCTCCCAAATAGGTCAATCTTACATCAAAAGTGTCCCATATGTGCCGTGCAAGTCAAAATTCAGAAATATTTGTTAAAAAAAAGCGTTTTAGCGCATTTGAACGAGATATTTTCTGATAATCGGAAAATACAGCCGATTCTGAAAAAATCTTTCAAAAAACAAATGTTGCCTGAAAACGGATTCGGAATTATATTATTACACGCTTGTTAGCACTCATCTCAAGCGAGTGCTAACAACGAATAATAGCGTTTAATTCCGAAAGGAACCATTTTAAGGAGGTTGCAAGTTATGAATCTTAAGCCCCTTTTCGACCGTGTCGTCATTAAGGACGCCGAGAGTGAGGAGACCACCAAGGGCGGTATTATCCTGACCAATTCTGCCAAAGAAAAACCGCAGTATGCGTTTGTTATCGCTGTCGGCCCCGGCGGCGTTGTAGATGGCAAGGAAATCACCATGCAGGTGAAGGAAGGCCAGAAGGTCGTTTATTCCAAGTATGCCGGAACCGAAATCAAGATTGACGGCGAAGAGTGCAAGATCATCCGTCAGAGCGATATTCTCGCGATCGTAGAGTAATTTTGAGGAGGAGTCGATATTATGGCTAAGCAGATTATTTTCGGCGAGGAAGCCCGCCGTTCTCTTGAGCGTGGAATTAATTCCCTCGCCGATACCGATAAGATGACCCTTGGACCCAAGGGCCGCAATGTTGTTCTCGACAAGAAGTACGGCAGCCCGCTCATCACCAACGACGGTGTGACCATCGCCAAGGAAATTGAGCTCCAGGATCCGTTTGAGAACATGGGCGCCCAGCTCGTCAAGGAAGTTGCCACCAAGACCAACGATGTTGCCGGCGACGGCACCACCACCGCTACCCTGCTCGCTCAGGCCATCATCCGCGAGGGCCTCAAGAATCTGGCTGCCGGTGCAAATCCGATGGTCCTGCGCAGCGGCATTGAAGCTGCTACCAGCGCTGCTGTTGAGAGCCTCAAGTCCATGAGCCAGCCGGTCAGCGGCAAGCATTCCATTGAGAATATCGCTGCTATTTCCGCTTCCGATCCCTCTGTCGGCAAGCTGATCTCCGATGCTATGGAGAAGGTTGGCAACGATGGCGTTATCACCGTTGAAGAGAGCAAGACCATGCAGACCAACCTCAATCTGGTTGAAGGCATGCAGTTCGATCGCGGCTATGTTTCCGCTTATATGGCTACCGACACTGAGAAGATGGAAGCTGTCCTCGACAATCCTTACATCCTCATCACCGACAAGAAGATCTCCAACATTCAGGAGATTCTGCCGCTGCTCGAGCAGGTTGTGCAGGCTGGCCGCAAGATGCTGATCATCGCTGAGGACATCGAAGGCGAAGCCATGGCGACCTTGGTTGTAAACAAGCTGCGTGGAACCTTCACCTGCGTTGGTGTCAAGGCTCCTGGTTTCGGCGATCGCCGTAAGGCCATGCTGCAGGATATCGCTATCCTCACCGGCGGACAGGTCATCTCCGAGGAACTCGGTTATGAGCTCAAGACCGCAACCATGGATATGCTGGGCAGCGCCCGTCAGGTCAAGGTTGACAAGGACAACACCACCATCGTTGAAGGTGCCGGCAGCAAGGAAGAGATCAACGCCCGCGTTGCTTCCATCCGCGCACAGATCAGTGAGACCACCTCTGATTATGACCGTGAGAAGCTCCAGGAACGTCTTGCCAAGCTGGCTGGCGGCGTAGCCGTTATCCAGGTTGGTGCTGCTACCGAGATCGAGATGAAAGAGCGCAAGCTCCGCATTGAGGACGCTCTTGCTGCTACCCGTGCCGCTGTTGAAGAAGGCATTGTCCCGGGCGGCGGAACCGCACTCCTCAATACCCTGCCTGCAGTCGAGGCTCTGCTGCCGAATTACAGCGGCGATGCCAAGACCGGCGTACAGATCATCCTCCGCGCCCTCGAAGAGCCGGTCCGTCAGATCGCTCAGAACGCTGGCGTTGAAGGTTCTGTCGTTGTCGAGAAGATCAAGCGCGAAGGCAAGGATGGCTTCGGCTATGATGCTCTCCATGACGAGTATGTCGACATGAACGAAGCCGGCATCATCGACCCGACCAAGGTCACCCGCAGCGCTCTGCAGAATGCAGCCTCTGTCGCCGCAACCGTTCTGACCACCGAGTCTCTTGTTGCTGACATTCCTGAGAAGACGCCTGCTGCTGCGCCTGCTGCTCCGGACATGGGCGGCATGTACTGATCGAGGCAAAAAAACTTGAGAAATCCGCGCTTTTCGGCTTAGGACTGCCCGTTACTACACCAGCTTTACACCAAAAGCGTTCAGTAGGAAATGAAATCCCCCAGGGAATGAGCTTTGTTTTGCTCGTCCTCTGGGGGATTTTTGCATTTGGAATCATTGAACGAAGAAAAATATCAACATTTTCGAGGGGCAAGAGTCTATTCTATGTCGGAAAAACGCACCTCTTGTTGTAGCCTGGCACATGTAATCAGGCGGATAGTATACGAATCTATTTGCTTCTGATAACGAAAGCCAGTTCCATAAATCCACTATTTGAAAATGATCAGGCGTTATTCTTCTGATAAAAGTCCGCCCGACTGCGATTTTTCAATGCTGTGGCCAGATGCGCCTACGCGGTTTGCTCGCTGCAGTGTTCGGCCTCGGCAATGGCCTCGACTGCTTCCCGTGTTTTCTCATGATTCTCACGATAGAGTCTTCCGGCTTTTCGGACAGCCTTGAACGCATTTTCTCTCTGCAATAACTTCAAAATTTGTAGAATGCAATCGCCGCACGGTGTGAGCAGTTCAAGCTTGAGTTTTTTCTTGCCAACTGCTTCAATCACCGCCTGCAACGGATGGCTGATCTGCTTCAACTTCTCAA
>JAFUHD010000181.1 GCA_017469025.1 Clostridia bacterium
GATGCTCCCATTGTTTTGCTTTCCGGTCGAAGCCCGGAGGACATTAAAACGCAATGACGATACCGCCGTCGTATGCATACATGGAGGAGAGGGCAGAGGTAGGTGTCATGATGATTTCCCCAATAGCGGGGCATTTTTCCCAGATCATTTCCCGAACCTGCTTTGCCCGTTCAAGACAGTTGCAGTATGAGATTGTAAGCCGCTGAGAGCGCGCTGCCAGCTGTGCGGTCTGTTTGCGAACAGCCTCAACCATCTGGATGAGTGCACCCTTGGTTCCTCTTCCTTTGCTCAGCATTTTAATCCCGCCGGTGCCATCATCGCTCATCACAGGACGGATGGACAGGACATTGGCAATAGCTGCGACCGTTTTGGCAATACGTCCGTTCTTTACGAGATTATCCAGGCTGTCAAGAACAAAGAGGGTTCTCATGGAGCGAATCTTATCATTGACCATCTGAACGATGGTATCAAAGGATTTACCGAGACGCATCAGGTCATGGATCATCATGGCAATCTGCGTTTCGCCTGCACTGGCACTCTCGCTGTCAAATACGTGAATGCGTTTATTCGGCTGCTCCTCAAGCGCCATTTCGCGGCCCAGCATCGCCGCATTATATGATCCGGAAAGACGGCTTGAAAGGGTGACCACAAAGCAGTCCCCGGGACTCATCAGCATGTCCTGCATATACCGTTCGGGGGAAGGACAGGCAGAACGGGCTGGAACCGGTGAGGATTTCATTGCATTGAGATAAGGGACGATTTCAACAGAACCGTCATCAACATATTCATTTGAATCAATGGTGATGGTCAGTGGGGCAACGCTTGCGTTCATATCCTCAAGCTGTTCCGGGGATAGATCACAGCAGCTGTCGACCAAAATATGATAATTCATGTAATAATCCTCCTTTGCGGGTACGTCTGGCCTGGCCGATCCGCCGGGCCATGTTAAATACCTGCTTTCTGAGAGAGCCAACTGGATGACCCCTGTCTGTTGGCTGACCGGAACAGTATACACCACAGACGAGAATGTGTCAATATCTGAAAACGTTTAATCTAGTATTAAAAACTAGATTGTACACAAAAGAAGAGTCGCCACAAGGCGACTCTTTCTTATACACGCATCTGACAGCCATCCTCGCCCTTTTTCCAGGTAGGATTGCGTCCGAGAGAAGCGGCACCCACTGCCGCGTGAAGCATGCAGATTCCGCGATCAACACCGGCATATTTTCCGATGAGAACGCGTTTGTTGAGTACGGAGAGCGTCGTTTCGGTCACCTCAATGTTCCAGGGCTGCATATTGATTGCGCTTGGAGCAACACGCGCCGAACTGACCGCAGCATACTGCCAGGGGCCGAGCTCTTTGAGTTTTTGCTCGTCAAGACCGCAGAGCTGTTCAAAGGAGCGGCGCTTCGGATTGAATTCCGGACGATTTGCCTTTCCGATGGCAATGACACAGTTGACGTGCTCATCGTTTTGCAGATTCACGTTTTTGTTGACGATATCCGCATGGAATCCGGCACCAAGCCAGCAGGTATCAAGGCCAAGGCTGACGGCTTCAAGGACCAGC
>JAFUHD010000026.1 GCA_017469025.1 Clostridia bacterium
GGATGGTACGCGCTGTCTTCCTCCAATAGCTTGATGACTCTTCGTCCAATCTCGCCTGCACCTATAATCATGACATTGACTGCCGGAAGCTTTCGGCCCGCAATCTTTCGGTGCTCGACAATAATAAACCGATAAGCAAAACGAATCATGGATACAAAGACGAACTGCAGCAATGCTCCGATCACATAATACGTTATCGGCATCCGGCGAACAAAGAGCAGAGTGCCCACAACCTGTATCACACATGTGATGCCCGAAGCAATGATGATCCGGTTCATGTCATTGATGCCGGCATAGCGCCAGATTCCATTGTATAGCTTTAGGCATGCAAAGACGATGATACAGAGTATCGTATAAAACGGCGCAAACTTAGCAAAATCTGTCAGATAGTAAGACACAGTCGGTCTGAACTGATTGTTCACATAAAAGCGAATCATCAGCGCCAGAAAGTAGGATAAATTCACTGCGATTACATCCAATATAGCAATCCACAGATCTCTGGCCAATGCATTTGCAATTCTGGAAAAAAATGTTTTCTCTGTTCCCTGATTGCGCAGGTTACCGTCTGAAGCCCTATTCTCTTTGCTCATACACGTATATCCTCTTTTGCCCAGTATTTCTCTTTCAATCCATCAAGACAACCTGATGCACCAAGCAATCTGCGCTGGTTTATACTATTTTCATTACAATTGGAAGCTCCGCAGAATGGCTCGGTCTTCAATCTCCTGGACGCCGTACGCGCCTTGGATTATCGCACGCATCTCCAGAGAAAAGCATGATATACCAGCAGCGCCTGCTGTTGTGACCGTCTGTTTAGCCCTTCCTCCAAAGCTCTATTCGTATACCATTTACGCTGGATCATCCTTTGCAAGTTCTGACTGTTTCCGGTTATCACATCGTCATTTTGAACAAACATGTACTCGATCCAGATATGCTCAAAGAAAAGATCTCTGGTCATTTCCCAGTCAGTAGGTTATCTCCTGTAAGCCGTATATCGTATTCGAGACACTACAACAACTTTTCTCGAACAAGATGCATCTGTTTCAGCTGATGTTCTCCTGCCTGGCAATATGAACATCAAACAGGAAGCCACAGATATGCAAGCCTTGGTGTACCTTGAAAATCCAGATTCAGTTGATTGCAAATGCACTTCCGGAATCCATGCATTCCCTATATCCAAGATACACTACACAAAATCGTCCGCATATCAATCATATTATCCCGTCCCAAACACAGACCTCCTACGGTGTGCGTATTCGGTGTCTGCAGTTTACCTCAGTTTCCGAAGTGCACATACGCTAGACCGCCTACACAGCAAACACAAACCGCTGCTCATAATCAAGCGTCCAGAACATCAATGCCTGCGCTGGCCGTCATATCCACATGTCTTTCCGGTCTTTCATCATAGCCACGCATCACCTGATGCCAACGATTGGAACTTGAGCATATGCCCATGCGCTGCGCTATCTCAAACGTTGCACATGCACTGCCTCCTGAGCAGCACATGCCGAATCAAGTTTCCGCATTGGTCCTGATCTGCACTACGCAGTTCCTGAAACAAGACATTGCCACTTACTGATCCTCTTCATGGACCTGCCTTGCCTTTTTTCCACTCCAGGCAGCCACGGGCTTCACACCCTCAGGTTTGTATGTGCTGACAATGCTCATAATCAAAGACCGAATGACACCTTCCTTATTGCTGTACGCTGCATCCATCAGTTCCGCAAGCTGACTTAGGAACCTTCGCTCATCAAAGGGAATCGGCTTGCCGATGTGGATAAGTGCATTCTCTGTTTTCTGAAGTCCTTCTTCGGCCATCAACTTTTCTTCATAAAGCTTTTCGCCAGGGCGCAAACCCGTATATTCAATCTTGATATCGATATCCGGGCGATATCCCGAGAGCTTGATCATGTTTCTTGCCAGATCTTCAATCCTCACCGGGCTACCCATATCCAATACAAAAATCTCACCGCCGCGTGCATAGGTCCCGGCAAGCATTACCAGACTGACCGCCTCGGGGATCGTCATAAAGTAACGGATGATATCCGGATGGGTTACTGTGACCGGTCCGCCCGCTTCGATCTGTTTCCGGAACAGGGGAATCACTGAACCGTTGGACCCCAGGACATTGCCAAATCGTACAGCAACAAACTCCGTCCGAATATTCTGGTATACCAGGCCATTGCCATCCTTATCGGCATTCTCCTGCCCCACATGCGTAAACAGCTGTGGGATCTCCTGCGCCTTTCCCTGCTTGATCATGTGATCAAAGCTCTGCACGATCATCTCGCACAGCCGTTTGCTAGCACCCATCACATTCGTCGGATTAACTGCCTTATCCGTCGAGATCAGCACAAATCGCTGGCACCCATGTACCATGGCTGCATATGCCGTTTTATAAGTCCCAATAGCGTTGTTCTTGATCGCCTCACATGGACTGTCCTCCATCAGGGGAACATGCTTATGGGCTGCCGCATGATAGACAATTTCCGGACGATAAGTATCGAACACCTGGAAAACTCTTCGGCTGTCTCGGACCGACCCAATAAGTGTAACCAAGTCCAGTTCGGGATACTTTTTCTTCAGCTCAAGCTGAATGCTGTAGGCGTTATTCTCGTAAACGTCAAAGATTATGAGCTGTTTGGGGGCATGGGCCGCAATCTGTCTGCACAGTTCTGATCCGATCGATCCGCCACCGCCCGTCACCAGGACTGTCTTGCCTGCAATGAAAGAATA
>JAFUHD010000182.1 GCA_017469025.1 Clostridia bacterium
CCCATACCGAACACAGAAGTTAAGCCTTTCAGCGCCGATGGTACTTGGCTGGAGACGGCCCGGGAGAGTAGGACGCTGCCGGATTCCAACAGAGCCTTGCATTTGCAGGGCTCTTTTTTTGTCTTGAGGACGGATGTAAAGTATGATAGAATGAGTCAGGTATTATGAAATGTGATAAATTAAATTAACATATACCAGTAATTGGTTTTTAAATGAGAAAGCCCAGCACTTTGCGCTGGTTTATCAAGTAATGACTACTGCGATTGATACGGTGTCGAAAGCACGACTATGTCATTAAAGGACAGGGCCCAGCACTTCGGGCTGGTTTGTCAAATAATGACAACTGCTTATGATCCGATGCCGAAAGCACGACTATGTCATTAAAGGAGGCATTACCCGGATGAAACAGATTTTGTACATTCTCAATGATAATGCCAGACGTTTTACGTATGCAAGATGTGCCAGTCTGTATCAGGCAATACAAACGGCAGATGAAATCATAAATCTGTTTATAATGAGAAGTGACGGTCATATTCGCTTTTCCCAGGAACATAACCGTGGTGAGTACAATATCTTTCATCTGCCGGAATACCGGGATTATGATGCTGTTATTCTGGATTTAAACAGTAATTTTTCAGCGGGTTCAAATATTTATGGTGCAAAAGGTGCCTTATATGCGATTGAGGCAGCCAGAGCATCCGGGAAACCGGTGCTTTCCGTAGCCAATGATATTCCGTCGTTTTATTATATCGGCATTGATAATCATGCGGCCATGACTTCTGTAATTCAGTATCTGCATGAAGAGGAAGGGCTGACGGATTTCTGGTTTGCTATGGGACCTGCGGATAATTATGAAAATCTGCAGAGGACTGAAGCGCTTCGCGACTATTGCGCGGCACATGGGATTTCCTGTGGAGAAGACCGCTTTTATTCAGAAAGCTTTGTACTGAAGAGCGGTACCCATGCTTTTCATACACTGCTGAAAAGCCATAATGGCTGTCTGCCTCAGGCTGTTATCTGTGCAAACGATCTCATAGCTATGGGAGTAAGCAGTGCTGCAGAAACCTTAGGCTTTCGGATTCCAGAAGATTTCAGAGTAACAGGGTTTGACAACATCAACGTTTCCGGATATCTGTCCCCTTCCCTTACAACAGTAGATCAGATGTGCTGGAGGTTTGGGGATGTTGCGCTGAATGCGTTGATCCGGAAATGGCGCGGTGAGACAATTCCTCACAATATTATTACCCCAACAAGACTGGTACTTCGTGAGAGTACCGGGCATCATGAATTGTCACAGACAGATGTGAAAAGCCATGCAGGCAGGCTGATCATAGAAGACTTTGAAGTAGATGATTTCGGGTACGCGATCAGTGCCATGCAGCATAAATTGCCAGGCTGCAAGACGATTGAGGACATTTGCATGGTCCTGACAGAGTGTCTTGCTGCGTTGGGATGCAAAGGGTGTCAGCTCGTCCTCGACAGGGAACTGTTTGAATATGTGAGTCTGTCCGGGTTTAATCAGCAGGCAGAACGTGGACTTGATGTATCCGGAGAATTATCAGTGGACGGCTATTCAGACAGAATGGAGATAGTTTTTACATGGATGGTAGGAAGAAAGCCGCTTTTTGAACACTTTCATGTATCTGCAAAGCTTCAGACGGAGCAGTTTCCGGGGGCAAAGGAAAACCATCTTTTTATTCCGCTTCATTTTATGGAGCATACAGTAGGGTATCTTTCCATCTGGAACTGTCTCGAAATGATACGGATAAAATGTGTTTCCTCTGTTTCAAATACATTTACCATGGCTCTTCGCAATTATTTTATTCGCAGAAACCTGTCCCATGTAAACAGTCTTCTGTCCGGCCTGTCCATGAAAGACGACCTTACCGGACTCTACAACCGGCTTGGATATCACGACCTGGTTAATCCGCTGTTCAGGCGGCAGTGTAATTGCGGAAAAGGACTCGGCATTTTGTTCATTGATATGGACAGACTGAAACATCTGAATGATAGCTATGACCATGCTACCGGTGATAAGGCGATCCTGAGCGTTGCAAATGCGATTCTGTCTTCAATGCCGGAACATGCAATTCCTGTGCGGTACGGCGGGGACGAATTTCTGGTTTTTATTCCCTGTGAGGAGATAAACGTGATTGAGCGGATGCTTGACGGTTTCATGAAAATACTTCCTGTAGAAGCCCGGAAGCAGGGGGTGCCGGAACCTCTTTCGGTCAGTTACGGGATGATTCTGACAGATCCATCATCCGGGAAAACGATTGGAGAATATGTCCGGGATGCGGATGCCCTTATGTATGAACAGAAACGGGCAAAGAAATGTCAGAGAATGTAAATTGAGGAGAATACGGTCAGGTCCGGACAGCGTAAAGTCATGCTATTTTCTATTTTGCTTCATCCGGACTGAAAAAAGATTTGCACAACTTATGGGCACTTTCTGTACTTGCAAGTGCCTGTAACTTTTTCAATTCACCCGCTGAAAAAAGATTGAAAAATGTCTTGCGTGAGAATGAATCTATATGATATAATCAGCAATTGTGAAACGGGCGTTCCGCTATCGTCTTCAGGACTGGATATGAACGTCTATGGTGAAAGGAGAAACCGATCAATGAACGAGATCATCCGTGCGATTGAGAGCGAGCAGCTGAAAAAGGACCTTCCCAAGTTTAATGTGGGCGACACCCTGCGTGTTATGGTAAAGGTTGTTGAAGGCGATCGCGAGCGTCTGCAGGCCTTTGAAGGCATCTGCATTGCAAAGCGCAACGGCAGTGTTCGCGAGACATTCACCCTTCGTCGTGTATCCTACGGCATCGGTGTTGAGCGTACGTTCCCACTGCATTCCCCGCGTCTTGACAAGATTACGGTTCTGCGTCGCGGCAAAGTCCGTCGGGCGAAACTGTATTATCTTCGTGAGCTGTCCGGTAAGGCTGCCAAGATTAAGGAAAGATAATTGTGCTTATCCCCGGATCGGGGTTCTTCGAAGGAGCAGGTGTGAATCTGCTCCTTTGTTTCGTATTGGAGGAAGTGCATGCAGGAACTGCTGGAGATTTATCATCCGGAACTGCCGGATTTTCTGGGACCGTTTCTTGCTGCTTCCGAAATGCAGCGGCTTAAGTATGTCGGTATGAACTGTGGATGTGAGTATACGAATTTTCCCCTTTTCCGCGATATTGGGCATTATTCAAGAAAACAGCACTCCACAGGTACGGCACTGATTGTCTGGCATTTCACAGGTTCAAAGCATGAAACACTTGCAGCGCTGTTTCACGATATTGCAACGCCCGTGTTTGCGCATGTGGTGGATTTCCTGAGAGGGGATTATCTGACTCAGGAGGCTACAGAAAGCGGAACGGGGGATATCATTCGGGGAAGCTGCGAAATCATGCGGATGCTGAATACACTGCAGATAGATGTTTCGCATGTTGAAAACTATCATCATTATCCGATTGCAGATAATGAATCACCCAGACTGTCAGCAGACAGGCTAGAATATACCTTTGGGAATCTGCTGAACTATGGTTTTCTGCCGCTGAAAGACCTGAAGAAAATATATGAAAAGCTGTGTGTTTCCGTGACTGAGGATGGCCGTCAGGAACTAGTTTTCCTGGATGCGGAAACAGCAGAAACATTTGGGAAAGCGGCACTCAGGTGTTCAAGGGTGTATGTCTCAGATGAGGACCGGTATGCAATGCAGATGCTGGCGGAGCTTTTGCGGGACGCGATTGCCGGTGGTGTGCTGACAGACGAAGACCTTTCTGCAACCGAACCGGAGGTAATCCAGAAACTGACTGCAGATCCCCGATTTAGAGCCAGATGGGGTCAGTATTGTGCACTGAATGTAATGTGTGACCCAAATGGGAAGTCGGCAGCGCAGCGGCGCGTGATTCCGGCGAAGAAACGATACATCGATCCGTATGTGATGGGCAAAGGGCGGTTGTCACAAATCAGCAGGACATTTTATGAGGAGATGGAAGATTTCCTGGCGGAAAGCTTTGACAGGGAAATCTGTGGAGAATGAGCCGGCGAGAGGCGAAACGCCGGTTTGACGTCATAGGGAATCAAAAAGGATATGGCGGCGAATGATAGGAAAGCTGCCCGAAGATGAGGAAACAGGATATGATGGATGAATACGGGATTGTACCTGGAAAGGAACGGCAGATCAACTGGTATCCCGGACATATGGCCAAGTCAAAACGTCTGCTCCAGGAACAGATTTCAAGGACGGATGCTGTTATTGAACTTTGCGATGCACGCATCCCGCTTGCCAGCCGAAACCCGGACCTCGATGCGATGCTGTCGGGCAAACCAAGGCTGCTGGTGCTTAATAAAGCAGATCTTGCTGATCCAGAGGAGACGAGGCGCTGGCTGGCTTTTTTCAGAAAGCAGGGACAGAAATGCCTGTCATACAACGGAATCAGGGGAAATATCAGGGTGATCCTTGATAAAATAGATGAGCTGACGCGCGAAAAGGTGGAGGCACTGGCAAAACGCGGTGTCCGGAAAACCGTCCGGATTATGATTGTCGGCATTCCAAACGTCGGTAAATCAACATTTATTAACCGGATCAGCGGCAGTGTCATGGCCAGAACAGGCGATCGTCCGGGCGTGACGCGGAGCAATCAGTGGGTAAAGATCAATCCTTATCTGGAGCTTCTGGATACGCCGGGACTGCTGTGGCCAAAGATAGAAAACCAGTCAGATGCCAAATGTCTGGCATTGATCGGAACCATTAATGACCAGGTGATTGATCAGCAGGCAATGGCAATTGAACTGCTTATGCGTTTTAAGACGGTACGGCCTGAGGCGATAGAAACGCGGTTTCATATCCGCAATATGGATGCGGATAATGAGGAACTGCTGACAGAGGCATGCAGGGGACGCGGATGGATCGTTGCGCGCGGCGAGGTTGATACGGACCGGGGAGCTTCTGTTATTCTTGATGAATTCAGGGCGGGAAAGCTGGGGGCAGTATCCCTGCAGCGTGCACCTGAGGAGGCAGAGGCATGAAGAAGGACTGGAACGCACGTCTTACGGAAATAACGGAAATGGACAGGGGGCTCTGGGCGCAGGGAATTGTGTTTGCCGGAATTGATGAAGCCGGCAGAGGGCCTTTGTGTGGACCGGTTGCAGCGGCCTGCGTAGTGATGCCGCATGATCCGCTGCTGCTTTATGTGGACGACAGCAAGAAACTGACTGAAAAGCGCAGAGAGGCGCTATATGATCAGATTATGGAAACTGCCGTCTATGCGAAGGTTGCATTGGCAGAACCCGAGGAGATTGACAGAATCAATATTCTGGAAGCTACGAGGCGGGCAATGGCTGATGCAGCAAGAGAGGCACCATGCGGACTGTTTCTGGTTGATGCAGTTACCAGACTGGATGTGCCGGGAGAAGTGCGCGGTATCGTTCATGGCGATGCGCTGTGTTACTCAATCGCTGCGGCGTCCATTCTCGCAAAGGTGACGCGTGACCGGCTGATGGCGGAATATGATCGGGCGTATCCGGAGTATGGCTTTGCAAAGAACAAAGGATATGGAACGGCACAGCATATAGAGGCGCTTAAAAAGTACGGGCCGTGCAGAATTCATAGAAAAACGTTTATCGGTCATTTTGTTGAACCGGATCAGGTATGATAAATCCGGAAAACAATACCAAGAAGTTACAATATTTGTTGGAATGATTAAAAAATGAAATCGCCAGGATTCTCTGGGCATGTGTATACGCCGTTTGAAAGCAAAAAAGTGATTGTTTTCGCGTTAAATATCGTTTATAATTGTCGTTGCCTTTTCCCTATGCATTCATGTGATTAACAATACATTATCGTTTTCGTTTGCTCTGTGGGAAGGCAGACAAAAGGGAATCACTTCTGTACAATGATCTGGTGTGCGATATGCGTTGCACGAATAATAATAGTAAGAATGTGCATTTGGATTCAGCAGGATGTCGAAGCCCCTGTTAATAAGCGCGTTGCGCAGGGATAGGAGGACGCACTGTGCCAGAAGATAATCAGGCCAGATGGTATGTTGTTCATACACTTGCGAGTTATGAAAACAGGGTTGCACGTAATATGAGGAGGATGGTCAAGAAAAGCCATTACGAGGATCTGATCCAGGATGTCATGATTCCGACACGCACAGTGAAAGATCTACGTAAAGACGGGCAGGTTCGTGTAAAGGAAAAACGTCTTTTTCCTGGCTATGTGTTTGTAAAGATGATTAAAACGACAGAGACCTGGTACATGGTGAGAAACGTCGATGGTGTTACGGGATTTGTAGGGCCGGGAGGAATGCCGACACCTTTGACAAAGGCTGAAGTTGATCGCGTATTCAGGGTTCAGCTGCCCATCAAAATTGATATTCAGGTTGGTGACCATGTTTTCTTTAAGTGTGAAAGCGAGTATGAAATGCTTGGCTTCCCGAAAGGCATAGAGATGGTTGTGGAGATGGTCAATGACAATGAACGTATTCTGCAGATATCATTTCTGATGGAAGACAAAAAAAATATCATTGACTGTGATTATGATTTTGTCCAGGTGGTCAAGAAAGAAGACATGGAGAAATAGGCAGTGTGCCCTGTGGGGGCGTGTCGTTGCTTTTTTAACAGTTCAAGAGTACAATACTGATATTGCACAGAATCTGCGCCGCGTTTGTGCAGATTCTGTTTTTGTTTGGAGAACAAATCATGCAGCGGAAAAGCATTATTATTGCCGCAGCGGTGTTTCTGGTCGTTTTGTGCATTGCATTCGGGATTCATTTCCAGTCAGGCAGACAGGTATACGAAACTGGGAACCTGATCAGAAACGGTGATTTTACCATGGGCACCGGAAAAACGGCTGATGACTGGGAGACCGGAATGTGGGTAACCAGTCCCGGCACATCGTTCCTGGAAGTGGCAACACTTGAAGACGGGACCAGAGCGGCTTTCATTGAAAATGCCGGCATGAATGATGCTCGGTTTGAACAGACGGTACCGGTTGCACCGGATACACTTTATCGTTACAGCGCCCGGGTCCGTGCGGAAGGATGCGGAGAGGGACTTGGCGCCAATCTGTCCTTCATAGGTATTTATGGAACCAGCAGTGATCTGAGAGATACAGATGGCAGGTGGGAAACACTTACGCTGTATGTACAGACTGGAAAGAACCAGCATGAGGCGACAGCGGCCATACGTCTTGGCGGATATGGTTCTGAGAATATCGGGAAAGCCTGGTTTACGGATGTAACGCTTGAGGCAGTGGAAGATGCACCGATTGGTGCATCGGTTCTGTACATTGGGCCGGCAGAGTCCGGAAACACAGAGGAGAAGGAGCCATTCAGCCTTAAGACACAGGCAGTGCCTGTGCTGACAGCGGTTTCTCTGCTCTGGCTTTTCCTGTCTGTCTGGCTGATCCTGAATGGGGAGCGCGCGGGCATATCACACCGTGTACTGCTTCCCGCTGTTCTGGTTTTGGCATTTCTGCTGCGGGTCATTCTCTCCACGCAGATCAGCGGTTATGGGGTGGACATAGGATGCTTCAGTGCCTGGGCGGCCAAAATGGCCTCCGGCGGCCCGGCCGGCTTTTATGAGGAAGGATATTTCTGCGATTATCCACCGGCTTATATGCTGGTATTGGGGATTCTGGGGACCTTTATAAATGCGTCTGGAATCGGCTATGCTGGTATGGGCATTCAGATCGTGCTCAAAATGGTGCCCGAACTGTGTGATGTTGCACTGGCCTGGATGATTTATGAACTGTTCAGGCGTGAGGACAAAGTGCAGACAGGACTCGTGCTTGCGTCTGTTTTTGCCTTTAATCCGGCGTATATTATCACCAGCAGCTGCTGGGGACAGATTGATTCTGTAGCTGCAATTCTGATCGTGATTTTCCTGATGCAGGCAAAGCGCGGCCACTGGGAACGGGCGATTCCGCTGTTTGCACTGGCTGTACTGACCAAGCCGCAGGCAGGACTCCTGGCACCGCTGGGGATCTTTGCGCTCATTAAGGCGGTCCGGGAAAAGGAAGAAAAAAAGCCGATCGGCATCGGACTGATTTTGGCCGTGCTGGTTACAGCGCTGATTGCAGTGCCGTTCTCACTCCGCCAGACGGATCCGCTGTGGCTTGTTGACCGCTATGTAAGTACACTGGGCAGTTATAATTTTGCAACGCTTTCCACGGGGAACCTGATGTTCCTGCTCGGCGGGAACTGGGTGGAAACCGGAAAGACTGTCTTTGGTCCGGTTACCTATGGACAACTGGGCACAGTGCTCATGATTGGATCAATCCTGGCAGGTATTCTGGTTTATGCCAGGAGCAAAGGCAGAAAACTGCTCTTCCTCAGTTCAGCGCTGACCATTCAGATGATTTTCGTACTGGGCCCGAAGATGCATGAACGCTATATTCTGGCAGCCCTGGTCCTGATGCTGATTGCCTTTCTGGAAACGCAGGATGTCCGCATCCTCGTGTCATTCCTGCTGTCCAGCGCCGTTTCGGCGATTAATATTGGGGTAGTCCTGGCATATGATTATCTGATTGCGCCAAATCTCTGGCTGGGATATGTTATTGGAGCTGTTCAGCTGATTTCAGTTTGCCTGATGCTCTGTACAGCATATGCTCTCTGCCGTGGCAGGGAACCTGTACAGCTGCGGGTCAGAATGCTTTCTGAACCTGAAGATGATGCTGGGACTGCTGGGACTGCATATGAGGCACATCTGCAGCGTGCGCTGCAGCCAGCGTCAGAAGGCCCCGTTCCGCTGACACGCCGTGATGCGGCCATTATGCTGGCCATTACGCTTGTCTATGCGGTTATTGCGTTTTATGATCTCGGTGCAATGGTTAATCCGCAGACGGGGTACATCTCATCATCTCTTGGCGAGCGTGTGGTCATTGATCTGGGTGATGGGATTGATTCATCTGCCGGATATCATATTTATTATTATGGCGGTATTTCGGATACACAGTTCAGTTTCTGTTCTTCGGATGATCCGGAAAACTTCCCGGACGAAGAGCGGGTAGAGGCATTTTTCAATCGCGGTGAGTGCTTCAAATGGGAAGCTATGCGCTGGCCGACGAAGGATGAGACCGGACAGGTAACGGGTGCCAGCGGTGACATGCTGACATTCAGCGGCCGGTATATTGAGATAACCTTTGACGGAGCGGGTTCTGCGCTGTGGGAAGTTGCGGCTGTGGATGAAAAGGGAACGGTTATCCCGGCAGTAAGCGCAACTGCATATGGTGCGCTGGAGGGACGAGAGGCCGATCCTGAGACCCTGATTGATGAGCAGGACACGGTTCCATACAAGCCGACATATCAGAACAGCATGTATTTTGATGAAATTTACCATGCACGTACGGGATATGAACATGCGCACAGTCTGTCGACATACGAAACGACGCATCCGCCCCTTGGGAAAGTATTCATGAGCCTCTGCATCCGCGCAATGGGCATGACGCCTTTTGCATGGCGGTTTGCCGGTACGCTGACCGGCGTGCTCATGCTTCCGGCAATCTATCTGCTGGCGCTGCAGCTGATGAAGAAGACACGCTGGGCGGCAGTTGCGACGTTCCTGTTTGCCTGCGACTGCATGCACTTTACACAGACACGGATAGCGACCATCGATTCATTTCCTGTTCTGTTCATGACGCTGATGTTCCTGTTTATGGTCCGCTGGATGCGCCGGGATTTTTTCCGCTCATCTCTGCCGCGTCAGCTTTCTGAACTGGCACTCTCGGGCATTTTTATGGGGATGGCCATAGCCTCGAAGTGGATTGGCTGCTATGGTGCTGTTGGTTTGGCACTGCTGTTTTTCAGTCATGCGCTGTCACTCCTGCGGCAGTATCAATATGCAGAGCGTCACCGCACAGAGGATGCAGCATATGAGCATGCTGCCAGGGTATTTCCGAAGCGGATGCTGATGACAATCCTCTGCTGCGTGATATTCTTTGTGGTTGTCCCGCTGACTATTTATATTCTGTCTTATATTCCGTATCTGAGCGCATATGGACGGGTCCGTTTTAACGCAGCGACATTCCGGCGAATCTGGGATGCTCAGGTACTCATGTTTGATTATCATGCCAATCTGGTTGCAACGCACTATTTTGCGTCGCCCTGGTATGAATGGCCGCTGATCATAAAACCCATGTGGTATTATACAGATGCGTTTCCGGCTGCCGGAAAGGCATCGACGATTCTGGCCTTTGGCAATCCTGCCGTGTGGTGGTCTTGTCTGGTGGGAATTCTCTTTATCCTGGGATACAGTATCCGTCGGAATCTGCTTCCAACACTTGGCGTAACGGCTGTGCGGGAGGATCCGCTTGACCGGATGATGCCGGTTGTGGTGATTGGATTCCTTTCTGCCTATCTGCCGTGGGTGCTGGTCAGCCGTCTGACGTTTATCTATCATTATTTTGCGAGTGTACCGTTTATCATTCTTGGCACATGTATGATGCTTATGTATGCGGAACGGCACCGCCCCAGATTGGTACATATCGTCACGGCGATACTGTGCATACTGGCCTTGGTACTGTTTGCAGCATTTTATCCCCTGGCCTCAGGTCATGAAGTGCCGCGTGCCTGGTGTGATGCCATGAACTGGTTCGGCGGCTGGATGTGGTATTGAAGCCTGAACCTGATTGTGTAGTCAAAGAGGAGAGTTACGAATGGAGTATCCTTACATCTCACTCGTCCTGCCGATCCGAAATGAGGAGCGGTATATTGAGGCGTGTGTTGAGTCCATTTTCCGTCAGGACTATCCATCGGACCGGATGGAGGTTATCTTCGTAGACGGCTGCTCGGAGGACCGCACAGTAGAACTGCTGGAGAATATGCGTCAGCGTTTTCCACAGATCCGTATTCTGAATAATCCGAATAAAACGGTTCCTTATGCCATGAATATCGGTATACGGAACAGTACGACGGAGATCATTGTGCGTCTTGATGTGCATGCGGAGTATATGCCGGATTATGTCCGTCTTTCCGTGGAAACACTGCTGACGCGTGAGTGTGAAAATGTCGGTGGTGTGGTTGATACGCGCGGCAGAGGATTTATGGGAGAAGCCATTGCTGCCATGCTGGCCACACCGCTTGGTGTGGGAAACTCACAGTTCAGAACAACGGATGAGGATGCCTATGTGGACACACTTCCGTTTGGATGTTTCCATCGGGCGCTTTTTGACAGGATCGGGTATTATGATGAACGGATGACGCGCAATCAGGACAATGAACTCAATTACAGGATCCGGAAAAGCGGCGGGAAGGTGTTTCTGAACCATAAAGTGAAGTCCATCTATTACTGCAGAGATACGCTGAAAGGCATTATGCGGATGGGATTCATGAATGGAAAGTGGAATGTTATCACCATGGCCCTGGTCCCCGGTTCCATGAGCGTACGTCATTTTGTTCCGATGGCTTTTGTGCTTTCCACGGTGCTGCTGGTTCTGCTGACGCTGGTGACCCGTTCCATGTTCTTTGGAGGACTGCTGGCACTTGAATGGGGTGCATACCTGCTCCTGGATCTCTTCTATTCGTACGATATAGCCAGAGTAAAAGGCATACGCTTTTTCCCGGTTGAACTGATTCTTTATCCGCTGTTCCATTTTGCTTATGGAACAGGGTCTATGACCGGTATTTTTGCATTGCCGAAAATGATGCGGTCGGGAGCACAGAAATGAGGATACTTCATATCTGCCGGAATCTTGCCGGTTCAACCGTTTTTCCGGAACTTTTTGAAGCGCTGCATGCAGCCGGTACAGATCAGATGGTATTTGTGCCTGAGGTGACGGAAAAGAACCGCGGCAGGAATGTACCGCCCAATGTACCCACCCATTACGCAGTAACACTGCGCAATACAGATACTGTCTTTTTCAGCCGGAAAGCCGCAAGGACGGTTCCCTACATGGAATCGCAGATGGATCTTTCAAATGTGGATCTGATTCATGCACACACGCTTTTTACCGATGGTTCCATTGCGCTGTCGCTTTTTAAACGGCATCAGCTGCCTTATGTAGTTACACTGCGTTACAGTGATGTGGCAGTGATCTGGAAGTATGAATGGCATTTGAGGCCGCTGGCACGTCAGATTCTGCGTGAGGCCGCTGCAGTGGTTTGTCTCAGCCCCGTTGTGCGGGAGCAGGTTTTGCACTTTCTTCCTGCTGCCCAACAGCCGCAGCTGGCGGCAAAATGCACCGTGATACCAAATGGTCTTGATCCGGAGTGGCTGACGGGTGCAGCGCCCAAACAGCAGCCCGCCTGGCCGGTCAGGGTTGGTTTTGCAGGCAACCTGAACAACCGGAAACGGCCGCTTGATGTGCTTAAGGCAGTACATCTGGCCGATGGCGGCAGGGGACGTTTTGTTTTCGTCGGCTGCGGTTCCGGCCCGCTTGAAGCACAGGTGCGTACTGCCCTTAATTCGTCTGACCGGCTGCTTGGACGGATTTCAGGACGCCAGGCCATGTGTGATTTTTACAGGGATTGTGATGTGCTTCTGGTTCCTTCTTCGGCGGAAACATTTGGGATGGTTTACCTTGAAGCCATGAGCCGGGGCGTTCCGGTTCTTTATACCCGGGGTCAGGGATTTGACGGTCAGTTTCCGGAGGGAGAGGTTGGTTTTTCTGTTCCCTGCGGTCAGCCTGCAGCACAGGCGGAGCGTCTTGAGGCAGTACTTGAGGGATATGAAGCCCGAAGTGCACGCTGCATTGAGCGGGCTGCGGAGTATGTCTGGCCTGTGACAGTTTCAAAATGGCTGACTTTATATCGTAACGCGCTGGAGTGATTCCATGCATATTCTGATGATGATCCACCGCCTCGCGGATGCCTCTCCCTATTGCTTTTTCGTTCATGAGCAGGCCAGGGCACTGACGGTGCGCGGGCACAGGGTGGATGTGATTGCGCCGGTACCGATTCCACCCATGATGGACAGAACCAGGCCGGTGTGGGCAAAGGTAGTGGCAGGAACACCGAAGTCGCAGGACCTTGACGGCGTTCATATAGAATATCCGCGGTGCCCTGGGCTTGGTGATGCAGGTGAGCGCCTGCTTGGCGGATGTCCCTATGTCTGGGGCGCATTGCCTGTCGCAAAGCGGCTGCATGCTGCAGCGCCCTTTGATCTTGTTCACGCGCACATGATTGACCGGGACGGGCATGCCGGGATGCTGACAGCGCGCGCGCTTAAACGCCCATTTGCCGTTACGGCACACGGGACGGATGTCCTGAGGTATTTCAGGCCTGGTGTGACACCGGTCAGACGTAATATCAGGACCGTCCGGGAGGCAGATGCCCTGATGGCCGTTTCAGGCATGCTGATGGACCGCCTGCGGCAGTACCGGCCGGAAAATGGCATTACAGAGATTATTCCCAATGGGATAGATCTGTCTCTTCTGCCGGATGTTTCCAGAGAGCCGGGTCGCATTTTGTCAGTTGGAACCCTGACCCGCCGTAAATGCATGGATACGACAATAGAGGCTTTTGCCGGGATCGCGGACCACTTTCCTCATGCCAGTCTCAGAATTGCCGGCATTGGCGATCAGGAGGCTGCGCTCAGGGCTCAGGCTGAGAAGTTCGGCCTGTCCGGACGGGTGCATTTCCTTGGCGGTCTGCCGCATGAAGCAGTTATGGAGGAGATGGCCAGGGCAGATGTGTTTGTACTGCCAAGCTGGGGTGAGGGATTCGGCATTGTCTACATTGAAGCCATGGCTGCTGGGTGCGTGACGATAGGCTCAACAGGGGAAGGCATTGCTGGTACGATTCAGGATGGAGAAAACGGATTTCTGATCCCTGCCGGAGATGCTGCTGCTGTACAGCAGGTATTGAACCGTGCACTGGCAAACCCGCAGCAGATGAACGGAATCCGGGAACGGGCGGAAACGACAGCCCGGCAGATGACCTGGGCACGGAACGCGCTTGCGACGGAACAGGTCTATGAACGGATGCTTCGCCGGGACAGCCGGCAGTGAAAGGATTCTTTAGTGGAGGATATGATGTCAAAAAAGTCTGTGGATGGTTCCGGCATTTTAAGGTGGTATGATCATCTGACCGGCATCTTCAATGAGATTTTTGATTCACGGCTGCTGACGGTGGCACTCCTGGCACTTGAGGGATACTGTGTGCTGTTTACGCAGCAGAAATTTCCCATGCGCTGGATGATTTTTGTACTTTTCGGTATGATCCTGCTGACGTTTGTGACACTGAGTGCAAGAACCCCCGGCCGGGCACGCGTACATCTCAGCAAGGGCATGATGGCATTATGGTTTGCCCTGCATGGCATGATGGTTGTTTCAGGCCTGTTTTATCAGGACTGGCTGCCGGAAAGCGTACCGCTTCTGATCTGTTATCCGGTAATCTTTACGGTGTTTGCATCACGCAATGATGAGGATACGTTCCGCGCCATACTGCGCGCCTGTCTGTTTGCAGTAGCACCGTTTTTGCTGATCTCCTGGGTGACAAAGCCTGTTTATTACGGCTATCCAGGCTATCTCGGTATCTTCTATGATGCAAACTGTCTGGCCATGTGCTGCATTGTCATGGCGGCTGCAGCGTTTCTGCTGGCATATGTTGATTTCTGTGAGCATCATCCTGTCCGGATGGTGCTGTGTATCGCAGCCGGCTGCTGGGCAGCCATTACACTGGTGCTGTCCATGTCCCGCGCCTGTCTGCTGGCGTTTGGCGGGGTGGCCGTCATACTGACAGCTTCCATCGTGGCAGGAACCTCAAAACATCCAAAACGCTGGCTGGCGCTGCTTGGCGTGCTGATTGTCCTCGGTCTGCTTTTCGGCGTCAAGCTTACAAAAGACAAGATCCGGGAAGCGTATGAGGAAGATTACGCACTGGCTGTTTACAACTATGAAACGTACGGCAATCCCATCACGGTTCCAAAGCCGGAGGAGCGCACACTGTCCATGGATGATCTGACATCCGACCGGTGGGGAATCTGGACGGTTATTCTGAAGAACCTGCGCTGGAACGGGCATGAGAGCAGCGTGATTAAGGAATGGGTAGCGATGGATGGTGCCGGAGACCGGCATTTTAATGCGCACAATGCATTCCTTGGGGTGACGTACAATAATGGTTATATAGCCGGTATCCTGCTGGTTATCTATACCATTGTGGCGTTTGTGCGTGCATTCCGTTACTACTGGATCTATCGGGACAGCAGTCCGCTTGCCTGTACGCCGCTGGCTTTTTGCACGGTCTTCATACTGGTTGGCATGTTTGAGTCCGTGTATGCGCCGTTCTCGGTCATCGGCTGCACGTTCCTGTTGATTCAGGGACCGCTCTGGCGGGCGGATCTGGCCAACAGGGGGTAATCATGCCCGAGATTTCGATTATCATTCCGGTTCATAACGCTGAAAAATATCTGCCGGAATGCATCAGGTCCCTGCGCGGACAGACCTGTCAGGATATTGAACTGATTTTTGTGGATGACAGGAGTGAAGATGCTTCTCTGTCCATTCTGCGTGAGGCTGAACAGACGGACAGCCGCATCCGGGTGCTGTCTTTCCCGAAAAACCGCGGTGTTTCCGCCGCTCGGAATGCCGGCATTGATATCGCTCAGGGCAGGTTTATCGGGTTTTGTGATGCAGATGACTGGGTTGAGCCGGATATGTACAGCCGGTTACTGACAGCCTGCCTGGATCAGCATGCAGATGCTTCTTTCTGCCGCGTTTTTAAGAATATGCCTTCAAGGCAGGTCAATGTGCCACTCGGATTTGATACGGGGACCTGTTTTGATGCCCATGCAATCCGGCATACCCTCATTCCCGCCATGCTCGCGCTGCCAAAGGACGGGGATGGACAGCCGCTCTCCGGATACAGTCCGCGAAATCTGTTTGCGAGAGAACTGCTTGGGAACCTGCGTTTCCGGGAAGATATCCATTATGCCGAAGACCTGCTTTTCATCATTATGGCGTATCTGAAAGCCGGCCGGGTCACTGCAGTGGATGAGGCGTATTATCATTATCGCTTTTATGAGGCCAGTGTGACCAAACACTACAGTCCTTATGTGCCGGATTCACCTCAGAAATCCAATGATGCGATAGAGGCACTGCTAGCCGGGATCCCGGAATGTGCTTCTCGTATGGAAATACGGAAGCGGAAAATGACAGTGGATGCGGTGCGCAACTGCTGTGCAAAGCAGACACCGTACAGTTTTATGGCCCGTGTCGGGTGGATCCGCGGTTACATGAACCAGCAGCAGAACCGTAAACTGTTTCAGAACTTTTCCCTGCGCGGCCTGAATGGACGCACTGCAGTACGCCTTGGTCTGATGAAATACCGTCTGGCTTTTCTGTCTGCCCTTCTTTACTCGACGGTGTTTCAGTATAAAGTTTAATGTCCGGAGGTGGATATGTTGAATCTTTTCAAACAATTCATGCTGGCCTGTCTGGCTGCGTTGCTGCTTCTTTCTGCCGGCAGTGCACTTGCAGCAGACAAAACAGCACCGGTGAATCTGGATCCGCCGCCTGTCATTGATCCGGCAGATATTGAGACCGATCCCGAACAACTGTATGATCTCACGTTTCCGGAGGAGATGCCGGAAACAGCCCGTCTGTTCGTTCTGACAGCCCGTGCCCAGTTCGAACGTCATCCGTTTGAACTGCTGCCGAAGAACAATGAATATACCAAATGGTACTATCATGATAATCGCGAAATCGGCTGGTGTTCTGTTTTCCAGATCTGGTGTGCCTATCACAGCGGTATACCGCTGATTCGATGGAATCAGGAAGATACACTGACAGAAAATGATTGTTTTTCTGCGATGGAAGGACGCGTTGGGAATGTGTATAAGGCATTTGAACGGCGCGGACGCTGGCTGGACGGCACGGAAGGTGCCGTACCAAAGCCCGGCTATCTGATTATCTATGGCGTTCAGGGATCCACGCCGTATACACATATTGCCATTGTGGAAAGTGTGATCCCGCTCGGCGATGATCTTTATGAACTTACGACGGTAGAGGGAAATCTTGGATCCCGTATCAGACGCATGAATTACAGGTATAGCGCCGTGCCGAAGAAAAAATATCATAACATGTTTACAATACCTGAGTCAGAGATCAAAAGAGAAAACTGTCAGACCAAGCTGCAGGCAGATAACTGGTATGTTACAGGTTTTTGCCAGACATGGAAGTAACAAAAAAAGCCGGAACAGAAGTTCCGGCTTTTTAAAAGGAAGATAGAAAGGAGGTGAATCAAAGCAGGTGGGTTTCAAAAAGGCACACATCGCTGTTTTCAGATCTGACAGGGGTAAAGCCGGCTGCATGGTGCAGGGCAAGAGAGGCTGTATTGCCGGAGTCGACTTTTGCCACCAGGCGCCGGATTCCGCGTGCCCTCAGGGATTCCATCAGGAGGGGGAGAGCGGCTCCTGCAATGCCCTGCCGCCGCATGGATTTACATACCAGAATGCCATAACAGAGTGTGTCTTCATCCATCCGGTATGTCGTTATGTTTCCGGCATAGAGATTCCCGGAATAGATGGCATATCGAGGCGCTGAGTTTTCACCGGGCAGCTGCCTGAGCGTGATCATGCGTGCCTCCCTCTAGGGCTCCATTGACAGTTCATACATTCCTCCCGGGAGCACGAGCCTGCCTTCGTACAGCTCTACAGATCCAAGTATGTTTCCGTCCGGGTCCTGAAAGGTGTAACAGAAGGTACCGCCGGTCACAGAAACACAGCTTGCTTTTCGTATAACTTTGCTGGTCAGCAGCTGGTGTCGAATCGCGGATTCACGCTCCGGCGTGAGCTCAACAGGGATTATGCCTGTTTCACAGTCTGTTTCACAGCAGGTGATGATACCGTTTTCAAGAATACTGTCTGATATGCCGAGGAACGCTGCCAGTTTTTCCTGCCTGAATCCTGCAGGCCCCATATTCAGGTCTGAATAGGCATAGTACCAGATATTTGGAAAGAGCTGACGCGCGCACCAGTAAAGGGACTGGGCATTGGGATCGGTGTTCTCAAAAATGTCATCTCCTGACATACCGAGAAGGATGCGGACGGGGTCGCTCCCTTTCGGATATTGAACGGTATAAGTATATTCCGTGCCTGCATCACAGGCGCCCGGTCTTGATGCTGTTCCCTGGTCTTCAGTCTGGAAAATAAGGCTCTCTATATCGAACAGGTCATCATGTGCAATGGTTCCCCTGTAGGCAAGCTCACTGTGACTGGTGAGAAAAGTGAGCTGGCTTTGAAAATCATATGGCCAATGGAGCTGTGAATCGGATCCTTCCATTGTAAAGACCTGGCCCTGGTCATCCAGACAGCCGAGCTGAACGCGGTCTCCCCAGCCGGCCTGCAGGTAGAAACTGTACAGGATAATATTCCCTGGATGAGGGACATCCGTTGTTTCAGCCTGAGCGGTGAGGCATATCAGGCAAAGACATAGCAGCAACAGCAGGATGTATGATTCACCCGCACAAAGTACCTTTTTTGGCCGAAAAAATGTCCAAAAAAGGAAAAACGGATTTTGACAATTTGCAGGAAAATAATTTTCTTCCTTCATTTTCATTAATGTCATAGCGAATTTATAAAGCTGTCAACGGTATGTCCCACAGTTGACGAACTATCTTTTGAAGGTCTTCTGGCA
>JAFUHD010000183.1 GCA_017469025.1 Clostridia bacterium
TATCTTGACTTCTTCAAGGGCTTTGACAGATGTATGTTTGAAGAGCTCAACGAATACACCATCGTGCTGTCCGGGCTCATACTCCAGCATACCCAGCTGGAAATCTGGTGTCAGGATGAACGGATTTTCTGGTTTACGGGCAAAAATCCCCGGATCCACATAGTGGATGCGTTTCCTGAAAACCGTTTTGATAAAACCACCCTGTATATTCAGACTGACTCGCGTTCCGGCCTGGAAGATTTCAACTTCAGCCGGATGAGCAGCCAGTATGCATTCCACAATGTTTTCTTTCTGCAGTGGATTCTGGACGGCAGAGCCCTCTCGGACTTCCGGTTCTTTACTATTCCCATCAGCAGCAATGGCGGTATCGGTGCCCTGCTCTCCGCTTACAAGAGAGACCAGTCAGCTGCCAGCCAATTCGGACTGACCTATGTTGCCCCGGACAGAGATTATTTCGGAAAGTACCCGCGGAGCATGGTCGAAAAATACTTTGCACTGGATATCTGGAATCCTGCCGCAAATGAGACAAACACGCTTGTTGTCCCAAACCTGGTCATCCTTTTTAAGACAAAGTTTTACGCAACCATGCCGGCCACACTCGAAACCAGTGCCATTGCCGAGAGCTTCCGGCATGAGATGGACGAATATTATGAAGCTGTTCTCGGCGGAAAAAAAACACTGGGCGTTCTGATTCGCGGCTCCGACTATATCTCCGCCGGAATGAAGGGCATACGCAAGATGGCCACCGTGGAACAGATGATCCCAAGAATCCACAAGTGGATGACCGACTACGGCTATGAAAAGATTTTTCTCGCCACAGAAGATTCCGATGTTCTTGCCAGAATGAAAAAGGAATTCGGCAGGAATATGATTGCCCTCTCACAGGAGCGGATATCCGTCCGTGAGCTGCGCAAGGGACAGATCATTTCGGAGTATGAAAAGGAACACAATACCGAAGATTATGCAGTCCAGCTGGAAGATACAACCATCAACTACTTCTACGCATTGTACCTCCTTTCCAAATGCAATGCCTTCCTGTGCTCCGGACAGTGCAATGGATGGGACAACGTAATCACCCTGAATGCCGGAAAGTTTGAGCGTTCCTACAGGTTTACCGTAGGTGTCACCGGCGACCCGATGACCGAAGACTGGAAAGAGATCTGCCCCGTCACCTCAGGCATGTTCACCCGGTCCGTCTACCCTTCAGACAAGGCATTCTTTATGACCTTCCGCTTTGATCTGACAGAGCAGGCAGACCCGGATGCTATCCGGCAGGCATGGGAAAAGACTCTGACCGTCTATCCCTACATGCGGTATGCAGTGGTAGGCAGAGCAGACCGGCTGATTCTGACAGAAAACCCCCTGCCCTTCGTGATCATGGAAAGCGGCGAGACCATTGAGCCATTTGAGAGGTCAGGCAATTTCCATTCAGTCACCTTCTGCTATCAGGGACGGACGCTCTGGATTTACGCAGATCACGTTCCGGTAGACGGAACCGGCATGCGCTATGTATTTGAGACCTTCTTCTATCACTACTACTGCATCGTGGACAAAACGGAATATCCGGTTCCTGCAGGCGTATTCACCGAGAAGGACGGACCGGTGCCCGGTCAGGATGTGGACGCCTTCCTCACAGTGGAACCTATTGACATCGGCAGTGCGATGAAAGGCTATAAAGCAGATAAGATCTTCGAACCGCCGGAGATGATCTGCAAAAATGCATTTCCCAATCCATCCGACTGCCGTGCCTACTGTCTGACTGTGCCCAGCAGCGAGATGATGACTTACGCCAGATCCGTGGGCGGCAGCCCGACCTCCGTCCTCTCTGTAGCGCTTTCCAAGGCCGTCCAGAGGGTACATCCGGAGAACACCCTTCCTGTGAAGATTCTCTATCCGGTAAGCACCCGGAAAGCACTGCACAACGAACGAAGCCTGCTCCCCCAGGGGGTCTTCGCTCAGTACACATTTGTGACCTCTGATCTTGCGTCAAAGAGTGATATTGAACTCAACGCAGCCTGCAGAGCCTACTTTAAGGAATTCACCTCCGAGGCAAACATGCGCCTTCAGGCCGGTATTTTCCACAGCAGGAATGAACGCTTTACCAGGGCGTATGCACACGGCAGCCTGGATGCACTTTCCACTGAGATGCGCAGGAATGCCGGCGCAGCGATGGAGATCAGTTATCTCGGCACGCTGCGTACTGGCGATTACGGCAGCCGCATACACCTGACTGTTTTCCGTGTCATGCCTGAAAACGGCGTCATGCTGCAAGTAACAGAGGTCGGCGGTACCTTCTATATCGACTGGTCTCAGGGCATCCCTGATGCTGTTTATATCCGCGCACTGCGGGATGTGCTGTCGGATATGGGCATGAAAGGACTGTGCCTCGAGCGCATGGAATAACAGAAACGAAAAGGATGAAAAGATGACATCAAACCAGAGAAAGCCTGTCGGCAGTCCCATCCTCTCCGGCAGAAGCTTTATGTATATGGAAAGCGGCTATGTGCCTACCGTACTCAGACTGCATCTGAAAGAACACGTTGATCCCGAACGCCTGCAAAGCGCTGTCGACCAGGCGCTTCTGGTGCACCCCTGGGCCGCATACGGCATCTGTCTTGAAAACGGTACCTTTTATTATCATGACGGGCTGACAAAATCACTCACGGTATCCGAGGCAGACTGGTCCGACTCACCTGTCATTGGCGGAGACCATGCCGGAGGACATCTGGCCGGAATATATTACAAAGGACGTACAATTACCCTCATGTTTTCTCACGGTCTTACCGACGGCTCCGGCATTTTCTCGTTTGCGGAAGAAATGCTGCGGGCATATGCCGCTTATTCCCGTGGAGAAGACTATACACCTGATACGCCCCCATACGATGACGTCAATGCTGAACCGCTTGAAGTGGTAAACAGCGTCTATGAGCGCATGCAGCTTCCTGCAATAAACACCGGCAGCGCCGGAGCAGGCACAAAGCCTTCTTTTCTGGTCCCAAAGCGCTTTGAGACCGGCACTGCCCGTCCATGCCACCATATGATCAAGGCAGATGCAGCAGACTATATGCGCTTTGCCAAAGCATGCGGCGTCAGACCTGTTTCCGTACTCGTGAGTACCTACGCAAAAGCAATTCTGAAGGTCATGGGAAATACGCAGCAGCACTTCCGGGTCGCAGTCCCTGCTGATTTTCGCAAAGCCCTGGAGATTCCGCACACCTTCCGCAACTGTGCCGTGCCGCCCCTGATGCTTGACCTTTCCCCCGAGCTCGTAAACGGCGATATCCGCATTCTTGCGTCGGCGGTTCAAAAAATCATAAACGGCATGACAACAAGGTCAGCGGAAGTTACGATGACAAAAGCCATGGCAGATGCTTTCAGGCAGATACCGCCTCTTCCATACCGACAGGGCGCCGAGATGTTCTCTCACTTCACCGGCGGTCCAATGTTCACCTTCAATGCCTCCTACGCCCGCAGACTGCCGGACAGTGATTTGACTGCACTGCTTGAATCGGCATACATGTCTTTCCCTTCTGAAGGTGACCAGACAGTGCTTGAGATGACTGCACTGCCGGAGAGCTTCTGCATCTGTCTCAGTCAGGGAGAAAACACGGGGCACTATGCAGACGCCTTCTGCAGTGTCCTTTCAGAAAACGGGATTTCCTGCATGCATGAAGGCGTTCTGCAGGGAAACATGGGCTACATTGAACTGCGCGAATATGAACGCTGGTAATTCCCTCTGCATACGTACCAGCTGCCAGCACCAGTTTCGGTCTTTTGCCACCATGCTTTCATGTTTCGCACCGGGCAGGCAGCCTGAAACCCTTGTCCGGGCAGTTTCCTCCATAACGCCCTATTTTGTTTTGCTGACGCTTCCCGGTATGCCAGACTGCCAATGGAAGCGCCCGGACGCATTCTGCCAACTCTTTTCTGAGAGAAACGGTTAACCACAATTCGCACGAAACAGATTTGAATCTTTCTTCTCTTTTACTGTTACCGGCTTCCGTTATTAAAAAAGCGCTAAAAAAACACACTGACCGCTGGCAGGGAAATCATTTGATCTGAAGGAATCCCTATGATACTATTGGTCTGTGTGTTTTTTGTTTTTCTGCTGCGGAGCAACAGGAAACGAATTCGTAACGGGCCTGAAATCATAGCGTACAATGTCAAAAAGCAGCGCATATTGACACCCATCATTGTGCCAGACAGCCGAAACTTCGACTTTCAATCCGGCAGTGTCTGCCCGTGTCCCTCTTTACCGCTGGCAGACTTCAAACCGTCTTTTCTTTAATGCAGTCAGTTTCATCCGAAGTATTCTCCGCAACTAAACAACGCCATATGAACCTGTCCCTTCTGGCGGTTTCTGTTATGGGATTTCCGGGAAAATCAGCTGTATGCGTTCCCTTATCCGCTCATGGTGAGGTCGAAACTGCAAACTGAGAAATCGATGATCTTACAGAGGACGTACCCCTTCTCCATGGACACACGGGCATTTCACTGAAGCGTCCCGATTTTCCGGTCGATCTGCAGCAATGATCTATGCCCCGTCAGTATCCGTCACGAAATATCATGCTTCACTTTCTGATTCTCTGTGCATTCCGCTTCCGGCTCTGTTTCAGCGACCAGAACCAGCGTTCAGAATACCTGAAGCATCTGCACAGTCACACCATATTCCCTGCCGAAATTTTTCAGTACCAAATCTGAAAACGGTGTCACAGTTATGGGCAACAATCTGACGACAAGAGGATTACAAAAATGAAACAGGTTTTTAAACCGCTCGAACTGGGTGACCAGAAGCCCTTTGCAATGGGCGGAACCGGAGAGTGCTACCGGTTGAATGAGGACACGATCCTGAAACTTTACTATGAAAGCTTCCCGACATCCCGTATTCTGAGAGAAAAGGAAGGTGCCCGTACTGCTCTTGTAGCGGGTATTCCCACAGCCATCTCATTTGATATGGTACAGGTGGGAAACCGTCGGGGCGTGATATATGAACTGATACAGGGCAAAACCCTGTCGGAAATCATTGCACAGACGCCTGAACGCGTTTCCGAACTGGGCAGAATGCTGGCAGAGATTGCTGCAACGCTCCACAACGCTGCAGTTGAAAAAAAAGACCTGCCCAATTCCACAGGTCCAATCCGTATGGAACTTCAGAAGGTGGACTACGCCTCTGAGGCAACTGTACAGCGTATTTCAGATTTCCTGGATACACTGGATCTGGAGCAGCACTATGTGCACGGGGACTTTCACCCCAATAATATCATCATAACCGCTGACGGACCAATGCTCATTGACATGGATGGCTTCTCTCTTGGGTGTCCGATGTTTGACCTGGCAACACTCCGTTTTAGTCTGTTTGAATCCCCGGAGGCCGTAAAAGGCGGCAGAAATAGTTTTAACGGCCTGACACACGAAGAGGCTCTTGACTTCTGGCAGAGTTTTGCAGACACATACTTTGATGGAAATATGAGTGCAGATTCCACCGAGCTTCTGAAAAAAGTAATGATTATTAAAAAAATGCACTTTGAGCGTCTTTATGGACAGTATTTTCCCGCAAAATACTGTGAAGCTGTCCGGAATGAAGTCCTTTCCGTCTTCGGAGACCAGCAGGAGTGTTTTTTGAAATGAAGATAGCAGAAAAGCAGCACAGCGGAAACATGATTTCCGGGATGTTCGTTTCTGCGGCGCTCGCAATGATCTTTACCCAGGTTGCGGGCGTAATTGCCACAGTGATTGACGGCATCATTACAAGCCGGCATCTGGGAGAAAGTGCTTACACGGCAGTATCGCTGCTGGGCCCATTTACAGGTACACTTGTGCTGATCGCAGCATTTTTCTCCACTGGCAGTCAGGTCGTCTGCTCACAATTGATTGGCACTGGAAAGAAAGATGAAGCAAATCAGGTCTTTTCTCTGGCTACAGCCATCACTTTCCTTCTGTCCATTCTGCTGGCAGCAGCCTGCTGGCTGTTCCCCAGACAATTGTTTCTCATCTGCGGCGTATCCATTGAGAAAAACCGGATATATATCCGGAAATGCTCAACTATCTGCACGGCTATATGTTCGGTATCCCCGCACTGATGCTGATCCAGATACTGGGGCCAACAATCGTTATGGACGGTGGCAAAAAGCTGTTCAGTCAGTCAGCTCTCGTGCTGTGTGCTGCCGATGTAACCGGCGATCTGCTGAATGCAATGGTGTTTCATGGCGGCAATTTCGGTATGGGACTGGCGACCGCATTTGCGTTTATCATCCAGTTTCTGATGATTATGAGCCACTTTTTCAAAAAAAACAGATATTTTCTTTTTTCACTGCAAAGCATCCAGCCAAGCCATATCAAAGCCATTGCATTTGCCGGTGCACCATCTTTTTTCAGAAAGCTGGCCACCGTCCTGCGGGATCTTCTCATTAACCGTATGAACCTGGCAGTGGCGCTGTCCACTGCCGCAGTAGCAGCCCGCGGTGTTCAAAATGATCTGAATACGCTGATGTTCTGTATCGGACTGGGTGTAGGCAGAACACTCCTGTCCATGACCGGCATTTATTTCGGCGTCCAGGATAAAA
>JAFUHD010000184.1 GCA_017469025.1 Clostridia bacterium
CTCAGCGTCATCCCTGCTGTATCCTCCACCGGAATACTGAAGACAATTGAACCTGCTTTCGTTCCTGGGCCTGCTTCGCGTATGATGTTCTGCATCATTTCTTTCTTGTTTTCAGCTGCAGTCACAATCAGAATAACCTCCTTTTCGCTTCCAAGTGCAATGCCCCTGAACTGTTCTGCCTTCTGCATACCCGTACCTCTTGCGTGAATCACCGTTCCACCGCGGGCGCCTGCTGCTCTGGCCGCATCCATAATCATTTCACTGTATCCCTGTGCCCCAATCACGATCAGCAGTTCCTGCTCGGTCCCTTTCAAGATCTTTTCCTCCCCTTTCTGATACCCCTGTCCATCCGTCAAAAACATCAGTTCCCGCTTCCCGCCGATGGATGCGAGCGGGATTACATAAGCAATACCAACGCCAGGCGCTTCAATACGCAGCCGCACTGACATGGCATGTTTGAGCTCAAGCCATTTTCTTCCTGTCACAATTGTAAAACAGATTGCCTTTTCCGTCTCATTCAGCGCCAGATATTTCAGCAGCTGCAGATTTGCCGTTCCGTGTCCCAGGGAAATCAGGTGAACGTCTACGCCTTTGTCTTTATATAACGTTATAAAGTCCGGCAGTCTGTCTCGTCCCGTCACGGTCATCATGAGATAAAGATCCGACTGATTCATTCTTACCATCCTTATGCTGTTTTACAGTTCAATAATTGCATCGTTGGGCAGTTCAGCAAACAGATCAACAACAACCTTGTTATGCTTGCGTCTGCGCTGTTTAAAGCGGTAGATCATTCCAAGTCCCTGAATCGTCAAAAGCGGTGTCATGGCAACAAGTGCAACAACACCAAAGGCATCTGTTGCAATATTCCCACCCATGGCAACACAGAATCCCATGGTCATGGGAAGCAGAAAAGTCGCAGTCATGGGGCCAGAGGCAACACCGCCAGAGTCAAATGCAATCGCCATGAATATCTTTGGGGAAATGAAGCTGAACAGGATTGCCAGTATATATCCCGGTATCAGGATCCACAAAACACTGATCTGCAGCATCACACGAAGCATGGAAAGCCCAACAGAAATACCAACACCGACACACATGGAAAGCTGAAGACTCCGGCCTGTAATTTCGCCATCTGTCAAATCTTCAACCTGCCGCATCAGGACATATACCGCCGGTTCTGCCTTAACAACCAGATAGCCAATCATGACACCAACCGGAATGATAATCCAGCTGTATGGGACCTCTCCCAGGCGCTGTCCAAGATATGCTCCAGCTGGCATAAAGCCATAATTCGCACCTGTCATAAAAACAGTCAGTCCAAAGTAGGTATAGAGTACACCCAGACCAATTCTTGACAGAATCGAAAAACTGACATGAAGCAGTACAAAATTCAAAATGAAGAAGAATATCGTGATCGGCAGAATAGAACTCAGCATCTCCCGCAGATACACGGGAATCCCGTCCTTAAACAGATTCTTCAGTTCAATTGTATCCAGTACATTGGTGACCGATATTGGTGAATAATCTGCACCGTCCGCCCTGAAAATCATACTGAGAATCAGGACTGCCAGTATCGGACCAATGGAACACAGGGCAACCAGTCCAAATGAATCCTCAGAGGCATTCTTATCACTTCGGATCGCCGCAATGCCGAGGCCGAAGCTCATAATAAACGGAACCGTCATCGGACCTGTTGTAACGCCACCCGAATCAAAAGCAACAGCGCGAAAATTCACAGGTGCCAGAAAGACGAGACCGAGTGTCAGCAGATAAAAACCAACCAGCAGAAGATGCAGTGATATATGGTAGAAAATACGGACAAGCGCCAGTACCAGAAATAACCCTACACCGATGCCAACGGATATAATCAGCACAAGATTGGGGATTGACTGTACCTGTTCTGCCAGTACCTGCAGATCCGGTTCAGATACAGTAATCAGAACGCCCATCACAAAGCCGAGAATCAGGATCAGTTTCAGATTACGTGTGCTGGTTACCTTTGAGCCAACCTGTTCGCCCATCGGTTCCATTGCAACCTCTGCACCAACAGAAAAGAACATCATACCGACAACAAGCATGAATGCACCCATCAGGAAGCTCAGCATAACTCCACTTAGAATCGGTGCAACTGTCAGGCTGAGAAGCGTGACCATCAGGACAATCGGAAGCACCGCTGCCAAAGCTTCCCTGAATTTCTCGAGAAGTTTCCCAATTAACATTCCCTATATTCCTCTATTCATTTTCCCGAACCCATCGTTACCGGATTCAGCAACTATTTGGACTGCTGAACACAGTCCGGTTTCAGAATCCACACATATTAATAGTAACCACTGGCTCATTTTATATTTATAGAATTATAACATTTTTACGTCTTTTTCTCAACTCGAAGAGCGCTGATATGCGCTAAGAACCGGACACAATTCCATCTTGACATTCTGTCTGTTCACCTGTTAAATAGCTTCAGACGAATTCAGCTGTCTGCCTAAATGTCTAAAATCATTCAGTGGAGGTGCTCATGTCAGACGAACGCAATACAAAAAAAGCGCTTCTTGCCATAATGGTCGTTTCACTTCTCACACTCGCTGTTTCTGCCGGACTGTTTCTGCTTCTCATGCAGATACCCTTTCCATTTTCTTCGTTCTCAGGCTCTGCTTCAGGCATACTATTTCCTACATCCGACATTCCGGAACCGGAAACACAGCCTGTAATCCGTCTTGGTCATTATGAACAGGATGGCAATATCGAAAATGGTCCGGAAATCATCGATTGGATCATTCTTTCCGAGGAGAATGGACAATATCTGCTGCTCAGCCGTGATGTTCTGAATGTCCTTCCATATCATAACATTTCAAAAACAGACATTACCTGGGAAAACTGTTCCCTCAGAAAATGGCTGAATGAAAACTTCTTTTTCGCAGCTTTTTCGCCAGATGAACAGTCCCGTATTCTTTTATCTCAGACTGACAATACAAACACACTCGACATCTGGTCATCTGAAGGCGGAAACGATACGGAAGATCATGTTTTTCTGCTCAGCGCAGCAGAAGTAAAGCAGTACTTCGACACTGATGAAGACCGGAAATGCAATGCATCTAAAGCATGTGCTGAAAATGCATTCGAAACAGATGCCTGCACATGGTGGCTTCGTTCGCCCGGTTTTTCCCAGCAGGATGCAGAACGTATTTATGTCACCGGCTCGATTCACACAGTTCGTGTTACCTCGGATTTGATTGGCGTCCGGCCGGCGATCCGGATCAGTATTCCCCAGTCAGACTAATCTCTCATCACGTCAAAAAAGACCTGCAGTCCGTCTTTACAGACCACAGGTCTTTTAAATATAATTACGCTTTCGGAGTCAACCTGGTACTTTTTTTGCGCCAAACGGACTGGAAAAGTCTTTATCATATGAAAAGAACTTTTGGCTTTTCAGCCTACTCCGCATTAACTGTTACCGTTTGGTCCTGAAGCTCACGTTCTGCCAGTATATCCTCAATCGTCTCCTTGGTACGCATGAGGTCTTCAACGCTCATGCTGTCAAATCCCGTCCCTGGCGTCTTGACGCCAATGCCATGACGGCGTAAAAAAG
>JAFUHD010000185.1 GCA_017469025.1 Clostridia bacterium
ATCCTTTTTGAGCTCAATGACGATACGCATGCCTTCGCGGTCGGATTCATCCCGGATATCCGAAATCCCTTCAACACGCTTTTCGTGCACCAGACCGGCAATCTTTTCAACCAGTTGTGCTTTGTTTACCATATAAGGCAGTTCGGAAACCACAATACGCTGTCTGCCGGCATTCATGGGCTCGATATCCGTTTTTGCCCGGACGAGAATTTTACCGCGTCCGGTTGTATAGGTATCATAAATGCCTTTCTTGCCGAGAATGATACCGCCGCCTGGGAAATCAGGTCCCTTGATCACAGTCATGAGATCCTGATTGGTTGCTTCGGGATTATCAATCAGCATGACAACGCCATCGATTACCTCGCCGAGATTGTGCGGCGGAATATTGGTCGCCATACCAACGGCAATACCGTTTGAACCATTCACCAGAAGGTTCGGAAAACGGCAAGGAAGAACCGCAGGCTGCATCAGCGTTTCATCAAAGTTGGGATAAAAATCAACGGTTTCCTTATCGATATCAGCCAGGAGCTCCATGTTGATTTTGCTCATTCTGGCCTCGGTATAACGCATGGCTGCAGCACCGTCACCGTCGATTGAACCAAAGTTGCCCTGTCCGTCTACCAGAGGATAACGGGTTGCGAAATCCTGTGCCAGACGGACCAGTGCGCCATAAACCGACGAGTCTCCATGCGGATGATATTTACCAAGAACGTCACCTACGATACGTGCGCATTTACGGTAAGGCTTGTCCGGTGTTACACCGAGTTCATGCATCGCAAACAGAATCCGACGGTGAACCGGCTTGAGACCATCCCGGACATCCGGAAGTGCACGCGTGATGATAACCGCCATTGCATAGGAGATGAAAGACTTTTTCATCTCCTGCTCAAGGTCTATAGGATGCAGGCGTTCAAGGTCCGTTGTATTTCCAGGCACATGACCATTAAAGTCCATATAATATGCCCTCCTTATACATCCAGATCAAGCACAAGCTTGCTGTTTTCGGTAATGAAATCACGGCGCGGTTCCACTTCTTCACCCATAAGCAGGCTCATAATCTCATCTGCTGCAATGGCATCTTCAACTGATACACGAAGCATCGTACGCTGGGAAGGATCCATTGTCGTTGTCCAGAGCTGCTCAGCGCTCATCTCACCCAAACCTTTGTAGCGCTGTATATCAGGTTTTTTATCTCTGCCGATTTCATCAAGAGCCTTTTGAAGGGCATCATCGTCATAACAGTACTGTTCCTGCTTTTGATAGGTTACCTTGTAAAGCGGCGGCTGTGCCGCATATACATGTCCCTGTTCAATCAGCGGACGCATATACCTGTAGAAGAATGTCAGCAGCAGAATCCGTATGTGAGAACCGTCGACATCTGCATCCGTCATACAGACGATCCGGTCATAACGAAGCTTGGAAATGTCAAATTCATCACCGACGCCGCAGCCGAAAGCAGTAATCATTGCCTTGATTTCATCATTGGCCAGCACCTTGTCAAGGCGTGTTTTTTCAACATTCAGAATTTTACCGCGCAACGGGAGAATTGCCTGAAAGTGACGGTCACGTCCCATTTTGGCGCTGCCGCCTGCGGAATCGCCCTCAACGAGGAAAATTTCACATTTGGACGGATCACGCTCGGAGCAGTCTGCAAGTTTGCCGGGCAGGCTTGCAGATTCAAGAACTGTCTTTCGACGGGTCAGCTCACGGGCTTTACGTGCTGCCTCACGGGCTCTACTTGCAGCAAGGCAGCGGTCCAGTATCGCTTTTGCCGTGTTCGGATTTTCCTCCAGGAAGTCCTTGAGCTGCTTTCCTACAAGACCATTGACAGCAGTTCTCGCTTCACTGTTTCCAAGTTTGGACTTGGTCTGGCTTTCAAACTGCGGATCCTCGAGTTTTACGGACACAATGGCTGCCAAGCCTTCCCTGGTATCCTCACCGGACAGATTGGCATCAGATGCCTTCAGAATATTATGGCTGCGGCCGTAATCGTTGATGACTCTTGTAAGTGCTGTACAGAAACCTGCCAGGTGGGTACCGCCATCCGGTGTATGAATGTTATTCACAAATGTGAATACGTTTTCGTTATAGGTATCATTGTACTGCATGGCCACCTCAACGGTTGTTGTGCCAACCATGCCGCCCAGGAAGATTGGTTCCGGGAACAGTACCTGTTTGCTTTTATTAATATACTTGACGAATTCCCGGATGCCGCCTTCATAATGGAACACCCGCTCGGCCGGTTCCTCTCCCCTGAGATCTTTAAAGATGATCTTGAGTCCCGCATTCAGAAAAGCCATTTCCCTGAAACGCGTTTTCAGGGTATAAAATTTGAAATCACCGGTTTCAAAGATGCCTTCGTCATCACCGTGTCCCTTTACATCGGGCACAAAAGAAATTGTAGTTCCTGTCCTGTCTGATTCTCCGACAACACGGAGATCATACAGATAATGTCCGCGCTCGTACTCCTGTTCATAGATTTTTCCATCTGTATAGACGCGTACAGTCAGATGTTTGGAGAGCGCATTTACAACAGAAGCGCCAACGCCATGCAGACCGCCGGATACCTTGTATCCACTGCCGCCGAATTTGCCACCCGCATGCAGAACGGTCAGGCATACTTCAACCGCCGGACGTCCCTTCTGAGGATGAATGCCGACTGGAAATCCGCGGCCATTGTCCTCCACGGTACAGGAACCATCCTTATTCAGCGTAACCCGGATTTCAGTACAGAATCCGGCAAGCGCCTCATCAACAGCGTTATCGACAATCTCATATACCAGATGATGCAAACCACGCTCATCCGTGGAACCAATATACATGCCGGGACGTTTACGGACTGCTTCAAGCCCTTCCAAAACCTGAATCTGGCTCTCGTCATAAGTGCCCACCTGCATCTGTTCCGAACTTTCGGGCAAAATAACAACTTCCTGCTGTTCTTCCATTCTACGTATCCTTTCCCGAACCCCTTATGGTTCCTCTGTTGGCTGCAATGCGTCCATATAGCGGTTCCCCAGCCGGGTCCGCTGTGCAAGTGTCTGCGTGCTGATCTGTGTCAGATAAATCCTTGGATTTTCCGTAACACCGCCAGCCTTGCGTGCGCCTCCGCATAATACAGCGCTTTTGGCGAGAATGCCCTGCCTGGCCAGAACCCGGTTCTGACGACGGATTTCCCGCATCATTGAACCTGCACTCCTGCTGTCTTCATGTGTCAGATCCAGAACAATAATGATGTCATTTGTATCAACACTGACGTTTTCTCCAAGATGCAGAATCAAGCAATTTCACGCCTTTACCAGTTGTTAATCTTTATTTTTTAGCTTGAAAATTATACCAAAAAACAGGTATTTTTTCAATTTTTTGAGCGAAAGAAATGTCTCAAAAAACGTTCAAATACCTGCTAATATTTATATGCTTTTTTAGTTCAATACTACCACTGAGAAGGCATCCGGGTCTGCATTTCAGATTCTGATTTTTTGAATAATCTGAGTAATTTTGACAGCATTTTGGCCGGAATGGCCATTCATGCAATACCCATCCCAGAACGCTACCTGAGTTCCCTCAGCATGATTCCGATCAGCTGCGCTGCTGTATCCAGATTCCCGCCGTAGGATACCATTGCCAGAACTGCACCTTCAGGGTTGCACAGATAATCCTTCATTCCAGTAAGTGAATCTGTTGGAATAGCATACAGTCCGCGCTGTCCGGCTGAATCAGTTGCATATCCAGGCGTCAGATTGATATCTCCGACATCAATGACACCGCTTTCGATGTATGGCATCAAATCCACATAGATACTGTCTGCACTCTCATCTGTCATGAGATTTTCAAATTCCTGCTGAGACATCATAAATACATCGCCCTGATGTGCCGCAACGTATGTCATAAACTGCATCCGGACATAGATGTCGTCACTGTTCAGGTTGATGTTCATTGTGATCATCTCTTCCTGCTCGGGACATGCTTCTTGCAGCAAAGGCCAAAGCTTCTTCTCTAACGCCTCTGTATCACAGTAACTGTTCATGATATACAGCTCTGTCTTTTTTTCCTCGGGCGGCCGGTATTCGGTCGTATCAAAAGCCAGAGATATACCCAGAATACTGACAACCAGTGCCAGCGCATATTTCCACCAGCTGTATTGAAAATGTGTTTTCAGGTGCTTCTGAGTGATGCGATTATCAGCCATGTTCTGCCTGCTTTCCTTAAAAATGTGTTTTCATTCTACCAGTTGTCCTGCCTGTTCTGCAAGCGAAAATGCGAAACAGTCAATTGATTCATGTCAGAAGATAGTATTTGTGAGGATATTTCACAGAATACCTGATCTGGATATCCTGCGTTCATATCTGATTCTGTTTCTGCATTATACCCGATTTGGATATCATGGGGCAATTGTTAATGATGAATCCGGAGTCCTCCCAATAAAAAAGCAGCCCAAAGGGGCTGCATGATCGCTCGTCTGTTTCAAACAACATGTCAGCGGTAAACGGACTGCATCCGGGCATCACGGTTAAGGGTTTCGATGAAAACGTTTAAGGAATAAAGACAGTTTCCATCTTCCTTGATATCAGCCATTCAGCTGATGTCCGGTCCTGAACATCTTAAGATGTGTGGAAAGGCC
>JAFUHD010000186.1 GCA_017469025.1 Clostridia bacterium
ATATCCTCTGGTGAAATGGAAACTCAAGAATGTCTACGCGATGTAAAGCCATTAAGCTTTTGTGAGGAGCCGTATGCGGGAAAGCCGCACGTACGGATCTGTAGAGGGGCTGTGGGCGTAAGCCCACGGTCTACTCGATAAGTCTCCAGATTCGCATTTGGGACCAGTTTCTCAATAAACATAGCTGCTTTCACTTCCGCCTTGCATGATTATACTGAAAAGCAGTGAAGCTATAAAGAAATACTTCACTGCACTTCATTGCATACTTCACTTTGATTCACAGCGCACTTACACCTCGGAGCAGGGTTGTAATATGACTCTGGTATTAAGGTTGACTTTCCCGGCAGCTTGAATGTCAGTTTGCCAAGGATAGCCTGTGGATTCTGTGTCGTGTCCACCAGGATGCCCACGCTGTATTTCAGATCGATCATGTCAAACACATCGTCGGTCATGATGCAGGCGTCCCCGGTACCGAACCCCTCCTGCACCCATCGATGGAAGTCCAACCGCTGCTCCACCAGCATAATGGGATCAGTGCAGTGCTTCCAGGCTCTGGCCAGCTGCTTCATGACAAAGGCACAGCAGGCATCCATCAGTGACGCTCTGGTGTTCTGCTTCGGTACTAGCTGCGCAGGCAAATCTGTCACTGCGCAGACAGCCGTTCAGCATTCTACGGTGTACGGCTGCGTCCGGGTGCTCTCAGAAACTGTAGCTAGTCTGCTGCTGGGTGTGTATAAGGCAACGGACGACGGCAACCTGAAAGTCGGAGACCATCCGCTGTACCGCCCGCTTCATGATAAGCTAAACACGGGAATGACCTTCTTTAATGACACAGTTGTGCTTTCGGCATTGTATCAATAGCAGATGCCATTGTTTGACAGACCAGCACGTAGTGCCGGGCCCTCTCCTTTATTGACATAGTCGTGCTTTCGGCACCGTATCAATCACAGTTGTCAGTATTTGACAAACCAGCACGTTGTGCTGGGCCTTCTCCTCTGTTTTCAGATCGCCTGCCGACTTTTTGAACAGTAATCCTCCTGAAGGTGAAGCTGGTTTGAAGTACTGTAAAAAGGATCTTCAACTTTAGTCTCAAAAAGAATGGTGGTCAGACTTTGCTGGAATGCCCGTTCCTGTAAGGGCAAGAAGGAAGAAGAAAATGCCGAGAATAAACAGGGGCATCATATATCTGGGAAGCGTACAGGGCCCGAACAGATATGAAATGAACAGAGCGATGGAGGCAGTTGCTGGTGCATATGACAGGGATATGCCCTTGAGGCGGCGGATACAAAGACCTGCAGCAATTATCCAGACGGGAATGGCAGTCGAAAAAAGTATGGGCAGAATGGGATATTTCTGATACCGGTTATAGCGGCAGATTTGTTCCAGTGTTTTACGCAAAGCTAGCAGAAGGGAGGTGGTTTCGAACCCGAGCGTCTGCAGTTCATACTCCTGCGTCTGCAGGTATCCTTTTTCATTATAGGATACATCCGGATAGATGGTAGAATGACTCAGATCATCCGGATACCATGACCCGATATTCAGCATCAGGAAGGCTTCAAGGTATTCCTTTCCTGCCTTGGGAGCGGCACGCAGCCAGAGATGAAGGAAGTCACGGCCGCTTTCTTCGAGACGATCTCTGTCCAGATACCCTTTGGCCGGATCCGCCAGATGCGGGTGCAGTTCAAGTCCCTCTGGGGCAACATACCAGCTTTCCAGCTCGGCTTTGTCTTCGGGAGACAGGCGGCCCATGTTGTAAGCACGGACAAGCTGCTGAGCCGGCAGACTGTAGATCTGGAAGGTCGGCATGGAAACCGGATGCAGCGTAAAGAGCAGGGAAAGATGAATCAGTAGCGCCGCTCCAAGAGACATGCCAGCAAGGCGGCAGAACGCCATGCGCTGCTCATGCCGGATCCGCAGAAAAAGTGCAATGAGCATCGGAACAAGCGCAAGAAGTCCGTTGACACGCATCAGTGCGGTTCCACAGACGAAAACGATAAACAGGACAATATTGGATTTCCGTCTTAGGAATGTTTCCGGGGCTTGCAGCAGTTCCATACTCTTGATGCACAGACCGACCATACTGGCAGCAAACAGCGTATCCTTTGTCATGGAAACAGACATGACAGAAAAGACAGGATGCAGACCAAAGAAGAGCAGAAGCGGCAGGATGGTGATACGGCCAAGGCCGCGACGTCTCAGGTATATACAGGCATCTGCAAGGACAAGGGAAAGCGTGGTCATCTGCAGCAGAGACATGAGCAAAAGACCAAAGGTGCGTCCTGCAATCATCTCGCCCAGTGAGATAACGCCGATCATCAGGGCACTGTGCGTCAGGGGATGAATCAGGGAATAGGTACCGTCGATGTACTGCATATATTCGGTCTGAAAATCGTAATTCAGCATTCCCGGCCAGTAGGCAAGCAGTACCGGAAGCCAGCAGAGAAACAGGCATGCGGAGTATACAGGAAATTCCCATCTGGCAGGCGTGTCTGCTTTATCGGACAGTGAAATGTCTGAAACACGAAGCAGAATGGCTGAGAAAAGCGGTGTAGCCATGACCGGAATCAGCAGACGCCGGATCGCACTGCCTGCGCCAGGGAGAAAGGCGTTATACGTATAGAGCTCGGTTCCGACTGAAAGGGCAAGTGCAAAGGCAAAGGCGGTTTTTGCAGAAATGAGCCATTTTCGGAGGGGATGACACCGGAAGAGCGGTGGCATCAGAAAGACAGACAAGAGGATGAGGCAGGCTGTAAAAACACCCCCGCGCATGACAAAACTCTCCGTATCTATGGGGACAAGATAAGGCGCGGCAATTGCTGCACAAAAACCGCAGATGGCGGCCAGCAGCCGGGCATATCGCGTCTGAATTCCTCTTGCAAACATAAATTAATCCTCTTTAAAAAACAGCCCCGCCGTGTGGCGGGGCGCAGTATTTGTTACTCTTCCACTTTTGTGGCGGTCGCTTTACGCGGCTTTCTGGCAGGCTTGGGCGCAGCGTCAGCAGTAGCAGCAGCCTTTTTGGTCCTCGTCTTTGCTGCCTTGGGAGCTTCTTCAGCTTCATTGGCAGTTTCGGCGGTGTCCTTCTTGGCTTTTGCAGTCTTCTTTGCGGGCTTGGCCTCATCATCTGCTGCAGCAGCTTTCTTGGCTCTTGGCTTACGGGCTGGCTTTTCAGCCTTCGGGGCTTCCTCAGAGGCTGGAGCTTCTTCAGCCTTGGGAGCTTCCTCGGCGGCCGGAGTTTCTTCAGCAGTCGGAGCTTCTTCAGCAACTGGAGCTTCCTCGATGGCCGGTGCTTCTTCAGCAACTGGAGCTTCCTCGATGGCCGGTGCTTCTTCAACAGCAGGAGCTTCCTCGACGACCGGAGCGGCCTCAGCCTGCGGAGCTTCCTCAACAGCAGGTGCGGCCAGTGAGAAATCTGTGGCCGGTTTGGTCAGGGATTCATAGAGGTCCATATACTTGCCGGCGGAGGTATACCAGCTGTAATCGCCGGTCATGCCGCGGACAATCAGCTTATACCAGACTTCACGGTTGTTCTTGAAATAGTGAACAGCACGGCGGACGGTATAGAGCATGTCGTGAGCGTTGTAGTTGAAGAACGTGAAGCCGTTACCGGCATCGGTGAACTTGTTGTAGGAGAGAACCGTGTCACGCAGTCCGCCGGTCTCACGAGCGATCGGAATGGTGCCGTAGCGCATGGAGATCATCTGGCTGAGGCCGCAGGGCTCAAACTGGCTGGGCATCAGGAACATATCGGCACCGGCATAGATGCGGTGGGCCAGCTGATGGTCCATGGCAAAGCGGGTGGCAATGCGTCCCGGATATTCACTTTCAGCCCAGGAGAAGAGATTGGTGTACTTTGCCTCGCCAACGCCCAGAACTGCCAGCTGAATGCCGGTGGCCATGAGCTCGCGGATGACGCACTCAATCAGATCAAATCCCTTCTGATTGGAAAGACGGGAGATAATGCCGACCAGCGGTACTGACGGATCGACTTCGAGATGCAGTTCTTCCTGAAGTCTCTGCTTGCAGTATTCCTTGCCGCCCAGATGATATGGATCGTAGTTCGCGTAGATCATCGGATCCTTTTCAGGCGCATAATCGTCGACATCAATACCGTTCAGAATGCCGACCAGCTGATTCTTGCGGGCGCGGAGAAGTCCGTCAAGACGCTCGCCGTAGAAAGCAGTCTGAATTTCCTCGGCATAGCTCGGAGATACGGTCGTCAGTTCGTCAGCATAGACGAGACCGGCCTTCATGTAGTTGGCGCAGCCGTAGCATTCGAGTTTGTCAGAGGTGAACAGATCGTCTCCCAGACCCAGGGTATCCTGAACCGGTTTGATCGGGAAAATTCCCTGATACTGCAGGTTGTGGACGGTGAAGACAGTCTTGATGTTCTGATAGAAATCAAACTGGCTGTACTGGATCTTGAGCAGTGCCGGAATCATACCGGTCTGCCAGTCGTGGCAGTGGATGACATCAGGCTGGAAGTCCAGATGCTTCAGGGCATCAATGACCGCACGGGAGAAGAAGCCGAAACGCTCATATTCGTCGCCGCCGAGTCCGTAAACATAAGAACGGCCAAAGTAATACTCATTATCGACAAAGTAGAATGTAACACCCTGATACTCCAGGGAGCGGATGCCGCAGTACTGCTTGCGCCAGCAGAGGATTACTTCGAATTCACATTCGAGCTTCATCTGAGCCTTATAGGTCTCGGAAATCTCAGCATAGAGCGGCAGAATCACGCGGACATCTTCCCCGCGGTTTTTAAGAACGGGGGTCAGAGCGCCGACAACGTCAGCCAGTCCGCCGGTCTTAACAAAGGGAACGCATTCAGATGCGGCAAACAACAGTTTCAATATAAAGCCTCCTTTAGGACAGTCACGTAAGCTTTCGGTACCGATACTTACCTGGGTCCTTTTTTGATATACTGGCGCACAGCGCCAGGCTGGTGTTATCAGGACAGTATCCAGAACTATCGGCACCGGGCCAGTCTTATCTGCCCTTTTTTGACAAACCGGCGCATAGCGCCGGTTAAGTCTCTTTTTTAAAACTGGGGGAGGGCAGCGCCCTCCTCAGCTCAGTCACTGTGAAAATCAGATCACAACGTTCTTTGCGATGACGATCGGGTAGGCAGCAGGTGCGATCAGGCGTCCATTGCGGCGGATGACGCTCTGCTTGTCCAGAATGCAGTGATCGATCTCGGCGCCTTCCTGAATCTGGGCATCCTGCATGACGATGGAGTTCTTGATCACAGCACCACGGGCAACCTTGACGCCGCGGAACAGGATGGAATTGATCACGGTGCCTTCGATATGGCAGCCGTTGGCGATCAGGGAGTTGTCACACTCGGCTTCACCCGAGTAGCGGGCCGGCATATCGTCACGGACCTTGGTGTAGATCGGGCGCTCGGTCGGGAACAGGTTGTGACGGAATTCACTGTCCAGCAGGGCCATGTTAAAGTTGAAGTACGACTGGATGGAGTCAATCTGCCATGCAATGCCGTCATACTCATAGCCATAGACAGCCAGTGTGCCTTCGTTGATGTTCCGCTGGAGAATGTCGCGCTCAAAGTCATGCAGACCATTGGCGGCACCCTGCTCGGCCAGCTGACGGAGCAGTTCACGCTTGGTGATGTAAATCTTGAGGCTGGCAGCATCGCCCTTCGGCGCAAGCGCACCGATTTCCATGCCGGTAACTTTGTTGTTTTCGTCGACCGTGAAGTAGGTGTCATCGTCGTCTACACCGCTGGCTTTGTTGCGGCTGTAGAGAACCGTGATGTCAGCCTTCTTTTCCACATGGGCGCGGAGGGCGTCTGAGAAGTCGATATTGTAGACAGTGTGTGAGTTGGTCAGAACCACATATTCCTGCTTGGAGCGGGAAAGGAAGTTGGTGTTGGACTTGAGTGCGTCGAGCAGTCCGCTGTAAACGCCCATGTTTTCGCGGGTCAGGAACGGCGGCAGAATAACCATGCCCTGCTTGCCATGGAGGTCCCACTCACGGCCGGAGCCGACGTGGTCCATGAGGGAGGAATAGTTCTTCTGTGTGATGATGCCGACGTTCTTGATGCCGGTGTGCACCATGGAAGAGAGCTGGAAGTCAATGACGCGGTAACGGCCTGCAATCGGCAGGGCGGCAACCGCACGCTGACTGGTAAGTTCACCCAGATTAATATCGTTTTCACCGGTTACGATAAGACCCATTACGTCTTTCATAAATCGGTACCTCCTTACTGTGCATCGGCGTCAATCTGAACGCCTGCTGCAACGGTTTCACCTGATGCGATGGTCGCGCCAGGTCCTACAACCGCGATATTGCCGGTTTCCTCACCGACGATGGCGCCGGCCTTGATAACGGCATTCTCGGCAACGATGGCACGGCGGACAATTGCACCGCGCTCAATGATGGCACCCGGCATGATGACAGCATCCGTGATCTCGGCACCGACGTCGATGGTGACACCGGCGAAGAGGACGGAGTGATTGACAATACCCTTGACTTCGCAGCCTTCGGTGATCAGGGAATTGACAACCTTTGCGCCCTTGGCAATGTGATGGGGCGGCATGCCAGGGTTACGGGCATATACGCGCCAGCGCTTGTCGGCCAGGTCGATCGGCATGGGCAGCGTCAGAAGGTCCATATTGGACTCCCAGAGGGACTCGATGGTTCCGACGTCTTTCCAGTAGCCTTCAAATGTATAGGTATACAGGCTCTCGCCGGCATTCAGCATTGCCGGAATGATGTTCTTGCCGAAGTCGTTCTCGGACTTGGGATCGGCTTCATCCAGTTCCAGATATTTGCGCATCTTGGACCAGCTGAAGATGTAGACACCCATGGATGCCTTGTTGCTCTTCGGATGGGCAGGCTTCTCCTCGAATTCGACGATCCGGTCGTTTTCATCCGTGTTGAGGATTCCGAAACGGGAAGCATCCTCCCATGGCACTTCGCGCACGGCGATGGTCAGGTCAGCGCCTTTGGCAATATGTGCCCGAAGCATGGCGTTGTAGTCCATCTTGTAGATATGGTCACCGGAGAGTACGAGGACGTAGTCCGGATCCCACTGCTCAATGAACGGAATGTTCTGGTAAATAGCGTTGGCGGTGCCTTTGTACCATTCACCAGTTTTGCCGGTCTGATAAGGCGGCAGAACAAAAACGCCGCCGTTGGACAGGTCAAGGTCCCACGGAGAACCGGAACCGATATAGGAATTCAGTTCCAGCGGCCGATACTGTGTAAGAACGCCAACAACATCAATGCTGGAGTTCGTACAGTTGGAAAGCGGAAAATCAATGATCCTGAATTTTCCACCGAAGGGGACTGCCGGCTTGGCTACTTTTTTCGTGAGTATGCCGAGACGACTTCCTTGGCCGCCAGCCAGCAGCATGGCGACACACTTTTTTTTCCTCATGGTTAACACGCTCCTGTGAGTAGGATTTAAAGAATAGCCACACCGGATAATACCAGTGTATGCGGGGACCAACACGGATTCCTCCATTGTCAGCATTATAGCATAAAGTTCAAAAAAGGAAAAGGAGCGCAGGACGATATAAGCAGGAATCGGAAGAAAACTTTTGTTTCTTTTGTATTCCTTCGGAAATCAAATGCAGACGGGTCCATCTGGAACACCGGCGTGAGGCCTGACAGCCTGATGAGATCATCCGGAAGGATGGGGAAATGCAAAACCATGTGGAACATTGCGGTCAGACATCTCCGGGTGAAGTGCTCACCTTCCGGATGAGCAGGCATACACAGAAAACCAAAGCAGAACATGAAATGATGCCGTATTGGACTTGAATGTCTGCCCGGAGCAATCTGACACTGGGCCTGGAGGCGATGAAGTCAGAATATGGTCACGAACAGGACTATATTCTGACTTCAGATGCTGCTTTTTCAGTGAATGGGAAGCAGCATATCTGGCATGAAGTGCGGGATTCCGGAAAGGGTGACGGCTGCAAAGCGGGAAGGCTTCCATAAATCAGCATGAGTCATTTCAAAATAAAGTCAAATCTGGTATACTGTGCAGCGTTTGAAAGCCGGAACAGGGCAGATCATTTTTGTGGAAAGGAACAGAGCGCATGATCTATATTACCGGGGATACACACGGAGAGGCAGCACGCTTCTTTGAACCGAAGCTGCCCTGCGGCTCGTGGACAAAAAACGACAAGCTTATCGTTGCCGGTGACTTTGGATGCATATTCGGTCTCGGTGCACGTGATGAAGAGAAACTGGATCTGCTTGCCGGCTGTCCATACGAGATTCTGTTTCTGGATGGAAACCATGAATGTTTTCCAAAGATTTATTCGTATCCGGAGGAAAACTGGTGCGGCGGACGGGTACACCGCATCCGTGAGAATATCCGCCACCTGATGCGGGGACAGGTCTATGAGATAGACGGGACCAGGATATTCACCATGGGCGGCGGTTATTCGATTGACCAGATGTACCGTATTCCGGGACGCAGCTGGTGGGCGGAGGAGATGCCGACAGAGGCTGAGTATGAGGAAGGACTCAGGAATCTTGAAAAGGCCGGAAAAAGCGTGGACGTGATTATCAGCCATGCGGCACCGGAGCGCACAATGCGTTATTTCAGGGAGACCGGATATTTTTCCCATCTCTTCATGCAGGAGGCGCTGCTGTGGGGGTATCTTGAAAAAGTTGCTCAGGAAACAGAGCACCGGCATTATTACTTTGGACATCTGCATTTGGACAGGGAACTGCCGGACAAGAGGACAGCACTGTACTATGCGGTGTACTGTCTTGATAACGGGCAGCGTGTTCTCTAGACGGAGCATACCAGGAGATGCGAAATATGACACGGAAGGCGTGACGGCAATGGGTGAACAGATACGTCTAGACAAATGCCTTGCCATGCTGGGCATCGGAAGCAGAAGTGAAGTCAAGCAGATCATCCGCAGGGGACAGGTACGCATTAACGGTATTGTACTGTCCGATCCAAACCAGAAGCTGGATGCGGAGAACAGCGAAATTGAAGTTGCCGGCATTCCCTATACATATAAGTTTGAGCGCACGGTCATGCTGAATAAACCGGCAGGCGTTCTGACAGCGGCACGGGACAGGAAACAGCGTACGGTTATGGATCTGCTGCCGGCAATGTATACGGCGATGGGCTGTATGCCGGCAGGGCGCCTGGACAAGGATACAACGGGCCTGCTGATTCTGACCAGCAACGGGGCACTGGCCCACCGCCTGATTGACCCGAACAAGGAAGTCGGCAAGACCTATGAGGCTGTCATAGACGGCCTGATGTCGGATATGGATATCACTGCTTTTGAACAGGGGATAACCGTTCAGGATGCGGATGGGACCTTTGAGGCAAAGCCGGCCAGGGTCTGTGTGATGGAGAGCGGAGAAGGCAAAAGCCTTGTGCGTCTCAGAATAGCGGAGGGTAAGTATCATCAGGTAAAGCGGATGTTTGCAATGTGCGGGCATACCGTACTGACGCTGAAGCGGGTGGCGATCGGGCGGCTTCTGCTGGATCCGTCCCTTGAACCCGGCGCATACCGCGAACTGACAGAGGATGAATATCCGCTGCTTGAGCAGGAAGACAAGTGGTGAAAAAGATGGCAGAACATTATTTTTCGCAGAATCCGGAAAGTGCACATGAATACAGAACCTTTGCTGTAGAGGCAGGCGGGCGTACACTGACATTCCGGACAGATGCGGGCGTTGGGTCAAAAGAGCATATAGCTCCGGGCAGTGAACTGCTCTGCAGAGCGCTGCAGGCAGATCTGCACGGGAAGGTACTGGATATGGGGGCAGGCTGGGGCGCCATGAGTGTGCTTATTCTGGCAGCCCATCCGGATGTCAGACTGACCATGGCGGAAATCAACGAACGGGCGCTGGCACTGGCGGAGACAAATATACGTGAAAACGGGATGGAAGCGGCGGCTGTGCTGTCAGATGGCTTTTCAGCGGTTGAAGGCCTTTTTGACGCCGTTGTGACAAATCCGCCGATCCGGGCCGGGAAAAGCGTCATTTATGGAATGTTCCGGGATGCGCTGGATCATCTTGTGCCCGGAGGCGCACTGTATCTGGTGATTCGCAAACAGCAGGGGGCAGACAGCGCCGGAAAATATCTGAAAACACTGTATGAACAGGTGGATGTCATTTTGAAAAAGAGCGGTTATGTGGTTTACCGCTGCGTGAAAGGGGGCATAAGGTATGAAATTTGACAAATCCTATTTTGACCGCGGTCTTGAACGGCGCGGGACGGAATGCGTCAAGTGGGATGCCATGATGGACCAGCATGGCGATCCGGATATGATTCCCATGTGGGTGGCTGACATGGACTTTGAGTCCGCACCGGCAATCCAGGCGGCGATCTCCCGGGTAGCCGGGCAGGGAACGTGGGGATATACCAGGAACGGGGACAAGGATGCGGAGGCGCTTTGCTCATTCTGGGCACGCAGGCATGGTGTCAGATTTGAAAAGGAAAATGTACTGATCAGTCCCTGCGTGGTTTCCGGGATGCGTATTGCGGTTCAGGCACTGACAGAGCCGGGAGACGGCGTTCTGATTCATACGCCGATCTACGGACCGTTCTTTGAAT
>JAFUHD010000187.1 GCA_017469025.1 Clostridia bacterium
ATGCTGTCATGCTTCTGCATTTTGAATCTCCAGCGGTGAAATATCCAGAATATAAGTTCCATGACTGTGAATCACCACATAGTCCCCCACCTGAAACGCCGGCATTTCCTTTCCGGTATCCAGTAGAAAACGACGCTCCCCGTCCTCGGCACGGTCTTTATATATATTCAGAATGATTTCCCTGAAATAGACGCCTTCATTAAAAACAGGATCTTCACCGATGCGTACAAGCACGCCGCGCGTATCGTGACTCAGCCCTTCCTGAAGGTCTTCAAGAAAGCGGTTGTATCGAAGAAGCGGGGCAACTCTCATATCAAAGAGAAAAATCAGCTCTCCCAGCAGAAGAAAACAGCCTGTACTCGCAACCCAGCGGGTTCTGGTCGCAAACCCTGCTATCAGAACAATTAAAAACGGAATTGCGCCCAGAATCAGAACTGCCGTTTCGCGACGGGTACGTTCTTTATTCCTGACAACATCATTTTCCGAATACAGCATACTCTCCTCCATTATGGATTCCCCGGTACAAAGCTCAGCACACCTGTCGATGACGTATAGATCGTTCCTGTAGAACCTTTTACCGCGGAATTTGTGAGACACAGCCGGATCAGCTTTTCACTGATCTCCGGTCCGCCAATCCTCTGGAGACAGTTTTTCCAGACCGTGTATTTGCACCCTTCCCTGAACCGGGTACAATAGAATGCAGCCCTGTTTTCGGCAACTTCTCCCTTGCCGCAAAGCGGACACTTAATGCCAAGCGTCACAGGCTTTTTCTGGGCTCTGCCTCCCTTTTTATATGACTCCGGCGTAAAACCGACATCCGGCGCCGCAGCAGCATCGCCAACCAGTTTTTCAGTCATCCGGACAATGCCTGTCCTGAAATCAGATTCCTTGTCTGCACCTTTGGAGATTTCGGACAGTATTTTTTCCCACTGCCCGGTAATCTCCGGGGATGCCATCTCGACCGGTACAGCATCTATCAGCTTGCACCCTTTTTCCGTTGCAACAAGATTTTTCTTTTCCCGCTTCACATAGCCGACCTCAATGAGCCGTTCTATGATAGCAGCACGTGTTGCAGGTGTTCCAAGACCACAGTCCTTCATCTGCTCCCGCAGATTTTCATCCTCTATCCGTCTTCCGGCATGCTCCATTTCCGCCAGCAGACTTGCATCATTGTGTTCCTTTGGCGGCTTCGTCGCTTCTTCTTTGACAGATGCAGCTTTACAGGTTCTGGTATCCCCGCGGCTCAGCTGCGGCAGTTCTCCTTCTCCGTCAGCAGCATCCCTGCTGCCTTTTTTGCCTTTCTTTGTCTGTGCGGGCGTCAGTTCCCGCCAGCCGGGCTGCGTCACATGCTTCCCCTGGCTTTGAAAGGAATACCCTTCGCAGCGTGTGGTTACCCGGGTGGATTCATATTCGTAGTTCGGATAAAACACAGCAGCCAGCCGTGTGGCAACCATCTCATATACATTCCGCTCATCCGTTGTCAGCGAAGCTTTCGATGCCGGTTTCCCCGTCGGAATGATTGCATGGTGGTCTGTCAGTTTCGCATCGTCAAAAACACGTTTATTGAGCGTTATGCCGTATCCGACAGCCTTTTCTCCGATTTCCTTGAGATTCCCATCATACTTCGACAGCGTCTCCCGAACTTTCCCCTGCATGTCATGAGACAGAAAACGGCTGTCCGTTCTGGGGTACGTGAGCAGCTTATGCTTCTCATACAGATCCTGTGCAATCTGCAGCGTCTTCTTTGCGGAATAGCCGAAACGGGAATTTGCCTCTCTCTGAAGCGTTGTCAGGTCATACAGCAGCGGCGGACGTTCGCTTTTGTTTTCCTTAACAACTTCGGTCACCTCGGCCGGCTTTCCCTTAACAGCGCCTGCAATTGTCTCAGCCTGTGCCTTTTCCGGAATCTGTTTTTCACCATTTGCATCAATATAGATGCCTTCATAATCCCCAAAGTCAGCACGGACAGTAAAATACGCAGTCGGTACGAACGCATCGATTTCCCTGCGGCGCTTCACCAGCATGGACAATGTCGGTGTCTGGACACGCCCAATGGACAGAATTACGTTGTACCGGATCGTAAATGCACGCGTCGCATTCATGCCGATCAGCCAGTCGGCGTCAGCACGGCAGCGTGCGCTTTTGTAAAGGTTGTCATAGTCCTGTGACGGCCTGAGTGCAGCAAAACCCGAGCGGATTGCCTCTTCCGTCATGGACGATATCCAGAGCCGCTTGACTGGTTTTTTGCACTTTGCCTGATCATAGATATAACGGAAAATCAGTTCACCCTCACGTCCGGAGTCTGTTGCACACACGATTTCGGAAACATCCGCATCATTCATCAGTTTCTTGAGTACTGAAAACTGCCCCTTCGTCTTACTGATGACCTTCGTTTCCATTTTTTCGGGTATAATCGGCAGATCCTCTTTCCGCCAGTGCTTGTACCTGGGATCAATCTCATCCGGTTCCTTCAGTGTAACCAGATGACCTACTGCCCATGAAACCACATATCCGTTTCCGGTAAGGCAGTTATCTCCTTTCGTTCCCGCACCAAGCACCCGTGCTATATCCCTTCCCACGGACGGCTTTTCGGCAACAACCAATGTATGCATGCTATTCCCTTCTATCAGAGGTGGTCTGCCGGCTATCGGCGCACTGCTTCCCGGTCAAAATTCCCGGCAGCAACACACTGCCGAAGTCTTCAAAAATATCATCCGGCTGCCTGCTGTGCAGTCAGGTTTGCAAAACGGGTAAACTGTCCCAGCCAGGCCAGCTTGACTGTGCCAAGAGGGCCGTTTCTCTGTTTTGCAACAATGACCTCGGCCACGTTCTTGTCCTCGGTATTCGGATCGTAATACTCCTCGCGGTGCAGAAACATGATGACGTCTGCATCCTGTTCGATAGCGCCCGAGTCGCGAAGATCCGACAGAATCGGCCGTTTATCACTTCTCTGGGCGCCTGCACGGGAGAGCTGTGCCAACGCGACAACGGGCACATTCAGCTCCTTTGCAACGCCCTTCAGATCTCTTGATATCTCGCTGACCTCATTCTGACGGTTTTCTGCACGGCCGTCTGAGCTCATCAGCTGGAGATAGTCAACAAGCACCATATCCAGTCCATGTTCCATCATAAGCCGGCGGCATCTTGAACGAAGCTGGGCAGGCGAAATGCCGGAGGTATCATCAATATAAATATTGGCTGCACCAAGCGGACCCAGCGCTGCGGCAAGCCGCATCCAGTCGTCATCGTGCAGCGTGCCGCGACGCACAGCCTGCATGTCCACTCTTGCATCCGCGCAGAGCAGACGCATGGCAAGCTGCTCATTGGGCATTTCCAGAGAAAACATGGCAACTGTTTTCCCTTTTTGTGCTGCCTGTGACAGTACATTCAGACCAAAGCTGGTCTTGCCCATGGACGGACGTGCGCCGACAACCACCAGCTCACCGCCATGAAGGCCTGTCAGCAGATTGTCAAGATCCGTAAAGCCGGTCGGAACACCATCAATGCCGCCTTTCAGGTTAAACAGATGCTGAATCTGGGAATATGTATCCGGAAGGACATTCGCAATATGTACCAGATTCTCTGCATCCTTGCGGCGCATGGCAATATCAAAAATCGCCTTTTCTGCGGCATTGACGATTTTTTCAACCGTATCCGCCTGAGCGTAACATGCATTCGAAATTTCACTGCTTGCATTGATCAGCCGGCGCAGCGTGGCTTTTTCATCCACAATCTGCATATACGCCCGGGCATGTACCGTGCTCGGGACACCGGCCATCATTTCAACCAGATAGGCATCGCCGCCGACACCTTCAAGTGTTCCCCTTCGCTGCAGTTCCGCGGAAAGCGTGACCAGATCGCACGGCTGGCCGGACAGCATCAGTGTACGCATCGCCTCAAAGATTTCACGATGCGCCGGCTGATAGAAGTCATCCTGCTTCAGGAGTTCAAATCCCAGGGTCAGCATTTCGCGGTTTCTGAGCATTGCGCCCAATGTGCTTCGCTCAGCGTCTGTACTGTTTGGCGGAACACGCACTACTGGCTCGTCCATCTGGTCCTCCTCGCTCCGGTTCCCAGTATCCGTTCACTGCAGGATACAGACCGAATGTAAATAATGAGCAGATTCGTTAAACCATGTCCGAATCTGCTCAAGCTGCCTTTGTCAGGCGTCTGCCTCAGGCGCCTACCTCAACAACCGCCGTCATCTCAGCCGTAATGCCTGCATACAGCCAGACATTTACTTTGTACTCGCCGGCATTGCGGATATTGGCGCTGTCAATTCTGCGCTTTTCAACCTTGACGCCATACTGCTTCTCAAGCGCGTCCGCCAGTTCCTGAGACGTAACAGATCCATACAGCCGTCCGCCTTCAGCACCTCTCGCAGTCACTCTGAGTACTTTTCCGGCCAGTTTCCGTGCCGTTTCCTCCGCATTCGCTTTTTCCACATTCTCGCGGTGCTGCTGGGCTTTCTTTGCGGTCTCTATGGAATTCAGATTGGCAGCACTCGCTTCTTTTGCCAGCCCCTTTGGAAAGAGATAGTTTCTGGCAAAACCATCTGATGCTTCAATAATCTGATCCTTTTTACCGGTTCCCTTGATATCTTTCAGCAGAATAACTTTCATTGTCGTTCCTCCTGTAAATGCTCGATGTCTGTCTGCACCGCGCAGGCGAATTGTTACCGGCCTGCCCTCGGGTCATACGCATCCCGCTTTTTCTTTTCTTCCAGTTCCTTGATTTTTTCCCGTCTGTGCGTGAAATCAAATGCCTGATCTACAACGCCAAGGACCACTGCAACCATATTCAGGACAAAATAACCTACGATAAACACGGCAATCTGCCATCCGCGCGATTTCCCGTTTTCATGCAGCAGGTAACAGACTGCAGCAATGCCCTGCAGTGCAAGAAACTGCTCAAATACACCGGAAACCACATAAAACATTGCACTGGTTCCACGGCTGACCAGTGTAACCAGATACAGCGCTGCAACTGTAATCGCCATAATACGTCCGAATCCGCTTGGAATGCTCCACAGCCGGACAGGCGGACAGTCCGGATTTTCTCCCTTTGCACGCATGCTCTTACGCATCATAAACTGACCAAGGAGTGCCACGGACACCGCACCCGTTGCGATCTGCATGGGAACCTCAAGTCTGAGAAGCCGGTCCATGTTCTGAATGAGATTCTGCAGAATGGCGATTCTGTCAGGCTCAGAAAGCTGTGCAGCGCTGATAAGCGTATCCGGAGCTGTCAGCAGACCGCTCTGAATAAAGCCGTCGACCAGTGCGGTGGTCAGTGCACTGTTTTCATTAAAGAAGTCAACGAACATCTGCATGATGGCTGAAATCGCGTCCTGACCGGCAACCATGGAGATGATGGCCAGTACCAGATACTCACAGACCAGTGTCGCCGCTCCAATAATTGTGCCTGCCTTCCAGAACGGCATGTTTCTCTCACATGTAAATGCTGTGCAGATAACCGGCGGAATCAGAAAAACAGCTGTACCGACGGCTCCCCATACGCCAAACACCAGTGCCGCATAGGCAATACAGATTCCGGTACACATGATAAAGCTGACCGGACCTACATATCCAAGCAGAATAATCAGTGCTAGCGGAAGCGCTGTCATCATTCTCGGAATAAACGCCATGATGCTCATAAACGGTCCAAGAATGATAAAAAGAATAGTACTGAACACCGTCAGTCCCCATCTGTTCTTCTGAGCAGCAAAGGAAAAGGTTTTTGTATTCATAGATCGTGTCCTTATTATACGAATTGATCTGACGCAGAGCGTCAGCCGGCAATGAACCGGCACCAGAGAAAATACCGGGGCCGGGCTCTCAACAGCTGTCATTGATGCAGTCAAAGGATCATCCATGAAGCCCACTGCATTTGTCCCGCAAATCATTCCTATTACGGCGCAGTCTGTCAGTGCCTTAAACCTTTTCCATTATAGCGCAAACCGGAAGCTTTGTCACAGAAAAAACAGATTAGTCAGTCGAAATTGCTTTTTATTGTCAAGGCGATTCAAATTTTCCTGAGAGGATATACGCATCGGCACGCAATTCCAAAATAGAATTTGACAGAATGCCATAATACGCATAGAATAAGCATCACAATATTATCGGAGGCATAAAAATGACCTATAAAACACATGGTACCTGCAGCACGCAGATTAATTTCGAAGTGGATGACAACGGCATCATCACTTTCTGTCAGTTCATAAACGGATGCCGCGGCAACACCCAGGGTGTTTCCGCGCTTGTAAAAGGCATGCACATTGATGAAGCCATCCGCAGACTAAAGGGCATTCAGTGCCGCGGCAATACGTCCTGTCCGGACCAGCTTGCCACCGCGCTCATGCAGTACAAAGCTCAATAAATAAAAAAAGCGGGGTTGCCCGCTTTTTTTAATAAAACGGCAACCATTGAAAAATCCGAACCAGTACGGTCCGGATTCTGTAAAAGTGCACCTTCAGGGACTCGTACCCTGGGCACCCTGATTAAGAGTCAGGTGCTCTACCAACTGAGCTAAAGGTGCAGAATATGAAATTAAAACTCCGGCTGAATTCAGGTTTTGAACCCTGAATTCAGCAAATGCACCTTCAGGGACTTGAACCCTGGGCACCCTGATTAAGAGTCAGGTGCTCTACCAACTG
>JAFUHD010000188.1 GCA_017469025.1 Clostridia bacterium
GCATCCGGGGAGGGGCAGACTGCTTCCGGCATCGGGAGCGCTGTCGTCTCTCTTGCAGATGATTCCCAGATTCTGAATCTGCGTGCTTCACCGACGACTGCTGCAGGCGTGCTCAGTTATCTTCGAAGCGGTCAGGTCCTGACCGTACTTGAGCGTTATTCCAAATGGACGCAGGTCCAGTACGGTTCTGTTATCGGGTATGTGATGAATGATTATATCCGAAGCCCTGAGGAACCTGCAGAATCATCTGAAACGGAGGCATCTGCGATCACGGTTACATCACCGGATCAGGTTGCGATCGTGCTTCCTAGTACGGGCTTGAATCTGCGTCTTTCTGCATCCGTCCGTTCGGCCAGCATCATGGTGCTCCCACAGGGGACGATCCTGTCGCTTAAGGGAAATGCGCTTGACGGAATGCTGCCGGTGATGATTGGCAGTATTTCGGGATATGTGGCTCAGGAATATGTATATGTAACGGAGCTGTCATCGCCGGAACCAACGGCAGTACCAACACCCGAACCGACGCTGGAATCATTCCGTCTGTATGCAAGGGTAAATGCAGAAAACGGACTGATTCTGCGTACAGGCCCTGCCCAGCAGGCAGATGCTGTACGCCTGCTGCCCAATGGAACTGAAATTCTGATTACCGGAGAGGCGGAAAGCGGCTTTTTCCCGGTAATTGCCGGCTCGGATCAGGGATATGTGAGCGAAAAGTATCTGACGTTCCTGTCCGGCGATCCAGCTGCTGATCCATTGGCTGGTTTACCGACTGAAACGCCGGGAATACCGGCTTTAACACCGTCTCCTGTTCCACCTGCATCAAGGGTGCTTTCTGGTGAGCGTGCATATGTAAATGCAGCCGGCGGGCTGAATCTGAGAAGTGAACCCAGTGCCGGCAGTGCCATTCAGTCGGTGGTCGCAGATCACACACAGGTGGTCGTCCTGGGCAGTCAGGAAAATGGGTTCTATCCTGTACGGATTGGAACCATGACAGGCTATCTGAGTGCGGATTATCTGGTCTTTGGCGAAGCGCCGAAGGCAGATGCTGTTCAGACAGAGACAGCACCTGCTGAACCGGCTTCTGAGCAGACGGAGACAGGCAGTGTACGGATGATTGTCCAGAGTGAAAATGGCCTGAATCTCCGCGCAGCACCGAACACGGGCAGTGAGGTACTGTATATTCTGCCTTATGGAACAGTCCTGACCGTGATTGACAGTGCGGGAGGGGAATTCATTCATGTACGCTGGAATAATTATGAGGGATATGTCAGCAGTGCCTATGTAAGCCCGATCGGTGCCAGATAAAGCAGCAGGAGACTGAATTGGGGGTGATGGCTTTGGAGACTGTGCTCAGGGAAGGCGAACGGATAGATGATCTGCAGCGGAGTGGTCTGCGGATTATTCAGTCTGTTCGCGGTTTCCGCTTTGGAACGGATGCGGTTCTCCTGGCCGATTACTGCGCCCAGCGTGTAGGCCGGCAGTCTGTCGATATGGGAACCGGAACAGGTGTTCTGCCACTGCTGATTGCAGCGCGCAATCCGGAGGTTTCCTTTGAGGCGATCGAGCTCTCACCGGCTATGGCCGATATGGCCGCACGAAGCGTCCGTATGAACGGACTGGAAGAACGGATTCATGTACAGCAGGGAGATGTACGCGGGGCAGCGGAAATGCTTGGCTATGAGCGGATGGACAGTGTTGTGACGAATCCGCCGTATCATCCGGAGGGGACAGGCCTGACAAGTCCTGACAAGGAAATTGCGATGGCCCGCGGCGGCGATAACAGCTGTCCAATTGAGGCATGGGTACATGCCTGCAGCCGTGTGCTTAAGAATGGGGGACGGCTGTTCCTTATCTATCCGGCAGCCCGTCTGCTGACGGTTTCACAGGCCATGCAGCAGGGAAGAATTGAACCCAAACGTATACGTTTTGTTGCTTCGCGCACACAGGATGCGCCGAAGCTGGTCATGATTGAAGGCATAAAGGGCGGGAAGCCTGGATTGCAGATTCAGCCGGTTTTATATACACATACGGCGGATGGCAGCTATACGGAGGAGATGCTGCGCATCTATGGTGAAACTGTCTGAGAAGAGAGCAGAAGGGAAGCAGTACTAAAAAAACATTTTCGCTTTCGTCGGAGATGCCCCTTTTCCCGTAAATGAGGTTTTGATATAATACGCTTGTTTTTTCTTACAGAGGATCGGGAATGGAGGCGTCTCGTGAAATACGAGAAGATGGAATACAAGCTCAAAAAAGCACTGGATATGGAGCGGTATATTCACACAAAGGGTGTGGAAAAGACCGCCCGGAAGATGGCGAAGGTATTCGGCGAGGATGAGGAGAAGGCTGGTCTGGCCGGTCTGCTTCATGACTGTGCGAAGTGTCTTTCGCTCGATAAAATGAATAAGGCTGTAAAAGATTATCCGGTGGATGATCTGATGCGGCACAGCAAGTCACTGCTGCATTCGGCTGCTGGGCGCTGTCTGGCAGAGTCAGTTTACGGTGTAACGGATCCTGAAGTTTTGGAGGCAATCCGGTGGCATACGACCGGCCGCGCCGGGATGAGCAGACTTGAAAAGATCGTCTATCTGGCAGACATTATAGAACCGAGCCGGAAACCGTTTCCGGGGATCGAAGAACTCAGAAGACTCTGCATGGAGGATCTTGACAAGGCAATGCATACGGCGCTGCTGATGTCGCTTGAGCATGTGGCGAAGCAGGGAAAGACCCTGCATCCGGATACGCTGGCTGCACTTGAAGAGTATGAACCAACTGAAAAGTTGCTAAAAATGTATGAAGGAGAGAACGAGCATGAAGATTGAAGACATTGCTGTAACAGCGGCGAAGGCACTGGACGCAAAACGCGGCAAGGATATCGTTGTTCTGCGGGTTGAGGAAATGACGGTAATCACTGATTATATGGTCATAGCGACCGGTCATTCTGCCATCCAGGTCAAAGCACTGGCGGAGAACGTTGAGGAAGAACTGGCCAAGCAGGACGTGTTTGTGAAACGGAAAGAAGGCATGTCTGAGGGCCGCTGGATTGTTCTTGACTACGGCGATGTTATGGTACATATTTTCGGCGAGAAGGAACGTGAGTACTATCGTCTTGAGCACCTCTGGTCCGGAGAGAACAACCGCATTGAGGTTGAATTTGATCCGGAAGAGACGGAGGCATAAAGAATGCCCCGCAAAAAGGACATTTGGCTGATTCTGGCAGTTTTGCTTGGCGCACTGATTCTCTTTCTTCTCTCACAGTGGCTGCCAAAAAAATCACTGAATGACCGTCAGGCAGAGGTAACAATTGCACCGGATGCCATTGAATATCTTGAGGAACCTGCAGAAAAAACAGTGACTGCAGCACCTGTTCAGACAAGGTTACCTGCAGAAAATGCCTCTCCGGTTCCTGCAGCAGCGACCGAAACGACTGAAGTGCCGGAAACAACGGCTGAGCCAGACACTGCGGAAACGGCAGAACCGAAAACTCGAGCAGTGCCGGAGGAAACGACAGCGCCGGCAGCATCTGCCGTGCAGCCGGACAGTACTGCTGAGAAGACAGCCTCCGGCATACAGGCAGGCCCGCTTTTCGGCCCGGTACTGAATGTATCGGATGAGCCGGTAAAAGGACATGTGGTGATTATGGTCGGCGGACGGCAGTATGGAGATCCCATTCCGATGGACCGGGACAAGATCATCACCATCCGCCAGAGTGCGGACAGGATAAACCGGATTCACATTTCAAGAGACAGTGTATATATGGAGTCCTCTACCTGTGAGAATCAGGACTGTGTGGGTGAGGGTGAGATAACACCTGAGAACTATCGGACGCGTATTCTGAGCACATATATTGTCTGTCTGCCCAATGAAGTTACGGTTGAGTTTATCCCGGCAGAGGATACGGAGGCACAGAAATGAGAAACGGGACGGCTAAACGGGTAGCAGTATCAGGGCTGTTGACCAGCCTGATGCTGGTTCTTGGCCTGGTCGAGCGTCAGTTTCCCCTGACAGCGGCTGTACCGGGCATCAAACTGGGACTGGCCAATTCCGTGCTTCTGTATGCCATCTACATGCTGGGAATCCGGGAAACACTTGTGCTGATGCTGCTGAAAGCGCTTATGAGCTGGGTGATTTATACCAACCTGAATGCCATGCTGTATTCTCTGGCAGGCGGGGTTCTGTCAGTGGCTGCGATGCTGCTTCTGTACCGGATTCCGGGAATCAGTCCCATCGGGGTCAGTGCAATAGGTGCGGTATTTTTCAATGTCGGCCAGATTCTGATGGCCGTAATCATGCTGAATACCCCCGGACTGCTGTTTACATATCTGCCAATCCTGATGGTTTCCGGTGTTGCAACCGGTGTCCTGACGGGACTGGTGGCCCAGATGGTCATGAAGCATCTTCGTGTACTTGGAAAACACACAAATGGGTAACTTTTGTGTTTGCTGCTGGTGCGCTCCTTATACAGGAGCGCACTGTAATGAATACGGAAATGTTCTGCGGATGTGCACCGTATGTTATAATGGGCGCATGTCTGGTGCTGGAAGCAAAGATACTGACAGTCGGATGATTTGTGCTGGTCAGTCAGAATACCAGGCATTTCAAATCGTATGATGATAAGTTCAGAATACCGGCTCAAAGAGAAGATGCCCCATCACCTGTGCCGGCATGTCCCAAAGGGATAAATGCAATGTTTACAGGGCTGAAAACTCAAGCTGCTTCAATAAAAGGGAGAAAGTCCAGCGCGAGCGCTGGTTTGTAAAAAAATGGCATCCGTTATCGATACGGTGCCGAAAGCACGACTATGTCATTGAAGGAAATGGTCCAGCGCGAGTGCAGGTTTGTCAAATAATGATATTTGCGATTGATACGGTGCCGAAAGCACGACTATGTCGTTTAAGGAAATGGCCCAGCACTTTGTGCTGGTTTGTCAAATAATGACATTTGAGATTGATACGGTGCCGAAAGCAAGACTATGTCGTTTAAGGAGTGATATAATGTCAAACTTGCTTGATTCGCTGTGGCAGAGGCCAAAAACCGGTGCACGGCTTGCGGCGCTCTACGGAGCTGCAGATGTAGAACATCAGAAGGCGCGTTATGAAGCGCTGGCAGAGCGGTATACAGACAGGTTCGGAGCTGTGGATGGCCCGCTCTATGTCTTCTCCGCACCGGGCCGGACGGAGATCGGTGGAAATCATACGGATCATAATAATGGCCGTGTACTGGCTGCAGCGGTTAATCTGGATACGGTTGCGGTTGTCTGTCCACGCAGTGACGGTGTGATCATTGTTGACAGTGAAGGATTCCCGTCCATTGAAATCCATACGGATGATCTGGCCGTGAATGAAGCGGCATTTGGGACGACAACGGCCCTGATCCGCGGTACAGCCGGTGCGCTGGCGGAGCGCGGCATGAAAGTCGGCGGATTCAATGCGGTTATCACATCCTCTGTCGCCAGGGGTTCCGGCCTTTCGTCATCGGCGGCATTTGAGGTGCTGATTGCAGCGATTCTGGATGGTCTGTACAATGGATTCGTCATCGATTCACAGACCCGTGCTGAAATAGCGCAGGAGGTTGAAAACCGCTGGTTTGGCAAACCGTGCGGCCTGATGGATCAGATGGCCTCGTCGGTCGGCGGACTGGTGACCATTGATTTTGAACAGCCGAGAGCCAAAGTGGAAGCGCTGGCATATGACTTTGCTGCAAAGGGATATGCACTGTGCGTGGTCAATACCGGCGGTGACCACGGTGATCTGACAGATGATTATGCCGCGATCCGAAGCGAGATGGAATCCGTAGCCGAGGCCATGGGTGCGCATGTGCTGCGCGAGGTTCCAGTAGAGGTTTTTGAAGCCAGACTTCCAGAAATCCGGGAGAAGGTAGGAGACCGTGCACTGCTGAGAGCCATGCATTTCTATGATGACAATGCGCGTGTCGTGGAGCAGGTGGAAGCGCTCCGGGCAGATGATCTTGTCGGCTTCTTTGATGCTGTTCGACGTTCTGGAGACAGCAGCTGGGAGATGCTGCAGAACATTTATGCCCGTCCGAACGAGGAGCAGATGGCACTCGGCATTGCCCTGACCCGCCGTTTCCTTGCCGGAACCGGTGCTGTTCGTGTGCATGGCGGCGGATTTGCCGGTACAATTCAGGCATATGTGCCGCTGGCACAGCTTGAGGCCTATAAGGCGTATATTGAAAAAGTATTTGGAAAGGGAAGCTGCATACCGCTGATGATCCGCCCGGAAGGCGCGGTCATGATGACGGTGTGAGTCTGACATGATTAAAATCAATAAAGAGATGAAGGAAAGCCCGAAGCTCCGGCATGGTGCGCTTTTCTTGCTCGATGTGCTCCTGGTCCTGGTTGCAGTCTATGTCAGTATGGAGCTGCGCTTCGAGATGTATATTCCGGAGCGTCATGTGGCGACCATGATTCATTCGCTGCCCCTGATTCTGGCGGCTTATATGCTGGCGTATCTGTTTGGCGGCGTGTACAAGATTATGTGGCGCTTTGCCGGTGTACGGGATCTCATGCGTCTGTTTGTGGTCTCGACGATAGCGTGTGCTGTGACACTGGTATGCAACCGTTTTCTGAATCTGGATCTGTTCCGCAGCGTCCTGATTCTGACCGGCCTTATGTCCATGCTTTTCGTCGGCGGTATTCGCCTGGTCTGGCGTATATTTGCAAAGGAGCGGATTATTGACGGCAATGATGCAATGCCTGTTATGATTGTCGGTGCAGGAGAATCCGGTGCCTATGCGGTCAATATCTGCAACAAGAACCCAAGCCGTATGGGCAAACCGGTTGTGCTGGTGGATGATGATCCGACCAAGCAGGGACTTCGTATCCAGAATACACCGGTTCTCGGCAAAACGGAGGATATTCCCCGGCTCGTAACGCGGTTCGGCATCCGGGAGATTATTATTGCCATTCCGTCACTGAATGCGACGAAGCGCATGCAGCGGATCCTGGAACTGTGTAATGAAACGCACTGCCATACACGGCTGATTTCAGGCCCGACGGACCTTGGGCCGAACGGGGAGGTAGCACCGAGAATCCGTGAATTGAATATTTCGGACTTTCTTTCCCGTGATGAGGTTGAGCTGGATACGGAAAACATTACCGGGTATCTGGAAGGCAAATGTGTTATGGTTACCGGCGGCGGCGGTTCCATTGGTTCAGAACTCTGCCGGCAGATTCTGCGCTTTCATCCGCGTCTGCTGATCATCTTTGAAATCTACGAGAACTGTGCGTATGAGCTCGAATATGAACTGCATCAGCGGTTTGGAGAACAGTGCCCGGTTGTAGTTCTGATTGGTTCCATCCGGGACCGGAAACGGCTCGATGAGGTCATGGATGAATACCATCCGGATGTTGTTTTCCATGCGGCAGCACATAAGCATGTGCCCCTGATGGAACGCAGTCCGGCTGAGGCAATCAAGAACAATGTCTTTGGTACACTGAATCTGCTTGAGTCAGCCAGTACGCACGGTGTGGAACGCCTGGTTCAGCTTTCAACGGACAAAGCAGTAAATCCGGCCAATGTCATGGGTGCGACCAAACGAATCACAGAAATGCTGATTCAGATGTACGGGAGCACTACAAATATGAAGTGCATGGCGGTCCGTTTCGGCAATGTACTGGGCAGCCATGGCAGTGTGATTCCACTGATGGAACGGCAGATCCGTTCCGGCGGCCCTGTGACGGTGACGCACCCGGATGTCACCCGGTATTTTATGACCATACCGGAGGCGGCACAGCTGGTGCTGCAGGCCGGTGCCATTGCGGAATCCGGTACAATCCTGGTCTTGGATATGGGAGAACCGGTCCGTATTATGGACCTGGCTGAGAAGCTGATCCGTGCCTATGGCTATGAGCCGAACACGGATATTCCAATCAAGATCATCGGACTGCGGCCTGGCGAAAAGCTGGCGGAGGAACTCCTTATGGAATCCGAACGCAGCCGGATGACAAGAACGGCACACAAGAAGATATTTGTGGCACATGTGGATCCTGTGGACGAGAAACAGATCCGGAAGATGCTTTCAGAGCTCGAGGCCGTTGAGGACAAAAACGACGAAGGAACCGTTGAGGTGATTGCCTCGGTGGTGCCTACTTATAAACCATGGAAAGACAGCAAGAGCGCATAATGCGCTCTTGCTTGTATATTGAGGTTCAGTATGAAGAATTATCATTTTTTTGCAACCGTTTCCAGAATGAAATACATTCATCGCTGGGCACTGATGCGCAATTCCAGGCCTGAGGATTTGAGTGAACATTCTCTAGAGGTAGCAATGATTGCCCATGCACTTTGCACGATCGGCAATATACGTCTGGGAAAGACATTAAATGCGGAACGTGCTGCCCTGATTGCCATCTATCATGATGCAAGTGAGATTATCACGGGTGATATGCCGACACCGGTCAAGTATTTCAGCGATGAGATTCATGCAGCGTATAAGGATGTGGAGCATCTTGCAGAGGAACGGCTGCTCTCCGGTCTGCCCGAGGATATCCGACCTGTGTATGAGACCATTCTGAGAGGGGAGGACACCCCGGAGGACAAACTTTTGCACCGATATGTGAAGGCGGCAGACAAACTTTCTGCGCTGATCAAGTGCATAGAAGAGGAACGGGCGGGCAATACGGAATTCAGAACCGCTGCGGTTACCACACGTGATTCACTGGTTGAAATGAGCTGTGAGATTCCTGAAATAGCCATTTTTCTGGAGGAGTTTCTGCCTTCTTACGGAAAAACGCTGGATGAACTGCTTTCAACCCGCTGATCCTTCGGAAGATGTATTTGCAAAAGGAATGAGCATACGGTTGTGTGACCTGTGTCCGTTACTTTTGCAATACAACATTTTACAGCACTTTTTTGCAATTTAGCGAGAAAACGGAAATTCTTGACATCTCATGGCCTGTGGCTTACTATCTTCTTAAGAAAGGTGTTTTGTACTCGCTGTGGAATTCAATACGCATCCCAGTTTTACAATAACGAGCAGTCAATCAGAGCGGTTATCAAGTATGCGATTTAGTTGATGCAGATCAGTACGCCAAAAAGAAGAAATGCCTGGCGAGAAAGGATTTGCTGAGGTGGCTTTTATTCCTGTATCCCTCTCCAGTCATCCAGTGATGGTTATCGAGCTTAAATGGAATAAAGCGGCGGATGATACAATTTCTCAGATTAAGGGAAAAACTATGTAGCCAATCTGAAATCCTATGCCGGCAATATTTTCTTTGCAGGGATTGACAATGGCGACAAGACGGGGATGCATACCCGTCTGATTGAAAAGTCTTGAATCCAAAAATATTGATGGTCTGACACTTTGTGACATCCTGTAAAAAAATGCCCCTGCTATTGATACGGTACCGAAAGCACAGCGATGCGATGACAGATGATAATGTCAAATCCGACAGATTACGAACTGATGTGCATGAGACAAACTGTTCAGAGCGACTGAGCCGCCAGGGGATAATTCGGGTTGGACACTGAAATTAATAGTTAAAGGCTTGAGCATGCAGTGGGGTGAGGTTGTATGGGAAGATATGTTAATCCTGGTTATCAGGCGTTTAAACGGATAGCGGGACCTGAATATGTAGACAAAACAGGGCTGATCAGCTTGATGAACGACAGGATTGACAGTGATGACTGTCTGGTATGCATCAGCAGGCCGCGCAGGTTCGGAAAGTCATATGCTGCAAAAATGCTTGCTGCTTACTATGATTGTTCCTGTGATTCCCATGGTCTTTTTAAGGATAAAAAGATAGCTGATACTGCTGACTATGAAAAAACAATTAATCAGTATAATGTCATTTGTCTGGATATATCTGGATTTGTTTCGTACGCGCGTCGTGAAAAAAAACAGTTGTCGGATATTCCGTCAAGTATTGCTCAGGCTGTCAAGGAAGAAATACTTGCCCTGGATCCTGAGGCTCCGGGAGAAAAAAGTCTGGAGGATTGCCTGCTTCATTGTATCGAACAGCCGGGAGGACGTTCGTTTGTCTTTATAATTGATGAATGGGATGCTCTGATACGTGAAGCTAAAGATGACTGGAACGCGCAGACAGCATATCTTGATTTGCTGCGCGGGTGGTTTAAGGATACGACCTTCACGCCGAAGGTTGTTGCCGCAGCGTACATGACCGGCATTTTACCGATCAAAAAGGATGGGTCGCAATCAGCTATTTCTGAGTTTGATGAATGCTCAATGCTTTCTCCGGGAGATTTTGCTGAATTTGTAGGATTTACTGAGAAAGAGGTACAAAGACTGTGTGCGGGTGGTTCGATAGACTTTGAACAGATGAAAGCCTGGTATGATGGATATGACATTGATCCGGTTGGATCTGTGTATAATCCATATTCTGTAATGAAGGCATTAAAATCTGGAAAATGCAGATCTTACTGGAGAAAAACGTCTGCTGCAGAATCGCTGATAAGCTACATCAATATGGATTTTGATGGCCTGCAGGAATTGATAGCGAGACTCATTGCAGGTGACATGATTCATGTAAATACAGTGTCATTTCAGAATGATTTTGTATCCTTTGAGAATGCAGATGACGTACTGACACTGCTGATTCATCTGGGATATCTTACGTATGATGAAAAAGAGAAAACCGCACATATTCCCAACGAAGAGGTCAGAGGTGAATTTGAACAGGTCCTGGCACAGAAAAGGGTCAACACGGGCTGGGTGTCACTAATAAAACGCTCACAGAAGCTTTTGGACGATACTGTGGCGGGGCGAAATGATGAAGTTGCTGCTGCAATGAGTGAAATCAGACAGGAACAGTATGCCCCGCAGTTCTATAACAGTGAACAGTCGTTAAGGGCAATCATAAAATACGCCTACATTGCTGCTGTTGGTCAGTATGTCAAAATTGAAGAGATGCCGTCAGGCAGGGGAATTGCTGATATTGTGTTTATACCGACAGCGTATTCCAGGCTCCCTGCCATGGTTATCGAGCTAAAATGGAACAAAGCGTCGGGAGGAGCCCTTGAGCAGATAAAGGAGAAGGGGTATGCGGCCAGCCTGAAGCCGTATAAAGGAAATCTTCTGCTTGTAGGAATAAACTACGATGATAAGACAGGAAAGCATACCTGCTTGATTGAGAGGGCCTGATTGAAGCCGGATATGTGAAAGAGATAATCATTATTATAGTAAACGAATTTGATCTTTGCGCTTTCAGCTTATTTGTACAAAGGGCAGGGAAAGACAGTCGATGAGATTCCATTTGACGAGTTGACCGTTACCTTAGTTCGGGACAATATGCCGGACGGTCTGTTCGAGAGCGTGAAAAGGCTAGGCGGAACTGTTGAGGAGCGTTTTCCCGGCGTTTACTACATTAGCGGTGTGGTAAGCACACCTACACAATTCGTTTTGACAAGTAGCCTTGATAAGATACTGCACACAAGCCTTCGGTTGCTGACAAAACGTGCAACTGAAGAGGATGCAGAATGGTTTATCGAGATGGCGAGGAAGTTTACAGAGCCAGGTGATAGGCATAATGCCGATGCGGTTTTGCAGGTGAGTGTTTCTGCAAATCGTGAAATCTATGAAAACGTGAAAAGGAGGAATCCTGCTATGTGTCAGGCTATGAAAGATTTGATGAAAGATGAAATTCAGGAAGAAAACCAGAAGGTGGTAGATGTTTCACTAATTGCTGCAATAAAAAACCTTATGGAGAAGAGCGGCTGGGATGCCATAAAAGCTATGGAGAGTATGGGAATCCCTGCAACTGACCAAATTAGGTATGCATCAAGACTGTAAGAGTAAAAATACACAAGTACCGTTATACCCGTGCGGTTAAGTGGTTTTTCCCTCCAATCCCCATCCCAATGATATAAGGGGTGCCGGTGCGGAGGGTCTTTCTATGTAGAGCATTACGACTTGTTAAAAAACGGCGCTTTTGTACTCTGGGTGGGTGACCCGATGAGAATTTAGCCTGTACTCCGGCATGAAAGTTTCATCAGGTGGTGTGAAAAACTATTTTTCCCGAACATACTTTTACCCGACGAGTATTTTGTCGTTCCATTATTAAAACGGACTTTATCTTCATTGCGCTGCGTAGTTACGAAATGAATGGTCATAACTTGATCCAGTTCCTCCAAAGGAAGATTACGGGTCTCATAGATCCATCCTTCCTTGACGCGGATCAAACATTCCAGGTTTTCTTTTCTGCGAATGGTTTCTATGAGATTAAGGCTGCCATAACCACGATCTCCCATGAACAGCGATATGCCATGAAGATTAAGCCTCTGAATCATCTCTGCTGCTGCTCCAGTCTCATTTAACCTGGATATCGTCTGAAGAACA
>JAFUHD010000189.1 GCA_017469025.1 Clostridia bacterium
GTTTTGTGCGAAGTATAATATTTTCTTCTGCATATAGCTGCACAGGAAAAGTCCCCCGCGGCCATGACAGATAGCGGCCAGTACGGGAATCGGATATAAAAGGGACTGGCTCGCCAGCTAGGCTACCACCTCTTCCACTCCAAGTAAATCCGCTTCGGTTGTAGAATGGCTATAATACCTATTCTCCACAAGAGCCACAACGACCAGTGACACGTCTCCCCTAAAAAGTGATTGAGCCTTTTTTTGTGTTACAGAAGGTACTGAGTCTTGACTGAAAGTATGGAATCCTGTACAGTATTTACGATAAACAATGCAGGGGAGAAGATGAAATGGAACTGATCAGTCAGAAAATGCGCACGCTGGCACCGGAACTGGATCCATTGCGTCTGGGAACGGGATGGAAACCGGATGATCTGGATAAAGTACAGATCATGGTGGAAAGTACCTTTGGTGACAGCCATCCGGGATCCGGACATCTGAACCGTCTGGTTGAGGCTGCTTGTCAGGGTGCGGCAGAAGCCGGAGGACATGGTGCACGTTATTTCTGTACGGACATGTGCGACGGGGAAAGTCAGGGAACGGACGGGATCAACTATTCACTGGCCAGCCGTGAAATGATCGCGAACATGATCGAAATTCATGAGAATGCGACACCGTTTGACGGCGCTGTGTTCATTGCAAGCTGTGACAAGGGCATGCCCGGCAGCCTGATGGGCATGATGCGCGTCAATATTCCTGCGGTGATGGTAACCGGCGGCGTGATGAATGCGGGTCCGGAACTGCTGACGCTTGAGCAGCTGGGCATGTATTCGGCCCAGTACGAACGCGGAGAGATCGGTGAGGAGAAGCTTTGCTGGGCAAAGGAAAATGCGTGCCCAAGCTGCGGCGCATGTTCCTTTATCGGAACGGCATCATCCATGCAGATCATGGCAGAGGCGCTGGGGCTGTCCCTGCCGGGCAGTGCGCTGCTTCCGGCGACGAGTCCAGACCTGACGGACTATGCCAGACGTGCAGGCAAGCGGGCGGTTGAACTGGCCAGGGAAGGCCTCAGACCGTCGGATATTGTGACAATCAGGAGCTTTGAAAATGCCATTCTGGTGCATGCGGCGATATCCGGTTCAACCAACTGTCTGCTGCATCTGCCGGCGATCGCCCATGAGCTGGGACTGCATGTTGACGGGGATACATTTGACCGGATTCACCGCAATGCGCATTATCTGCTGAACCTGAGGCCGGCCGGTCAGTGGCCGGCAGAATTCTTCTACTATGCCGGCGGTGTTCCGGCCATCATGGAGGAACTTCGGCCATACCTGCATCTGGATGTCATGACCGTGACGGGAAAGACGCTCGGCGAAAATCTGGATGAACTGCGGGCAGACGGATTTTATGAGCGGTGTCAGGGCTGGCTCGATGAGGCAAACCGGAAGTACGGCATTCATCTCGCAAAGACGGATATCATAAAGCCGTATGATGATCCCATTGGTACAGATGGTTCCATTGCGGTTCTGAGAGGCAATCTGGCGCCGCTTGGTGCTGTCATCAAGCATACGGCATGCCCGAAGGAAATGTTCAGCGCGACGCTTCGTGCACGCCCGTTTGACAGTGAGGAAGAGGCGATAGATGCCATTCTCCATCACAGGGTGCAGCCGGGGGATGCGGTCTTTATCCGGTATGAGGGGCCCAAGGGATCCGGTATGCCTGAAATGTTCTATACCTCTGAGGCGATCAGCTCTGACAGAGAACTGGGACGGACGATTGCCCTGATCACGGACGGCCGCTTCTCCGGTGCTTCAACAGGTCCTGTAATCGGACACTGCAGTCCGGAGGCACAGGCGGGCGGCCCCATTGCGCTGGTGGAAGAGGGCGATCTGATCCGGCTGGATGTAAAGGAACGTGTGCTTGACATTGTGGGCATACTCGGAGAACAGAAGACGCCTGAGGAGATAGACGCGGTTCTTGCGAAGCGGAAACAGCAGTGGAAACCCAGACCGCGGAAGTATGCGCGCGGTGTGCTGCGTGTATTCAGCGAGCATGCCGCCTCCCCGATGGAAGGCGCGTATCTGAAATTTGACTGAGATTCCGGAAACAATCCGGAACCAATAGAAAGGAAGAAAGAATATGGATATCAACATTCTTCTGGCATTGCAGGATTTCCGCAACGGTGTGGGCGGCATACTTACTGATTTTCTGAACAAGATGACTTTCCTGGGAGAACTGAACACGGCCCTGGTCATCATGGCACTGGTTTACTGGAGCGTTGACAAGTCTCTTGGAACCTATCTCATGATGGGCTGGAGCGGCAACCGTCTTGTAAACGGCGTGCTGAAGGTTACAGCCTGTGCATATCGTCCTTGGATCCGGGACAGCCGCATCATACCCTATGGCAATTCCATAACGACGGCAACGGGATATTCCTTCCCGAGCGGCCATACAATGAATGCCACATCGATCTTCGGCGGTCTGGCTGTCCGTGGGGACATGCCTGGCGTCCTTCGGATCACTGCCGGTCTCATCGTACTGCTGGTCGGGTTCAGCCGGAATTTTCTGGGTGTGCATACGCCGCAGGACGTTCTGGTCGGTATGATATTGGGATCGCTCGTGCTGGCACTTGTTTACCGGCTGATGAACTGGGTTGACAAAAACCCCGGGAAGGACTGGCTGGTTGCCGCAGTGGGCCTGGTACTGGCGATTGCAGTGGCAGTCTATGCTGCGGTAAAGCCTTATCCCATGGATTATGATGCAGAAGGAAAACTCCTGGTTGACGGCGCCAAGATGGCAAATGATACCTTCAAGGGCTGCGGATGGTGTATCGCGTTCCTGGTCGGCTGGGTAATGGAGAGACGGTTTGCAGGATTTTCCACAGATGTGCCGCTGAAGCAGAAACTTACACGTGCTGCTGCCGGCATTCTCAGCTACTATGCGGTCAGCCTGATTCTGGTCCCTCTGGTCAAGAACGGGATCGGCGGTCCTGCCGGAACCATGATTTCCTGCTTCCTTCAGGTGTTCTATGTGGTATTTATCTTCCCGTGGATTCTGACAAAAACGGAAAAGAGTGCCGCGGTCTGATTCACTTCATGCTATGACATTCAGATGATGTCCATCCTGCAGGAGATGTGCCTGCAGATGACGGGTTACTTTTGATGAACCTGCCGGTTATCCGGCAGGTTTTTGTGGGTTACGGACCCGAAAAACGACAGTTTGTTCCGGATTTATTGTCAAGGTTTTAAGGACATGATATAATCCCGCAAGGTTAAAAAGCGGAACCAGTATAGCAGGCGCAGCGACAGGCGGCCGGGCGCTATGGCATAATCTGCTGCCTTTGGACAGAATCAGATGGAGATGTGAGATATGGCCGGGCGCAGACGCTGGTTTGTCAAGTAATGACAGCTGCTGTTGACAGGGACCGAAAGTACAAGTACGGGACAGGAGGAAATGGGCAGATGCTGGGTGTTATGCTTGCCAGAAAGGATGAACTCCGGTTTCGTGAGTTCTACCGGTACCGGGCATTTTATTGCGGACTGTGCAGGGCGCTTGGTAAACAGACAGGCGCGGCGAGCCGGCTGGCGCTCAGCTTTGAGATGACGTTCCTGGCCATGCTCCTGACATCCCTGTATGAACCGGAAACTGCGGAGGAACAGCACAGATGTCTGCTCCATCCCGTGGCAAAGCGGCAGATGCTGCACAACGAAGTGATTGATTACTGCGCGGATCTGTCGGCCATTGTTTCCTATTATGATCTGCGTGACGGCTGGGAGGACGAGCGGCGCGTGGACCGGCTGGCGGAGAGTGCCGTGCTCAGAAAGGCAGCCGAGCACTGCGCAGAGCGGTGGCCGAGGCAGCGTGATGCGGTCGAAAAGTATGTAACCGCGCTGCATGAGATTGAAAAGCGGAATGACCAGGTACTCGATGCCGCGGCAAACCTGACCGGTACCATGCTGGCAGAGCTGTTTGTCATGCGCGAGGATGTATACAGCCGCGATCTTCGCACCCTCGGGTATGGTCTTGGCAAATTCATTTATCTTGAAGACTGCTTTGAGGATCTTGAGGCAGACATTAAACATAAAAGCTACAATCCGCTGATCGCCCGCATGGATCAGCCGGGATTCAATGAAAATACCCAGATGATGCTGGACGGCATCATGGCCGGTGCGACGGCGGCTTTTGAACGGCTTCCGGTTCTGCAGGATGCGGAGATTATGCGGAATATTCTGTATTCAGGCATCTGGCAGCGGTTTGAACAGGCGGCAGCACGGCGACAGGAGAAAGGCAAATGATGGATCCATATCAGGTATTAGGCGTATCCAGGGGCGCGACGGATGACGAAATCAAGAAAGCATACCGTCAGCTGTGCAAACGGTACCATCCGGATGCCAATGTCGGAAAGCCGGATCAGGAACAGTGTGAAAAGCGGTTTCTGGAGGTACAGCAGGCCTATGAGGAGATCATGCATCAGCGGCAGGGCGGCGGAACGCGCGCCGGCAGCGGATACAATGGAAGCTCATACGGCGGGGGCAGTGCCGGCCAGCAGCAGTACCGTCAGACCTATCAGGATCCCTTTGAGGAGTTTTTCCGCCAGTACGGCGGTGCCTATGGCAGCCGAAGCAGCTATGGAAACAGCAGCTATGGCGGTTATGGACAGCGGCAGGAGTACACGCCTGAGATGCAGGCGGCATACAACTATATTCAGTCGGGCCATTATACGGAAGCGCTCAACGCACTCGGCATGGTATCGCCGAGAGAACGCAGCGCCAGATGGTATTTTCTGAGCGCTCTGGCACAGACAGGCCTGAACAATCAGGCACAGGCCATGGAATATGCCCGTCAGGCGGTCAATATGGAACCGTCCAATATGGAATATCAGCAGTTCCTGTCGGAACTGCAGAGCGGCGGCCGCGGGTATTCGGAGTTTGGACAGCAGTATGGACGCCGGAATATGGGCAATGTAGCCAGCCCCTGTGTCTCCATTATGGCCATGTATCTGTGCAGCATGTGCATGTGCGGCCGGGGTGTGCCGCTGTTCTGCTGTCTGTGATGCGGAAAATGCCTGAAATACAGGCAGCTGCTGTTCAAAATTGGTCCAAAAAGAGTTCCTTTTTTTACTGACTTTTGCTATCGTTAAAAAAAAGGATTGCATGATGTACCTTTTTAAGCTACAATGCAGTGGTTTTAGCCAGAGACGTTTTTTGTAAGGATATATGAATGGAGCGGCATATGCCGTTTCATCTGTCATCGGGAGGCAGCATGAAGGTTTTTGAAAGCATCCGGAATCCGGAAATACAGGCACTCCGGAAGCTGGCAAAAGCCCGTGAGCGGCGCGAAAGCGGCCGCTATCTGGTGGAAGGCCCGCGGATGGCAGAGGAAGCACTTGCATCCGGTGTGCTTGAGGCAGTCTATCTCAGCCGGGATACGGAACGAAATACCGCTGTTGCCAGGGCAGCTGAGGACGCAGGAATCGGGGTTGCTGCGGTCAGCGATGCGGTGATGGAAAGCCTGTGCGAGACAAAAACGCCTCAGGGGATAATCTGTCTGTGCCGGATTGTACAGGACAATGCACTTCCGTCAGGGAACCTGATTCTGGCGATGGACGCCGTACAGAATCCCGGCAATGTCGGGACGATGATACGGACAGCGGATGCGGCCGGATTCAGCGGATGCATTCTTGGCGCCGGATGTGCGGACCTGTACGGGCCGAAGACACTGGCAGCTGCCATGGGTTCTGTTTTCCATGTAAGGATTGCAGCGGTCCAGAATCTGGCAGACTGTCTTGCAAAATACCGCGCGGAGAATTATGCGGTGATTGCATCCGAGCTGGGCGGCGCTGATTTTTATGATGGCTGCCCGTCAGGACCAGCAGTCCTTGTGATTGGAAATGAAGGAAACGGGATAAGTGAAGCGGTCAGCGCGGCGGCGACCCATCATTTGAAACTGCCGATGCGCGGCGGGGCGGAGAGCCTCAATGCATCCGTGGCGGCAGGGATTATGATCTATGAGATGGCCAGACGCGACAGACCATAGTTAGTGACTGATCTGATGGAGGAATAAACATGCTGGAATATCGCTATGATACGCAGCTTCTGATTGATGGAAACGACCTTGATGAAGATGAAATCTACGACTATTTTGTAGACAACTTCA
>JAFUHD010000190.1 GCA_017469025.1 Clostridia bacterium
AAATCCGGATCAGGGTCTTACAGTAGCAAAATAATTATAGTCTCTACGAGATAACGGCTATGTGATGTAGCCTTTACTTGGTGTTTTTTAGCACTGGTATAAATGGGGGTTAACCTTTATGCCCTCACATCATAACATGATATCAGCGGGTATCTAAACAAAGATTCATATAAAAGCAGTTATTCACCAAATGCTGAGAAATCTAATCCGTTCAGAGAAAGAACCCACTATTCCAAAGGGGCACGTCTTCCATTATTATTTCGTAAGAACAAAAACGGCCTGTGAAAGGCCGTAATTCATGACGATAGTCATGCAGAAAAGACTCACAAGTATCTTCGGGACTTTGACCGTTACCCCTTCACAACGCATGAAAAGAGGATTCCCGCATCAGGCGGAAATCCTCTTTTGGCTGTTTACTCGGTATAAAGTGGACGCTTTGTGTAATGGGTATGCAGGAGCTCGTGAGCCAGATGGCTGCCAGGCTTTCCAAGATACTCATCATAGATCTGCTTGATCTCAGAGTTCTCATGGCTCTTGCGCAGTTCCTTGGCACGGTCCTCACCGTAAAGCGCCTTGGCACGCTCGGCACGGATGTCGCACTCCATCTTGACAGTGGAGGAGACGATGGGCTGTCCACCGCCGTTGACGCAGCCGCCGGGGCAGGCCATGACTTCGATGAAGGCATAGTTCTTGTTGCCCGCGCGGACATCGTCCAGCAGCTGGCTGGCATTGCCCGTTCCGCTTGCTACAGCAACGCTGACATCGCTGTCGCCGATCTTGATTGTCGCTTCCTTGATGCCCTTGACGCCGCGGACCTCATGGAACTCAACATTCTCAAGCTTCGTTCCGGTGATGGTCTCATAGGCAGTACGCAGAGCAGCTTCCATAACACCGCCGGTGGCGCCGAAGATGACGGCTGCACCAGTGGATTCGCCCATCAGGCTGTCAAAGTCGCTGTCCTGAAGTGCATTGAAGTTGATGCCGGCTTCCTTGATCATGCGGGCCAGTTCACGGGTGGTGATGACAACATCCACATCCGCCAGGCCGTCATGACCGAGCTCAGGCCGCTTGGCCTCGAACTTCTTGGCCGTGCAGGGCATGACTGACACAACCTTGATCTTGGACGGATCAATGCCGGCTTTCTCGGCATAATAGGTCTTGACCATGGCACCGGTCATCTCATGCGGGGACTTGCAGCTGGACAGATTGTCGAGGAAGTCCGGATAATAGGTCTCCGCGAACTTGATCCAGCCCGGAGAACAGGAGGTGATCATCGGGAGCTTGCCGCCATTGGTGATGCGCTCGACCAGTTCGTTCGCCTCTTCCATGATCGTAAGATCGGCACCAAAGTCGGTATCGAACACACGGTCGAAGCCCAGACGCTTCATCGCGCTGACCATCTTGCCAGTGACAGAGGTGCCCATCGGATAACCGAATTCCTCGCCGAGTGCAGCGCGGACAGCCGGGGCCGGCTGGATGACAACATGCAGCTCCGGATCTGCCAGCATGTCCCAGACCTCACGGGTATCGTCCTTCTCATAGAGCGCACCGACCGGGCAGTTGACAATGCACTGTCCGCAGTTAATGCAGCCCATCTGATTGAGCTTGAGACCCCACGGAGACTCAATCGCAGTCTTGAAGCCGCGGTTAACCGGTCCGATAACGCCGACGTTCTGTACATTTGCGCAGACTGCAACGCAGCGGCGGCAGAGCACGCACTTGTTGTTGTCGCGGACAATCGACGGTGAGAGATCGTCGATCGTGTAATTGTTCTTGACGCCCTCGTACTTGTCTCCGTCTTCAACACCGAGTTCAAGGCACAGCTTCTGCAGTTCGCAGTTCTGGCTGCGGATACAGCTGAGGCACTTCTTCTCGTGGGTGGACAGGGTCAGCTCGAGGATGTTCTTGCGATACTGTTTGATCGCAGGGGTATTGGTTTTGACCACCATGCCGTCGGACGCCGGCAGCACGCAGGCAGCCTGGAGAGAACGGGCACCGGAGTCCACAACGCACATACGGCAGGCACCGATCTCGTTAATCCCCTTCAAGAAGCACAGGGTAGGAATATGGATGCCAGCTTGTCTGGCCGCCTCAAGTACCGTTGTACCATTAGGCACCTGCACCTGTACACCATCAATTGTAAGGCTAATCATTTTCTCCATTGTTTCTTTCCTCCGCTTACATCTTGGTGATGGCACCGAAACGGCACTTCTCCATACATGCACCGCACTTCCGGCACTTATCCGGATCGATGACGTGCTGCTTCTTGACCTCGCCGGTGATGGCCTGGGCCGGGCAGACACGCGCGCAGGCAGTACAGCCGCGGCACTTGTCGGTGATGACATACTGCAGGAGCGCCTTGCAGTGATGTGCAGGACAACGCTTTTCCTTAATGTGCGCTTCATACTCATCGCGGAAGAAATGCAGTGTGGAAAGAACCGGGTTAGGCGCAGTCTGACCAAGTCCGCAAAGGGCGGTTGACTTGATGGTCTGAGCCAGCTCTTCGAGTTTCTCGATATCGCCTTCCTTGCCCTTGCCGTTGACGATCCGGTTGAGGATCTCCAGCATGCGCTTGGTACCGACACGGCACGGCGTGCACTTGCCGCAGGACTCGTCGACGATGAAGTCGAGATAGAACCGGGCAATGTCGACCATACAGTTGTCTTCATCCATGACAATCATACCGCCGGAACCCATCATGGAGCCCGCAGCAATCAGGTTGTCATAGTCGACAGGGGTATCAAGGAGGGACTCAGGCAGACATCCGCCGGACGGGCCGCCGGTCTGAACAGCCTTGAACTTCTTGCCGTTCGGGCATCCGCCGCCGATGTCGTAAATGATTGTCCGGAGCGTGGTGCCCATCGGGACCTCGACCAGACCGGTGTTGTTGATCTTGCCGCCGAGTGCGAATACCTTGGTGCCCTTGGACTTCTCGGTACCCATGGAATTGTACCAGTCAGCGCCATGGAGGATAATCTGGGCTACGTTGGCATAGGTCTCAACGTTGTTCAGCATGGTCGGCTTTGCAAACAGACCCTTCACAGCCGGGAACGGCGGACGGGTGGTCGGCTCACCGCGCTTGCCCTCGATGGAATGCATCAGAGCGGTTTCCTCGCCGCAGACGAACGCGCCGGCGCCGAGACGGATGAACAGACGGAAGCTGAAGTCAGTCCCGAAGATGTTGTCGCCCAGCAGACCATATTCCTCAGCCTGCTTGATGGCAACGGTCAGGCGCTTGACAGCGATCGGATACTCGGCACGGACATAGATGTAGCCCTCGCTTGCACCGATGGCATAGCCGGCAATGGCCATGGCCTCGATGATGGCATGCGGGTCACCTTCCAGAATGGAACGGTCCATGAACGCGCCCGGGTCGCCTTCGTCGGCGTTACAGGCAACATACTTCTGGTCAGATACGCTGTTGTAGGTGAACTTCCACTTGAGGCCGGTCGGGAATCCGCCGCCGCCACGGCCGCGAAGTCCGGACTTCAGGATCTCATCAATGACCTCCTCACGGGTCATCTTGGTGAGGGCCTTCTCAAGTGCGAGATAGCCGTCCATGGCCAGATACTCATCGATGTTCTCCGGATCGATAACACCGCAGTTACGCAGTGCAATACGCTTCTGGTACTTGTAGAACGTGATGTCATCCAGCGCTTTGTTGGCATCCTGCTCATGGGTGGCATGGTCCGTATAGACCAGATGCTCGACCTTGCGGCCCTTGAGCAGATGCTCGGTAACGATCTCATCAACGTTTTCCGGCTTGACACGGCTGTAGAAGGTGCCGTCCGGATATACGATAACAACCGGGCCGGCTTCGCACAGACCGAAGCAGCCGGTACGAATGACCTTTACTTCCTTCTCAAGGCCATTCTCAGCAATTTTCTCATTAAAACGCTCGATCAGCGTTGCGGAACCAGAGGATGAACAGCCGGTACCACCGCAGACCAGCACGTGTGCGCGATATATTTCCATGACGTCATCCTCCAGATCAGTTCTTCTCAGCCGCGCCGATGGTGTACTCATCGACCGGACGGCCGTTTACGATGTGCTCTGCAACAATGCGCGGCACCATCTCAGGCTTCACATGGACATAGGTAACCTTCTCCTTGCCCGGAAGAATGACATCGACCATAGGCTCAAGACGGCACATGCCGATACAGCCGGTCTGAGAAACAGTTACATGACCCAGTTTCCGCTTGTCAATTTCATCCATAAAAGCGAGCATGACCGGACGGGCACCAGCGGCAATTCCGCAAGTTGCCATACCAATGACAACACGGGTGGTCTCGCCCTTTTCCTCAGTCCGCAGATTGATGCGAGAAAGAGTTGCTTTGCGGATCGCTTCAAGTTCTGCCATTGATTTCATTTCATGATTCCTCCCAAAATTGGTTGAATTTCTTCATCAAGAGATTCCCTGATCCACTGTACGACACCAGGCTCCGCCAGGGATACGCCTTCCAGCACCGGCCGGATTTCTTCGGTCGAGAAGGACATTTCGCCAGCCGGACTCGAACACTGAATTGAAAACTCAGGCTTGTCCGGGCTTCCCATGATAATGGACGCCATGGTCGAGGCGAGGTCTCCCAGCGGCAGACAGTCAATAGAGCTGGTCACAAAGTACGCAACAATGTCCGTTCCTTCGCCAACCTTGCTTTCAATATCCACCCGTCCACCGGACTGCATTGCATTCTGCATGAGCAGCGGAATGCCGAGACCGACTTTTCGTGTGGTACGGGTTGTTGTAAACGGGCTCCTTACGCGTGCAAGAAACTCAGGATCCATACCGCACCCATCATCACGCACGCCCATTTCCAGAACCCCTGAGGCATCCAGCCTGAAACGAATGTCCACATGGCTGGCACCTGCTTTTACGCTGTTCTGTACAATGTCAAGCAAATGCAGGGATATTTCTTTCATCGCTTATCCTCAGTCTTTGGCCTTATACTTTGCAATGATTCCGGGAACCGCGTCGGGCGTCAGACGTCCGTACACTTCGCCGTTGATCATCATAACAGGTGCCAGACCGCATGCGCCAAGGCAGCGGGTTGCCTCAAGCGTAAACTTGCCATCAGGCGTTGTTCCGCCGACAGGAATCTCGAGTACCTCAGACAGCTTGTCAAGAACGCTCTGGCTTCCTTTGACATAGCATGCTGTACCCAGACATACGCTGATAAGATATTCTCCCTTTGGATGCAGAGAGAACTGGGCATAGAAAGTTGCGACACCGTAGACTTCACTTAATGTAACGCCGAGTCCTTCAGCGATGAACTTCTGCACATCTTCTGAAACGCATCCAAAAATTCCCTGTGCTCCCTGCAGAACAGGCATCAGGGCTCCCTTTTGACCCTTGTGGGAATCGATGAGCTCCTGCAATTGAGCAAACTTTTCCTTGGACTGATCCATGAGATTCTTTTAACCTCCTTACAAAATAACCGCTTGGTGCTATCAAGCCATCGGGGATTATATCACAAAATACATGGATTGTATATATTTTAACAATCTCCCCTTAAAAATGTTCAAAGAAATTTGACCGAAGTAAGGCACTTTTTTCCTTTTGCCTGCCTCCATGTGAAAAAATAACCCGAATACCGCGACAGTATTCGGATTATTCAAAATCATAGTAATTTACTGGGAATTGGGTTTTCCAGCCCGGAGATACTCAAGGAATGCCTCCGGCGTTGCCTCAGGAAGCTCTATTGTTATCTCCGGCTCCAGGATATCGCCCAGATAATGAGCATCCGATGAATGGAGCACGACCTTGCCGGCCTGAGGCGAATGCGCACAGGGAAGTGCACGCCAGACCTCAACAGCGGTAAAACCGAGTTCCTCCGGCATCATGCCAAGGTTTACCAGCAGACCATTGGATCCGCGGTTGATGTGTGCCGGAACCGGCACGCCGCCCGCCTCACGTACAAGTTTTGTCAGTTCGGAAAGCTTAAGATCGGACGCACCGATCAGGAGCGTGTCCTCCTCCCCGATCACGTTGTCATCTTCATCCATGATCAGCTGATTGCCGAACAGTTTCGGTTTGTTCTTCTGCTTCGGCATATGCGGCTTCAGGAAATCCGAAAAATCAAGTGCCGCATCCACAGTCGGAAAATACCCAAGCAGGTGCACTTCCTCACGGGTCGTAATTTCCATTCCCGGAATCATGCCAAGGCCATATGCATCACAGATCAGTTTGACCGTCGGCAGATTTCTGGCCGTGTTGTGATCAGTCACCGCTATCATCTGCAGGCCCTTCACAACCGCCATTCCACAGATATTGGCCGGCGTCATATCATCGCTGCCGCAGGGTGAAAGGCAGGAATGAATATGCAGGTCACAGAAAAATTCGGCCATCTCAGTTGTGCGCCGGAATATCCCTGGCCGCCATCCGGCCGCAGATTTCATAAGCGCTCAGCGGAGAGGTAAGCACAACCATGTCCTCATCCACGGCTTTGGCCAGGCTCTCTTCTTCCATGTCAATGTTCTCAGGCAGTATAATGCACGCCATTTCAGAGAGTACAGCCACAGCAACCACATTCATATGCGTCTGCACGGTCACCCAGGCCATTCCACTGTCCCCGTGCGACATTACCCAGCTGAGCAGATCACAGACATACCCGCACGTAACGGGCCGTTCCGTGGAAATCGTCGGTGTCAGATTCTTCGCCTCAATAAGCGGAATCAATTCAGAAACAAGCATATAAACCTCCATCTATAGCAGCTTTGCCCTTCGGCCACTGCAACTTCTGCTGTAGTCAGCTTTCAACAGACCGGACAATAGCGCAGCTTACACCTTTGCCGTAATCAAATCCCAACAGACCGGAACAGATGCCGGGCCATCTTCATCATAACGCAGCTTTTGCTTTTTTCATTTCCTGACCGGCCGGCGCAGGCACCGCGCCTCTGTTATTCCCGTTTGGTCTGTGCCAGTTCCACCATTTCCTGAGCCATAACCTTGAGCTTGTCCCGCATGATATGAATGCAGTCCATCTCATTGCAGTACCCGCGCACAATGTCCTCCGCGAACGTACGGCAGGTCGGTGAACCGCATGATCCGCAGTCATATCCCGGAAGACGCTCTATGATTTCATTCATGCGCACCATCTTGCGCATGGCCTCCTGCAGATTGTCATCCAGCCGGATGGCATCCCGTTCCTCAATCTCCTCATCATTCTTGGTAGGATACTTGTTGAGCATGGAGGCCGGCACATCCTTGTCCGGATGTACCTCCGGCATCTGCTTGACCATTTGCCGGATGGTATTCTTGGCTACATAGTTGTTTTCAAATGTCAGCGGACCGCCAACGCAGCCGCCCATACAGGCATTGCCTTCGAAATAGGTAAGGTCCATCAGCTTGTTGTTCTCGACCTCTTCGAGAACCCGGATGACATTGTCAATGCCGTCTACCGACAGACTGTTCCCCGGGCAAACCGCATTCGCTTCACCATCTGATGTGGACCAGGCAACACCATATTTGGTTGCCGGACGGAAATTCGGATCGCTGACCATCTTCTCCACATACGGAAGCAGCAGACCGTACAGTTCCAGGATGGAAATGGCACCGTCTACATCTGACTTTTTCTGTCCGATTGGCCGGTGAATGACAGTCATCTTGGCAGGACACGGCGTGATAAAGAAGCAGCCAACTTCCTCAGGTGCACAGCCATGTTCCCGGCAGAATTCCGACCTGGCAATGGTTGCCGCCACTTCCATGGGCTGACGGATATCCACAATATTCTCGATCAGTTCCGGAAAGCGGACCTGAATCAGGCGCACAACTGCCGGGCAGGCCGATGAAATCAGCGGCTTTGGCAGGCCGGGCTGTTTCAGCTTTTCCCGGATCGCGCGCGTTACAACGTCTGCACCGCGTGCCACTTCAAACACATCATCAAAACCAATGCAGCGCAGGGCTTCAACAACATATTCCGGCTTCTGCAGTCCTCTGAACTGGCCGTACAGGGATGGTGCCGGCAGCGCAATGGCATACTTAAAATTCTTGATCATGCTGAGCGGATCCGTTACCGCTACCTTGGCATGATAATCACATACACGTATACATTCCCCGCAGTCAATGCAGAGCGAATCCAGGATACGGGCTCTGCCGCCGCGAACACGGATTGCCTCTGTGGGACAGTGTTTCAAGCAATTGGTGCACCCTTTACACAGTTCCTTTGCAAGGCGTACGGAATGATAAGGTCTTTCTTCCATAATGCTTACCTCACTGTTTGGAGAGTCAGGGACCATTTATGCCAGGTGAAACCGCATGGTAATGGTTGTCCCAACACCAACCGTACTCTCTATATTAAATTCATCTGCATTCCGCTTCATGTTGGGCAGACCCATACCTGCGCCAAACCCAAGGGAACGCGCCTCGTCATTCGCAGTTGAGTATCCTTCCTTCATGGCCATGGCCAGATCCGGAATTCCAGGTCCCCGGTCAGCAGATACCAGCTGCACGGCATCCGGGAATACATTCAGTTCCAGTTCTCCGCCAAGGGAATGGATAACCAGATTAAGTTCTACCTCATAGGAAGCAACCGCAACACGGCGCAGCACATCGCCGCCTACGCCAAGCTGTTTCAGGCGCCGCTTGATATCAGCAGAGGCGCGTCCGGCACTGGTATAGTCCGCCCTCGCAACCTCATAGCTTGTTTTAAATAACGGTTCCATCAGCCGCCCTCCCTTGAATCCCACTCCTCCGGTACAGGTACACCGCGCAAACCATTTTCATACAATACACCACATGCCGAGAATGCAGTCAGTTTGGTTGCAATGACGACCAGCCCCTGTTCCTCCGCACTTTCGAGAATATCCTGTGTCGGAATCTTTCCCCGTGCAAAGACCAGGCACTTGAGATCCAGCATTTCGCTCGTCCGAACGACATGCGGATTGGTAAGTCCTGTAATCAGAACCGTTTTTTCATCAACAAACGCCAGTACATCGCTCATCAGGTCGGAGCAGCAGGCCGTATATACCGGCGTATCCAGCTTGTCCGCACCAATAAGCACTTTCGCGTTAAGGATTCTGACCATATCTGCGATTGTCATGCAAATCACCTCGTTTACGGGCAAACAGACAGACCGTCTGGCTTGCAGTCTGGCTGCTGCACCTTATTTGTCAAACCGGCACCGCGTACCGGGCCAACTCATCTTTATGCAGAAAACCGATGCTTTCAGCATACCTGTTTTCCATCTGACCATCTTTGTCAATCTGACACTTTGCGTTACGCCAAATCGATAAGGATTCATCAATTTTTCTGAAAGCATTGTACGTGAAAAAACAAATCGAGTCAAGAAATCTTGTCTATTTTGTCAGTCTTTACCATTTCTGTCAAACTAATAAACATCTCTACAAAGACCTTACAGAAATAACGGAGAGTTGCCATTCCAGTGCAGCTGTGACACGATAACTATTTGGATATACAACGTATTATTCAAACTCATCGTGTTCCTTTCAATTCTTCCCCGCTTCAGTTGTTATATTGCCAGTATCCCAATCGTTCAAGTTTAAACCTGTAAAAAACAACCGGTCATACTTTTTCACCTGACATGCAAAAAGTCCCGAAAATACTGCTTAAAGTCAATTGAGGTACCAGATAACCTGGTACCTCCAATCATATTTTGACTTAATCAAAAAGGCTGATCTGTACTGCACGATCAACATGTTTTGCTACTTTTGGGGAAGCGGGAACAGATTCATTAGCAGCAACAAATTCATATGAGATATCAACATTTCCATCCCATTCATCATTAATCGGAATAGCCCCCATTTTTAAAAGCGCTTTGTTGCCGGGATAATCACAAACTCTACAAAAAGTAGGACAAATGCTCTTTTTCAGATTTTCGGTAGCGCCTGCCCAAGTACCACCTTTTCCTTTATCTGATCGAATAACAATGGTTCCGCTTGACTGTGCATAGATATAACGATTTCTCATCATCGCTATGCCAACATTAAATTCTGCAGTTGGAACAACCACTGACATCAACAGCATACGGTCATCCCGAATGGCCCTTAGCAAATCATGATCCCGCATTTTACGCATCATAGAGCCGGAAACATATTCAATTGCCGACGAGCCCTCGCTTAGTGATACAGCAGTAGATACAGTGTCAATGCCTTTAGCACCTCCAGAAACAACCGCATATTCATTTTCAACCGTTTTCCTGACTGTCTTTTTTGTAAAATCAATATCCGATGTATCAATCGATCGGGAACCGACATAACCCACAGACTGTCTGTTTAAGAGATCCAGACTGCCTGCATAATAGAATAGTGGAGGACATGTGTGTCCCAGTTTCCTTTTTAATTGACGTGGATACCCGGAATCTGCACGTGTAACTATCCGGATACCCATGTCTTCATATTTACTCAGTTCAGAGCGAAGACTGCCGCTTCGATCAAGAAGCCGTACATATCGTTCAGCTTCTTCCTCAGATACCTGAAGTTGGTCAATAAAATCCTGCTTTTCAAAATCCAACAAGTTTCCCGGCTGTAATTTTAAAGAGATCAGGCGTTCAGCCAAGTGACTCCACTCTTTTATTTCCAACGGACGTATATTATCAGCAACATAAAGACGACTGCAGAATATCGTAATTGCTTCAGCATTTCGATTCATATCAATTCTCTCCGTGGCTGCTTGCTATCTGCAAGTGCAAATGGATAAACCTCCTGACAGTCTTGGTTCATTATTTAACATCCACAAGTAGTTAATGTTCACTTTGATTCCACAGCATCATCCACAAGGAAAACTTTAGGAGAGATTGACACGCCCATCTTAATACTGAAAGATTCATCAGCATTTTTTCACTGGTACGCTCAGCTTCATAACCATCGTCTAAGACTGAAGCAAAGTTTACATAAACCATATTTTCAAAAACAGGAACAAAGTCTTTCAGAAAACAGTCTTTACCGCATTCACATGCACCTATCATAAGAAATTGCTATCTTTCAGGTTTCAGGTTTTTCCGTGACTATTCACTTTATGTTTATTTTGGCAATGAAATATCATTGGCAGAATGTGTTTGCAACTATCATAACACAGTTTTTGCAATTTTTATACGATTTTTTTTACGATATAGTTACATTTTTGTTAAAGAATATTCAATTTCGTTCAAATATCTCATTTTTTACCAACTCCCTGTCACATAGCATTTACAGCAGCTATGGCTGTAAAGGTTGATCTGCGTCGATAAAAAAGCCTGGTTACCGCGAAAATAGCCACCATCTCTCCTATAAACACCTGATCCATAACAATGATTTACATAAAGAATCGAACTTCGCCACTTTAAACGGATGTTGAAGATATACCATTGCACACATTGCCTGAAGAACACTGTTCCCTTTACCATTGTTTATACTCTGTTTTTTGACCTATGAACGAGAGGGATTCTCTTCCGTATTGAAACAAGCCTGCTTCCTGCCTGTTTGGGAAAGCGAATTTGAGATAAGGGTTGCTGAGCAACAGAACATGCAGCTTATCCTGCAGAGAGAACAACTACGATTTGTCTGGCATATCATTTCTCAGAAACACCATATGTCTCCGGAAAGGAACTTTAAGGGAACGTTCTATAACAAAGATAGAATCAGGAAAAAGGGAGCGACGCACGCGGTTATTGGATGAAAAAGATATAAATTTGTATATATTGACAACATATTAATTATAATTTATAATCAGATCAGTCACTTTATACTATTATGATTCACAGAAACATATAGGAGGAAATATGAGAAAGTACTTATTATTGGTATTATGCCTTGCTCTGTCCATGCTGGCTGTAACAGGCCTTGCAGACGAGAAAGAGCGGGCAATCCTGGATAATGACGGCCCTAAGCTCTTTTATGATTCTTCTGTCGAAATGGAGAATATGAGCTATACAAGCGGATGGATGTGGAATGAAATCTATCCGGCAGAAAAATATGACTTAAAACTAAAACTGGTGGACGGAAATGAAGCCGTATTCAAAACAATATCCGTTTCTCAAAACGATCCCGAGAGCTTTTACATTATTGCGAAGTATCCTCCGGAAACTTCTGAAAAATTGACTGTACAGCTGCTCGGTGAATCAGAAACTGCATATATTGACGAGATTTTTGAAATCATTTTCGAACCATATCCTGTTGACAAAACAATCTCTCTTCTGACAGAAGAAGTGCACATTGACGTCTGGGATTCCATTAACGTAGTAGAAACTTTCTTTGGAGAATTACCGGACAATATTGAAAGTGTAACTTTTGAAGTAGATGGAGATTCCATCTATGGACTGGATGATCTGGTTTATACGGCAGAAAATGAAGGTATCTATACAGCAACAATCGATCTGTACGATCGAAATGTCATGTTCACTTATAATGTGCAGTTGATTGCAGGAAATCCACAGGATGTTGAGGATGCAACTTCCAAGCGGCAGCTTTCAGTAAATTCTTATACCATTCGGAGCTATCAGGATGGAGCAGTTTTATACTGCCCATCAGATACATATTCAAAGCTAAACATGAGATACGTCCATGGATACTACTTTAGCCTTTCGGAGCCTGTAAATCTCAAATTAAATCTCGAACTGGTTGAAGGAGATTCTTTTATCAAAGATATCTTCAGCATAGAATCAAGAAACGACCATTATTTATTATGGGAAAGTAATTTAAATAAACTGACAAAACCCGGACAGGCAACTTTGAGAATCGCCGGAGAAAATGACGAGTACTTTGTAGATGAAACATTCCCGGTAACAGTCGTTCCCTATGAAGGGCCAGATCCTGAATTGTCGAAGTCATATATTCAGGTGGATCTGGAATCAATGGTTACTCCGAGTGACATGTTTGGAAACTGGATTACATCGGAATTCACAGGTTATAGCATCAGCATTCCAACTGCAAAAAACGGGGAGTATGAGCGTATTGAAAACAGTTCCTCATATGTTTTTCATAAGAAAGGAATTTATCGTGCTGTTTTCGAAGTTTATATCAGTAATATTAAATATGCATTTGATGTGAACATTTATGCAGGCGAATATCCCTATCTGCTTTCTGCAGATGCCGGTGCAATTCCAGGAACACAGGTGCAGATAACAGCAGAGCAGCTTATGCTGGATGTTCGTGGAAAGGATATCGAATACCGTACAGATGGAAATGATCTGTGTACGATAGATGAAAATGGCCTTCTTTCAATAGATGAAAACGCGACGGGATCAGTGACAATTTCGGCGAAACCGGCAGACAGTGATATTGAAGCTTCAGAACTGAAATTGAATATTCTCGGATATTCCGGAAACAAAGAAGAGAGTGTCTTCTCTGAAACGTCCGCTCAGATACTGGATGCCTGGGAAACAGCTCCCTTCTATATTACACCGGCGGACAATTGGGGTTATTGGAACAGCATCGGTACAGCGCTCGAACTTGAAGGTGGAGAAAAGGTTACAAAGATAACCGTGATTCCGGCAAAAGTGAATCCCGGAAGAGAAAAGCTGATGAATGTCCAGAAAAATATGCTCTATGTTGACCAGTCTATGCTTTACGATACGGTTCCGGAATCAGCTACCTTCTTTGTCGTAGCAGAAGGACAGAAACACTATGCCCAGAGAATACTGACCATTCAGACAGAACGGGTCCCGGATGACTCCAGCCCGGAAGTTGAAAGTACTGTGTTTGTCAGGCCAGGGGACTCTGTTAATCTGTATGACTATATTTTGAATTATCCCGACCAGTCAGTATGTTACCCGATGATTGAATCAGACAAGAGAGACATCTGGACGAATCATTATTCACATGAAAACGGGAAAAAGAATGTTGATCTGACCGTTATTTCAGCAGATGAATCCGTCTTTACAGCCTATGATGAGGGACGCTATCCGATAACTTACTCATTTGCCTATGACAATATCACGAGTTATGCGCACCTTGTGATCATTTGCTCGGATACCCTGAAAGAAGATGACTTTGCATTCACGATTGAGGGCGGAGAGATTTCTGCAGGACAGAAACTGACGATAGAGCCACTTTTTGCCAATCCTGATTTGGTCAATGCCAAAGCAAAGAATAACGGCGTAAGCTGGTCAGCATGGCTTGAAAGCGACAGCAGCTTTTCAGATGTTGTATCCATACAAAAAACAACCGTAACTGCCAAACAAAATATATCCAGTCTTGAGGAATTAACGATTACTTACACCAGTGAGTATTGTCCGTCACAATCAGCAACTGCTACAGTGTACATTCATCCAAAGGCTTCCGGCATTGAAGCATCGATAGAGAACGACCAGCTTTTCCTGTATCCGGGAATGGAAAGTACTCAAATCTATGCTGCAGCTGTACCGGACGATGCAATTCAGAGATTTGTGTACAAATCATCTGATCCAAAGGTTGCAACTGTAGATGAAAATGGTATTGTAACAGCAGTAGCCTCTGGTAAAACCAGTATTTCTGTTTCTGTCGATGACGGAAGCCAGAAAAAAATGAGCTTCAATGTGACAGTCGTTGTGCCTGTCAGCAGTATTGAACTGAATGCAAGCGATACCACTGTACAGGCTGGACGGAACAGAAAAATAACCGCAGTCTTTACGCCGGATAAACCCACAAACAAAAAGGTCACCTGGTCCTTGGCAGATTCGGAACTCTCGGAGTATGTCAAGATCGATAAAGAAGGAAATCTGAGCGTAAAGAATGACTGCCCAAGCGGAGAAATTACCGTTATTGCAATCGCTGAAGGTTCTTTACCGGAAGAAGAAGTCACGGGAGAATTGGTTCTGACAATTGTTGGAAAAGACAAGAACTAAAGCCGCTGACAGATGCTTCAAGATGAGAACATAACCCAGTACCCGGTATAAACCGATTGTCAATCAGCCATAAATATAGAACATCCCTTCTCACTTTCACGTGAGAAGGGATGTTCTTCATAAGAAGAAGCTATCGAATTTATTGTTTGAGGAATAACGACATGTTCATCGGCTTTGAATCAAGTGCTTTTCATGATGGTTTTTTGCGTATAGTCGCCAATCATCCAAAGAAGGTACAGGAACAGACTGATCTCATGAATTGCATCTCGTTGATTTTTCATCGAAACACGGAAGTCAACAGCGGATTTGTATTGCCTGCAGTAGGCAATAAAGTGCTTAGCTTTGTGCTTAACTCTATATCCGCTTTCAAAAACAGGATGCGATTATCCTGCATTCTTGCTGCATACTTGTTCACCTCGCATCTGAGAATGCTCGTTTTTTCAATTCCTGCACACTCTGATTCTCATCAGCCCAGGTAAGATCATCAACGAAGTAATTCTCTTCACTTCATGTATCCCACATTGCCCTCATGGTTTCATCAGCCCGGATTTCCGCAAATATGGAGTACAAGCTTTTATCTTCTCCTGCGTCCGGCGTTTTGCGCCTGTTGCCATAAAAGCATTGCAGAGAACATGATCATCAATAAAAGCTGCTGCATGGCTTTCCGTCCCATCACAACCTCTATAGATGACTTTAGACCATCCATGGCGATTATTCCTATGAAAAATCGCCATGGATGGTTTAAATTCATGCCATCTGCAGCCATTAGATATAAAACAATACCAATGCAAGCGCCTTTTGTCAGTGAGCAGAACAGTCAGAATGAATCCAGCATAATAATAAGATCGAGATGAAGCTGCAGGATGAATTGGTTAGGATCGGGATGTACTTCGTTATTTGTGGGTCTTAAATGGATATGAGAGGATCAGCCGTTCCCCGTATTGCGGAAAGAATGCGGGGAACACTTCCAGTATTTTGAAAAAACACGGTTGAAATTCTGTGGTGAGGAATACCCGAGCTTCTCTGCTATGTCCTTTGTTTTGAGGCCGTCGCGCAGCATGCGGACGGCTTCTTTCATTTTGACATCAATCACGTATGTACTGAATGTCATACCTGTCTGTTCCTTAAAAACCCGGCTGAAGTAGCTGTAACTCAGATTGGCCTTATTTGCGATCAGCGTCATGCTGATATCCCTGTCAAGATGGGACTGCACATAGCGTCTGACCCACAGAACCAGACTGCCGCCGTCATATTCCTCCGGTGGAAGGACTGAGGCGGTTTCCGGCTCCGCGTTCAGGCGGTCCCGGATGGCCTCCGTTACTGCGCTTTCGATTTCCTCCTTTGCAAATGGCTTGAGGAGAAAGCGCCGGACGCCCAGTTCAATCGCCTGCTGGGCATATTCAAAGCTTGCGTAGGCTGTAATGATCAGACATTCCATCTTCGGATCCTGTTTTTTCATGATCTGAATCAGTTCAAGTCCATTCATTGTCACCATCTGTATGTCGGTAATCAGAATATCCACATTCCAGGTATGCGCGTAAGACAGGGCCTCTTCGGCAGAATACGCTGCATCCACATGCGTCAGCTGCTGTATGTTCATGCCCTGAATCCATTTTTGCAGCCCTTTTACGGTCAGTTCATCATCATCTACAATCAGCAGCCGCATCTGCCATTTCCTCCTGTTTCATCTGAATCGTCAGTGTCACCCGCGTCTCCCTGTCCTCTGACGCAATCTGAATACTTGCATGATCTCCGTAATACAGGCGCAGGCGTGTCGCAATATTGGCAAGCCCGATTCCGTTTCCAGATCGTCCCTCCGCCATACTGGCCTGCAGGGCGGACAGTCTTTCCGGTTCTATTTTCGTGCCGTCATTGATTACATGAAGACAGAGCAGATCCTCCTGCAGGCTGCCCCGGATCGTGATATGCAGCGGGGTGCCGGGAATCAGTCCGTGCTGAATGGCATTCTCGCACAGCGGCTGAAGCAGGAATCGAATCACGCGCAGCCGGGAATCAAATGCCAGCATCTGCACAGACAGATCAATCAGGTCATGTTTGCGCAGGTTCATCAGATGGACATAGACCCGTGTATTTTCAATTTCCTCCTGCAGAGGCGCCAGCAGATCGCTGTTCAGGTTATAGCGCAGCAACCGGCCAAGCTGCACAATGGCATTGGACAGCTTTTCGCGGTCTTCTTCCATCTCCATGGACATTTGCAGCCAGTTCAGCGTATTGAACAGAAAATGGGGATTCATCTGATACTGCAGCGCCAGCTGGAGCGCTCTCTTTTCAGATTTTTCATGTTCTATCTGCGCCTGTGCTTTCTGTTCCAGCTGACTCAGCAACGCATTAAAGGAATCGACCAGCTGTCCGAGTTCATCATCCTTCGCGTTGGGGAGGAACACATGCAGATGTCCCATTTTTGCCTGTTCGGCCACCTCCACCACCTCATTGAGTCTGTGCTGAACGGCGTTGGCAAAGCTGCGTACCATGATGTACAGCAATGCGCAGCTTCCGATACCGGCCAGCAGAAACGGCAGGCCGTTGACCAGCGCTTTTGAAATCAGGCTTGAATAGTCCATGCTCATCATCAGAGATACATTCAGTGCCTCCAGATCATGACGCAGGAACAGTCTGCCGCGCACAATCTGGCTGCGCCGCTGCGGATCAAGCTGAGACAGTACGCCCTCGTCCCGGATATTCCCGTAAACCGGACGGGTCCCTTCAAGCACAAACACTTCGCCCTCCAGTTCCTCCGCAGATACGGTTGCAAACAGTCCGGACGGGGCAACGCCGCATTTAATGACGCCCTGCACACGGCCGACACCGGTTATCACCTGGCAATAGTAGGAAAAAGCCAACCGGTTGTCATCCGGATTCAGCACAATACTGGATGGATACAGCATCCCCAGCCCGCTCCAGCCCTCGCTGCGTTCACTGCCGGCAAAGCGCTGGTAATCGGGCATCTCAGAAAGACGGTCACCGCTCAGAAAATACCAGTAACTTTCCGGCACATGCGGACTGAGCGAAAAAACAACAACGTCTGCATTGAGGACATTCAGGGAATACTTCGCGCGGGATATGAGGCTGCGCAGTGAATACAGTTCCTTAATTGCCCGCGTGTATGGACTTTGCCGTGTATTGGAGAGAAAATCCTGCAAGTCCGGATCTCCGGCCAGCGAGTCTATGATGTTTTCCGTCAGCTGCACATTCCGGTCTATGGATTCCGCCATGATATTCAGCATGGCAAAGCCGTCCTCCATCTGGGCATTCATATTGCTGCGCACTGTGAGCACAACCAGAAAAGAAAGCAAAAGCAGCATGGGGGCCATAATCAGCAGTATATAGTGTCTGAGTGTCCTGTGCAGCAGAGACGATCTGCCCGATTTCATGACTGACCTCCCAATCGTATCATTCCATCACCAGCCCATTATATGCAAAAATATACCCGGCGTAAGCAGGCCGGGTATAAAAGGTAATTTACTGGGCAAATGTGGCATTGGTGCCATGTGCGGCATTGTATTCCGCAAGCTGGCTTTCCCGTTCCTCTTCGCCGCCCATATTCAGGTATTCCTGTACATAGGCGTCCCAGTCGGAATCCAGATTCTTTTCGCCCATAATGAAGGCGAGCATATTGGTATTGAAGTAGTTGTCGAGATCAGCATGATATTCAACGTATTCATCCGTCAGATACATGCAGAAGATATCCTCACGTGTAGGTTCGGTAAAGCGCATATTGGAACCGGCAACCCGGATGCGGGAATACGGTGTATCCGTAAGTGCATTGGTCTGCTCCTGAATATTCTCGTGGAACAGCATCTTGTACACTTCCATATCGGTCACTTCATACTTGCCGGATTTGGACTTGTTGTCATTTACGCCCCAGTACCAGGTGGTGGTGTCTGTTTCGGGATCCCAGTCAAAGAACTCATCCTCGACACCATACATCACGACACGGAATCCATAGTTGCTGGCCTGGAAGTTGAGATACTTAATGGCTGCTTCCACCTTTTCAGGGCTGCTCTTTGCAGAGATTCCCACAACAGACGTGAAAGGTGCAGAGTACAGGTTTCCGCTCATGCCGTTTTCGCCTACAGGCGGAAGAATGGCCTCCACAACGGCATCTGGCTGCAGACTGGCAAAATCGTAACGGGAATAGGCGTTGGAGGCATGTGAGAACCAAGCGCTCCACAGGCCCATCGCGCCGCGGCCCCACTTGGCCTGCGCCTGGCTCTGCTCGCTCATGGTGAACAGTTCCGGATCAATCAGTCCTTCAGCATAGATGTCATGCAGGTACTGGAGGGCCGCCCTGTACTCGGGGCTGATGGCATTTGTGGTCACTGTTCCATCGTCATTGAGGAAGTTGTCACGCTCGGTAGATGCGCCGAACGCGCCCATCAGGAAGGACAGGTAGGTAGCACCCGCTGCGCTGAGGCCATACGTGTCATTTATGCCGTTTCCGTCCGGATCCTGGGTGGTAAACGCACGCATCACATTGGTGAACTCGTCAAGGGTGACAGGCACATCAAGCCCCAGCTTGTCCAGCCAGTCCTTGCGGACAAATACCACATGGCTTGAGGGCACACTCAGTTCGCTTGGCACGCCCAGGATTTCGTCATCCACTGTCATGAACACCCAATCAGTACCGACGTACTTCATCAGGTCAGGCGTCTTTTCTTCGGAAATGTACCCGCTGATATCCGCCCAGGCACCTTGTGTCGCATAATCCTTCCAGACATTGTAGTCACACCAGACGATGTCGGGTGTATCCGCGTCCGTCATCCGCAGTGCCAGCTGCTGATTGAAGTTGGAGCTGTCGCCCTGTTCGAGATGCACGTCAACACCCAGATTTTCGAGAATGTACTGGTGTGTCAGTTCGGTGGCATCATTCATCGGACGGGATGTGCCATAAAACACATTCAGCACCACCGGCTCTTCTGCTGCCGCAAAAGCCGTCACAGTGCAAAGTAGTGCGAGCACCATGATGAGAGAAAACAGTTTTTTCATAAAAGCCTCCTTGTTATTTCACATGGCATCTGCCATGCAGGATACTATCCTTTGAGTGAGCCAACCATGACCCCTTTCACAAAATACTTCTGCACAAAGGGATATACCACCAGAATCGGAACAACCGTGACCATGATCATGGCATCCTTGAGTGTTTCCGGTGCCACCGATTCCGCGGAGTCATCATACATCAGGGTATTCATCTGGGCCGTCTGCAGGACCTGGCGCAGCACCGTCTGCATCGGCCAGAGCCTGTTTGACCGGATGTAAATCAGGGACTTGAAATAATCATTCCAGTACGCAACGGCGTAGAACAGCGCAATTGTTGCAATGGCCGCGCCGGACAGCGGCAGCAGGATATGGAACACATACCCCAGCATCGTTTCGCCGTCTATGGATGCCGCCTCATACAGCGCTTCCGGCACGCTCTGGAAGAAATTGCGCATCAGGATCAGATTATATGTATTGATGGCGCCCGGCAGGATCAGCGCCCACAGATGGTCAATCATCCCCAGCTGTACCACCACCAGATACGTAGGCACCAGACCGCCGTTAAACAGCATGGTAAACACGAAAAACAGCGTGATTCCTGTACGTCCCGGAAGCTGCCTGAGCGACAGGACATAGGCGCCCATAATCGTCAGAACCATGCTGATCAGCGTTCCGCCGGCTGTGACGATCAGGGTATTGACATACGCTGTGGGGACCAGACTGTTCCTGAAAACCTGCTGGTACGCATCCAGATGAAAGCCGTCCGGCCACAGCACAAAACCATTTTTAATCAGATGTCCCACACTCGAAAAGGAGCCGACGAACACATACCAGAACGGATAGAGCATAACCACCAGAATCAGCAGCATGAATATATTGTTGAACCAGTCAAAAACCCGTTCACCGGGAGTGCGCCTGATTTTCATTACCAGATTCCCTCCCCATCCGTCAGTCTGCGGCTGATAGTATTGGTACCAACCACAAGTCCCAGCCCGATCACTGATTTGAGCAGTCCCGATGCTGTTCCCAGGCTGAAGTTGTTGGAAGATCCCAGTCCCACCCGATATATGTAGTAATCGATCGTTTCCCCTACACTTTGCGTAAGGTCATTGATCAGGATGAAGATCTGGTCAAAGCTCACATTGAGAATCTGTCCGACCTGCAGGATCAGCTGGATCGCAATGATGCTGCGGATTCCGGGCAGCGTAACGTGCCACATTCTTGAAAACCGTCCTGCACCATCTACCCGGGCTGCCTCATACAGTTCCTCATCCACCGACGTGATGGCTGCCATGTAAATAATGGCCGACCAGCCCATATGTTTCCAGATGGCTGAAATCACCACTATCGGCCTGAAATAGGCACTGATGCCCAGATAATTCTTTGGACTGCCGCCCATCGCCCGGACAACTGCGCCAAATACACCCGTCCCCGGAGAGAGCAGCATATAAATCATGCCGCCGGCCACGGACCAGGAAATGAAATGCGGCAGATAGCTCACCGTCTGTACCACCTTCTTGTAACGGACACAGCCCATTTCATTCAGCAGAAGGGCAAAGATTATGGGAATCGGGAATCCGAAAAGCAGATTCAGTCCGCTGATAATCAGGGTATTCCGAACTGAATTCATGAAAGCACCGGATTTGAACAGCTTTTCAAAATTCTGAAGTCCCACCCACGGACTGGCGGCAATACCGCAGATCACGCTGTATTTCTTGAACGCGATTACCAGACCGCCCATGGGCATATAGCAGAAAATGATATACCACACCACAACCGGCAGCAGGATCAGATATGCAGGCCAGTAACGCTTCAGTCTAAGGGACATATGTCTTTTATCAGATTTCAACCGTGAGCCCGTCATAAGCCAATTCCATCCCTTCCTGGGCAACAATGGTTTCATACCAGTCATGCGGCGGGCACCAGTGCGGCGACATGTGGGACAACAGGATCCGGCATCCCGGCTTTAAGCAGTCATGCTCCCGGTAAAATGCAGCCATCTTTTTGTTTGCCTCTAGGCACATATGTCCGCCATACTGCTCATTCAGGCCTGTTGTCCCCTCCATCACAATCAGGTCATACTGATACCGTCCCACCAGTTCCAGCATATCCCCGTCAAAAATACCGCTGTCCAGCGCATACATCATCGTTTTTCCCGCTTTCTGAATGATGTAGCTGTGCGCAAATCCCGGTTCATGATGATTCCCGCGGACCGGCGTCACCGTATAGCCATTATCCGTAAATGTTTCGCCTTCCCGTATTCTGGTGAAGCTGGCTTTCATGCGCGAGAAATCGTCCAGCTGCGTACTGAGCGCCTTCTCCACACACGCATTGCCATAGATGTGCAGCTCAGGCACATTCGTAAAACGCGGGCCAAAGCGATGCATCTGTTCCCCGAACGGCAGCGACAGTGCGTCATCATCCGTAATGCGCCAGTGCAGATGATATGGATACAGGTGATCTGGGTGCGGATGGGTAATCAGCAGCATCCCCGCCTGTGTCAGATCCACCTGAAAACGGGCAGCATTCAGAAATCCCATCGGTCCAATATCCAGCATGAGCTGTCCATCGATCACGGCACAGCTGTTTCCCCGTATGTTTTTCCCGCCTGTTTTCCGCGCATAGGTGCAGTGCGGGCAGCGGCACCAGAGTCCCGGATAGCCCTCACCGGCGCCTGTCCCCAAAAAAGTCAGTTGCATATGCATCACCTCTGTCACATCCAGGAAACCGGTGCCTGCAGCATCGGTTCAATCAGGCATTGTCTGCCAGATCAGCTCTTTGGTGCACCAGTTCTTATCCATATTTTAGGAAAAATGTTTGGTTACTTTCAACAGCACGATTTGCGAAAATGTATCATTATTTGACATTCCCTGTTGGATGTCTCACCATGGTTTGTCAGGACTCAGACGAACAGCCTGTGCTATGGCAGGGCAACATTTTCAGCCAAACCTTTTCCGCGTTAATGTGCGAAAGTAACGACGGCAAAAAAATACCCCGGGACATAACAGATAGCTACCAGTACGGTGATGGAGAAAAAAAGCACAGCGGTATTACCACCTGGACATAAAAAAAGAGGCCGGTTTCCCGGCCCCTACTACTGAACAAATAATTGTCAAAATTTATCCTTGACTGTGGAACCACTTTAGTTGGATTCCTGCTCGGTGGGCTTTGTGCTTTCGGAATCAGATTTGTCGTCCTGCTCATCGTCGGCAGTGACTTCAATCTGCGATCGCAGGTTATCTGACAGCATCCCGGTCAGGCAAGACGAACATGTAACAAGGTCATCTACAGTTCCACAAACGATTTGGTCAAACGCAGTTTCACCACGCTTCCGCCGAAGAACCAGTGCCAAAGGGCACGCTTTTGCTGCATCCAGTTGATTTCCGTTAAGGAGAGTCATGGGTTTGGTACTCGCTGCTACTGTAAACCCAACCGTACAAGACATATCTGCCGCTGCAAAGGAACAGAAAATACGGTTTTTA
>JAFUHD010000191.1 GCA_017469025.1 Clostridia bacterium
CTGTTTCAGTTTCCTTCCACAGGTTATTCACTCATTTACGAATTGACTGTCTTTTCATGAACAGCCTCGCCGGGTAGCTTGGCTGTTCCGCGTTCTTCATTTCTGTATCGTTTTCAAGGATCATGCCGGCGGGCGGGGCTTCCGTGTGCCTCTCTCGCTGACAGCTTGTGCATTATATCTCATCCCCTTTAACCTGTCAACACCTTTTTTAAAAGAATTTTTCTGCTCATTTACTCCTATTACGAACATTACGTGCCTGTTATCGCTTATATCGTTCGTTTTTATCCGCGCTTAAGATCAGAACATTCGCTTTATTCTGACTGTTATTATGTTTAATTCCGAACAAAAAGACTTTTAAAAAAGTTTTTTAGATATTAAAAAAAGCTGTCTGCGGCTGCAGACAGCTGGTTTTCTACGGATTCAGACGGTTCGGACCACGGAAGATGAACATGGCTTCCTTAATCGTCAGACCAAGAAGAAGCATGGTCAGACGGTCTACGCCAAGGCCAAATCCGCCATGCGGCGGGCAGCCATATTTGAAGAACTCAAGATAGAACTTTACATCCTCTGTAAGTCCCTTCTCGTCACACTGGGCTTTGAGGATATCATAGCGATGCTCACGCTGCGCACCTGTTGTAATCTCACATCCGCGCCAGATCAGGTCATATCCCTGCGGTACACCTTTTTCGTCACGCATATGATAGAACGCACGTTTGGCTGCATCATAATCAGTCACAAACAGGAATTCGCTGCCGAAATGCTTCTGAGCCCATTCAAACGAAAGATGCTCTGCCTCTGTCGTCAGATCGCCCTTCTCCTCCTCCGGTACCTCATAGCCATAGTCTTCCTTGAGTCCCGCATAGAGTTCAGCAAGCTTGACAACCGGGAAAGGCTTGTCCGGTACAACAACGTCAATTCCATACACGCGCTTGATGTCCTCACCGCACTTTTCCTTGATCTCACCAAGCGCATAGGTCAGCAGTTCCTCCTCCAGCTTCATGACATCACGGAAGCTTTCAATATAGGAGAACTCCAGATCAAAACCGGTAAATTCAGTCGTATGCTTATTGGTAAATGACTTTTCAGCGCGGAAAACAGGTCCTACTTCAAAAATGCGTTCAAAGCCGGCAGCCATAGCCATCTGCTTGTAGAACTGAGGACTCTGGGCAAGATACGCTTTGCGGTCAAAATATTTGACTTCAAAAACATCTGCTCCGGACTCTGACGCAGCCCCAATCAGTTTCGGTGTATGGATCTCCATAAATCCCTTGTTCAGCAAAAACGCACGCATAGCATTGACCAGAACCGTCTGGGCCTTGAAAAGCACCTGGTTCTTTTCAGTCCGCAGATCAATCCAGCGGTAATCAATGCGCTGGTCAATGGAGGAACGCTCATGGCCCTTCATTTCCTCACGGTCAATCGGAAGCGGTGCAGCAAGGGATTCTATGGTAATCTCCCTGGCAAGAACTTCCACACCGCCAAGTTTTACATACTCATTTTCAACCGCTTTGCCGACCACGGTAATAACGGAATCCAGCGTAATTGCGTCAACTGCAGCATCCAGTGCTTCATTCTCGCCCTTCTCGACAGTGACCTGTACCTTGCCGGTGATGTCCTTCAGCACAATGAAAGCCATCTTTTTCTTGTTTCGGATACTCTCAACGAAACCCTGAACCTTAATCTGTTCCGCATCACGTACCTGTGATGCATACGTTCTCTCCATCTTGAGAATTGCCTCCTCTATTTCATTCAGCATGAAACACCGGTTCCATACCCCATAAAACATAGTCATGGTCCCCGTGACCGTGCTATATCTTAACCGTTTCCCTGTCAGGTTTCAAGAGGAAAGCGTACAAACAGCTATATTTGTACGCTTGCTTTGTACGCTTTCCCATGTTATTCAGTTCAGCCATTCAGACTGGTCTACCCGGCGTATCAGAGTAGCCAGTCCCATGCCGCCGCCGACGCAGAGACTTGCCAGTCCCAGCGATGCCTGTTCCGCCTGCATGCGTGTCATCAGTGTAACAGGCAGGCGTGCTCCGCTCATGCCAAGCGGATGCCCAAGTCCAATGCCGGATCCCCAGCAGTTTGTCTTTCCAAGCATTTCTGCCTCGGAAATTCCATAGGTTTTGCAAAGCAGACGGATGCATCCCAGTGCCTGCGCTGCAAATGCTTCATTCAGTTCTATGGTCTCTATCTGTCCAAGCGACAGAGACTGTCTGTCAAGAAGCATCTTCACAGCATCCACCGGTCCCAGACCCATAAGTGACGGGTCACAGCCGCATGCCGTCGTCTCAACAATTTCAAACACAGGTGTAACATCATGCATCCTGCACCAGTCTTCATCCGCCAGCAGCAGGAATGCACATCCATCATTTAATCCGGAGCTGTTTCCAGCCGTCACCGTTCCATCCTGCTTAAACGCCGGGCGCAGTTTTGCGAGCTTTTCCGGCGTCGAAGTCCGGTTAGGGAACTCATCCGCGTCAAAAAGAATCGTCTGTTTCCCCTGACGCACTTCGACCGGACGGATCTCAGGTGCAAAGCATCCTTCATCCACCGCGCGGATCGCACGCTGGTTGGTCTCATAGGCATATGCATCCTGTTCTCCGCGGGTAATTCCCAGAAGTGCGGCAATATTCTCAGCTGTGACGCCCATGTGAACGCCTGACATGGCATCCACCAGTCCGTCGCACATCATCATGTCTTTCATGGTCTGGTCACCCATACGTGTACCGCGGCGCATTTTCCCATCTATCAGATAGGGTGCATTGCTCATAAACTCAAATCCACCGCAGAGAACAGCAGATGCACCACAGCGGATGCTGTCAGCCGCAGAGCGCAGTGCCTGCATGCCGGAACCACAGACCATACCAACCAGATAAGCCGGAACCTTTTGCGGTATACCTGCAGCCAGAGCAATCTGTCTTGCAGGCCCCTGCCCCATTCCGGCCGAAAGCACTGCACCCAGGATCACCTCGTCCACCGCATTCAGATACTGCTGCGGAAAAGAAGCTGAGATTACCTGTCTGCAGACCTCAACCGGATCACACCCGGCCAGAGACCCCTGATACTTTCCAATAGCGGACCTGCCGCTTCCGACTACAAAAACCTTTTTTCTTTCCATGTTGTCCCCTCTGATCACTGTTCAAGGAGGCTCATGTGTGCCCACACTTCCTGATAATACGCTTCAAATTCTTTCAGCGTCTCGTTCCAGGAGGCATATGCTTTATCCTGTCTGCGGTCCGGAAGATCACAGTGTTCATCCAGCCATGCACCAAGATAAGCAGTAACCTTATACGCACCATCCGGATTCAGATGAGAAATGCCGTCATACAGATCCGTCTCCATATTGACGAGATCAGGCTCTTCAAACATATTGATAA
>JAFUHD010000027.1 GCA_017469025.1 Clostridia bacterium
CGCAGGGAAATATGAAGACATTCATGATCGAATTCGGAGAATTTCTCCGGCATCGCATGAGGCTCATAATTCTCAAGCAATGGAAACGCCCCAAGGTTATCTATAAGAACCTGAAGAAGCTGAATGACAAATACCAGTGCGGTTTTGGACACGAGGACTTCTACAAGGTTGCTAATAGTGGACTTGGAGCATTTCGCAGTTCATGTGGGAATGTCGTCAATTTCATCATCAGTCCAAAGGTACTCGAGGCCGAGGACCCAAAGACCAAGAGACCAGGACTGATCAATCCGTTGGATTATTACATGACTCAAAGTAAGCGTTTTTGTAGTACGATGTAGCGCCGTACACGAGGTCTGTACCTACCGTGCAATGGGAGGGGCGAGAGGTCAAACTCTCCCTCTACCCTATTACTGGCAGCACACTTGTGAATTAGAGAAATAGAACGGCGATCCAGCGGCAGGAAAGAAAAAGACCGTCAACAATTACCGCTGTCCTGATTATGTGATCGAAAACATCGCGCGGTGCCTTTGGTCAGACATTAAAGAATTTGGAGAGCGAGGAGGGGCAGAAGGAATATGCCGGATGGAAAACGGTTCAGCAAAAGAAGCAGCCTCCAGATGAACATGATAAGCTTCAGACAGCGGCATAAGAAAAGGGATGTCTCACCATCACAGGCGGCATCCCTTGTTTCAATATATGCGATTACGCTTGATTGCAGCAAGTGTATATTCCTTTGTAAAGAACAGAAATAATCCGAACCTATATGCCGATGCTATCTCAACCTTCTTTAATGACATAGTCGTGCTTTCGGCACCGTATCAATTGCAGTTGTCATGATTTGACAAACCAGCATGAAGTGCTGGGCCATCTTCTTTTACAGGATGCATTATATCATGTCAAGGCGTCGACATTTGGCGATATTACGCGACATCTTTTTCTAAATGTACCCCGTAAAATGGACACATGAATTGGCGACAAACCCACATTATGGACATAAAGCAGGTGCTTTCGAGATGTGGATTATTCGGAATCACTTTATGTTCTGAATAAGTCATCCAAAGTCAACTGATGATCGACGATGTCGCTGTATTTATTTGGCTTTACGCCATAGACGGTGATAAAGGTGCATCTCAGGTTCTTGGAGGTCTTTTGGACCCGGCGAAATAACGCCATCCGATCGCGCAGTGCTTGAGCGTAACTCTTATCAATGACATATTCCCCGTGTGTGTACTTCATTTCACAGAGGTTCATGACACTATCGCTTCGATCAATGATCAGGTCGATCTGTCCGCCGCTCCATTCAGCACCGCTCTGATCCGTAAAGGGTTTGCAGCTCCAGGCATAGACGTTGCTGAGGATTCCTGATATACCGAGTGCATGCTTGATTTGTTCTGTATGATGCAGGCACACTTGTTCAAAAGCGTAGTCTGACCAGGCGTTCTTCAGGCCGTTTTGCCCCAGGTTTGTCCAGTATTTTCTGTCCTGACCATCATGATTCATGACAAATCTCAGATGAAACAGGGAAAACATGTCCGTCAACTGATAAACCATACCGCGCTCTTTTTTTCCGGGCGCTGCATATGCGTGGATGAAATTGCAAGAAACGAGGTTTTTCAATATCAAGCTTAGCTCACCACCGGTCAAATGGGTGGCAGTGGCGATATCCTCCCGGCTCAGCCCCATGATCCTTTTTGAAAGCGATTCAATGACTCTGCGGTAATTTGCGCTTTCCTTGAACAGGGAACGAAAAAGAAAATCAAACTCTGTTCTCAGAGGGGCATTCTCAGTAAAAAATAGCCGGTCGATGTTGACAGAGAGTGGAAGTTCCGCATCCAGCATATCCAGATAATAGGGGATACCGCCCATGACCATATACACATCCAGGATTTGCTGCCGCGAGTAATTCATCTCTTTGATGCTGTTCAAAAACTTTTCTGTTTCAAGGAGTGAAAATGGCGCGAGATAAATGGATCTGCTGATTCTGCCATACAATCCGCCTTTGTCTCCGATCAATTTATCAACCATCCAACTGGTTGCGGAACCGCACACGAATAGTTTAAGAATAACTGATTCCTGAGCCCAGTCGTTCCAGAACCGAGACAGTGCGCTGAGAAAGCCGCTCTTTTGGGTGTCCATCCAGGGAAGCTCATCCAGGAAGATGACAACCCGGTTTTTGTTGAGAGAAAGAAGATAATCCCGGAGAAGATCAAATGCGTCGAACCAAGTGTTGGGGCGCGGCAGTTTTTGGCCCGATCGGCGTATGAGGGCTTTTTGAAATTGCCTGCACTGTTCCTTCCCGGGAGTTTGATATATGCCAGTGAATTCAAAATCGAAACGGTCTCCCAACGTCTCTCTGACCAGAAAGGTCTTCCCAACCCGCCTTCTGCCATATACGGCAACCATCTCTGACTTATCAGAGCGATAGTATTTTTCGAGTATCTTTACTTCGTTTTCTCTTCCGACCATTCGTACACTCATGGTATTGCCTCCAGATCAATGGCTCGAACCATATAATAGGCCGCATGGGATTTTTCTGCCTGATTATAATCCAATCGTCAAGAAAAAATCAATGATAATTCCTCCGTAACTTGAGAAATACTTATATTAAGGATGACTTATCGATGAATTTGCGCATATTTCCTCCTTAACTTCGAAATTCTCTCAGTTAAGGAGCAAATATCTTACTGATATCCTGAAGGGGTAAGCAATCACATGAAACAGACGCCGTTTCCTCAGAAAAACATTCAGACTGGGATGTTAACTGACGGACTGCAGGTTTGAACCCTGCCAGGGAAGGCAGATAAAAACATTCTGAAAAAGAAAGCCCTTTCGGGCAAATAAAAAAACCGCTGAAACTTTTAGTAGTTTCAGCGGTTTTTCTTATGGCTCCCCAGGTAGGGCTCGAACCTACAACCCTTCGGTTAACAGCCGAATGCTCTGCCATTGAGCTACTGAGGAATGTTCTCACATCGAACGAAGACTATTATATGCATTTGTCCTCCGGCTGTCAATAGTTTTTTTACTTTTTTTGAGCAAAGCATTAAATTTATAGATTTGTATCAATGGTGATTAATTATTATAATATTAAGATAAAACGTAATACAATTACTGTTTTATTAATTGTAAAATATGGATAAACCAAATATTTTTGCCATGTCATCAATTATCGGTTTTTCATTCTGCCGGAACGAGGGTATGAAATGAATTATCAGGGAAAGCCCGCATCCGGAATCGGTTTGAAGAGAATTGACGAATTGTGAGGCCAGTCGTATAATTTTGCTGATATATTAAGAAAGGATGAGAAGGAATGGATATTCATTCGCTTTTTACTGGTTTTAAGATCAATGCAATTCTTACTGCTTTGGTCGAACTTGTTCTTGGCATTTTTCTGATTTTGAATCCTACAGCGAGTCAGTTTGCACTGTGCAGTCTAGTCGGATGCGGCATCCTGATCTATGGAGTCTTCAGCATCATTACTTATATTCGAAATCACGAAGGATATTGGGATCATGCACGGCTGATTGCTGGTATCTGTGCAGTGATCGTGGCCTTGATTTTCTTTGCAAATCCGGGTTTCCTGTTTGGATTTGTAGGAACGATTATCGGATTCTTTATCATTGTTTCGGCATTTGGTGAAATCCGGCGCGCCATGACACTGAATGCCTTTGGCTTTGATCAGTGGTGGGTAGCGTTGATTTCAGGTATCGTATTTATCTGCTTTGGCATTTCGCTGGTGTTTTTCCCTGGTTTTTATGGGAACCTGCTGATGCGGGTGATCGGTGTCTTTCTTGTACTGGAGGCAGTATCGGATCTGCTGACGGTTCACAGAATAACTGTATTTGCTAAAAATGGAAGACAAAATATAGTGATTCGGTATTGATTGCTTATGTAATATCAGCCTTTCAATTTGAAAGGCTGATATTTTTGTCTGATAATACCAGTACAAGTTTTCAAGATTTATCTATTGAAAATCGGGTTTAACATGCCTATAATACCGTCCGATTTGGAGAAAATCTTTCAATGCAATTGTTCTTATGGCATTTGTCTCGCAGAACTGCGGGCCGGTCCTTCTTCCAGACTGACTTACTCATGAGAAAAAACTCGGTTTCAATTGACCGGTTGTCTTGTGTCAGCCGGAATCCACCAGGAGACGGATGAAACAGATTTTACTCCCGGAGGTTTTATGACAAGAGATATGACGCGGGGGACCCCGCTCAGGTTAATTCTCAACTTTATGCTTCCCCTTCTTGCCGGAATGATTTTTCAACAACTGTATAATCTGGTAGATACCATGATTGTTGGCCAGACACTTGGAATATCAGCATTGGCTGGCGTTGGTGCCACAGGTTCCATTAACTTTCTTGTGCTCGGCTTTTGCATGGGCATATGCTCAGGTTTTTCCATTCCGGTAGCCAGAAGTTTTGGCGCAAGGGATGAACGCAGGCTTCATGAATATGTTGTTAACGGTGTGATTCTTTGTGCAGGTTTTGGACTTGCCGTGACTGTCCTGACGGTCTTGCTGTGCAGAACCATTCTGGTGCTTATGGGAACCCCGGCTGACTGCCTTGAACCTGCCTATGAGTATATTGTGGTTATTTTTGCCGGTATTCCTGCAATGCTTCTGTATAATCTGCTTTCAGGTTATCTTCAGGCACTCGGAGACAGCAGAACACCGCTTTTCTTCTTGATTTTTTCATCTGTACTTAATGTAATTCTTGACTTGTTCTTTATTCTGACGTTGCACTTTGGCATCTTTGGTGCTGCACTCGCCACGGTTTTGAGTCAGGGTATTTCCGGTCTGCTTTGCCTTGAATGGATTCGACGCAGGTTTCCTGTTCTGCATATAACCCGTGATGAGTGGAAAGTGATGGGGAACAGGATGCAGGAACTATGCAGTTATGGCATTCCAATGGGGCTTCAGTATTCCATTACGGCGATTGGAAGTGTTATTCTGCAGGTTGGCGTGAATTCGCTGGGGTCTGCTTCAGTGGCAGCGGTTACTGCTGCCGGAAAGATTCATAACTTTCTGGCATGTCTGCCTAATGGCCTCGGCGGGACGATGGCTACCTACTGTGCACAGAATGTCGGTGCCAATCAGTATGACCGCCTTAATCGTGGTACGGTTACAGCATCCATTATCGGTACAGTCTATACTGTGCTGGCAGTTGCAATCTGCATGATATTTGGAACACCACTGGCAAGACTTTTTATTACCGGAACGGGTTCTGAAGCGATTCTGGTTCTTTCTCAGCAGTATATGCTGATGAATACGCTGTTTTATCCTCTGCTGACATTGGTGAACGTTTTCCGGTTTTCGATTCAGGGTATGGGTTTTTCCATGTTTGCCATTTTTTCGGGTGTAATGGAAATGATTGCCCGAATCATTGCAGGTATGATCCTGGTCCCCATGATGGGCTTTACCGGCTGCACATTGGCAAATCCACTTGCATGGATATTTGCGGATATATTCCTGATTCCTGCTTATCTGCACTGTAAGAAAGTACTGCTTACAAAGGCACATCATCAGCTGCCTGCGGATACTCCGTCCGTGGAAACGGTTCATGAGATGCCGGAATGCACTTCCGGAAATTCAGTATTCAATCGTAAAAAGGCTTGTCATTCCTGCTGATAAACTGAGGCTGCCCGGGTTTGGGCAGCCTTTTGCAATCGTGTGGTTAATTTCTACAAAATCATGTTTGCCTTTTTTAATTGACATTTTGAGAATGCAGGATTATAATCTCGTCTGTTCGGATTGGTAGCTCAGCCGGTTAGAGCACCCGCCTGATAAGCGGGAGGTCGGTGGTTCGAGTCCACTCCAATCCACTTTTAAAAGAGCACGATCATTCGTGCTCTTTTTTCTTCTTTGTAATAGGGAAACATAGACCCCGGATTTGTTTATGACAGGTATAACGCATGACTTTGTGTGTGAGGCAATTTCTGCATTCATCTGCTCATGGGGACGGTTTAAGCCTGAGAACAGATGATAACCAGGCGGACTGCTGTTGTCGCAGCAACAGGAGAATCTGACAGCGTATGGATTTGACCCGGTACACAGTGCTGGTTTGTCAAAAAGCGGGCAACCACAGCCCGTATGTAGCCAAAGGCCAACGGTTGCGCCAAAGGGAACAGATTTACCAGAACAAAGCTGCAGGTACATCTCTGGAGAGATGAATGATCCAGGACGGATCCCGATACTGCCTGTCAGGCGGGAAAGGGCTGTCCGGACTGATCAGCAGTCCGGCTGACTGGTGCCGGTCACTTGTACGTCGGTGCAGGTCCCGTCCGGCTTTAAAACGGTATATCTGACATCAAACGGTAACGGCTGTACTGGGTGCAGGATTACACCGTCCGAGGTGTTTTTGATCTGGTCCAGTTCGGCACCAAGCGCAAAGTGTCCGGTGCTGGAGACGATCATTGGAAGTTCGGGGGTATATGGTTGGATGCGGATGATTTCTGCACCATGAGGTGGTATGGTCCCCAGTGAACAGTTCTCATTGCCGGAAACAATGCAGTAAGAGCGGCTGTAGAAAGCAGATAACAGGTATCGGCCTTCTGTGGCACAGGAACCCAGAACATCCTCTGCAGACAGTGTGACCGGCAGATCTGTATTATCCTGCCAGTTGATCAGAATCAGTTCTAAAAAACCGTCTCCATGAAGATGGATGCGCGATGGGATACGTTCTCCGTCAAACAGTTCAGGTGTTGCCGCTGCAGGAATCAATGGAAGCAGATGCCCCAGTTCTTTGAGCCTGTCTGATTCAATCTGCTGAAGCGGTTCAGTCTGGCTGAGCAGACCACAGCTGACATACTGATTGACAAGAACAGTGCGGATTTCGACATCACTGAGCAGGCCAAGCGTGAGCTTGAGATCACGGGTCATTGTCTTCTGACGGCGGAGCATCAGGCAGTCTGCATCGTTGTACCACCAGGCACTCATATAGCTGCGCAGCAGATTCTGTTTTACGGTGAAAGGAACCGCTTTTCCGCCATCACCTTCGGATGCCCACATGGACAAAACATCTGAACCTGTACGCTGGGCATCTGCAATACCAATGGCTGCATCATACAGTCCGCCACAGACAAGCAGAAAACTATCATCCCCGATGCCCTCACGGACAGCCTGCATGGCCAAACGGTATGCCTTGGGAAGCGGCATTGCAGGATCATGGCGTTTGGCTTCAGGATAAAGGACAGCTGCCCGTGTAAAGTCCAGTTTGTGGTAGGAATAGCCCCATTCCTGCGTCAGTTTGCTATAGAAGTTCCGGATATAGTCCCGGACTGCCGGAATTGTAATATCCAGTACATGATATACGGTGTCATTCATGGGAAACAAAACAGGTTCGCTGCTGGTATTCAGCAGACGCCATTCCGGATGTGATTTCCATATGGAAGCTGTTTTATGAGCAATGAACGGGCTGGTCCAAATACCGGGAATTAAGCCGGCTGCTCTGATCTCAGATGCAAGTGCTTTCATGGAAACAGGAAAACGGTGGTTGGGCTGCCATTCTCCAAGCGTTATTTCCCAGCCTTCATCTATCTGGAAAACCTCATAGGGAAGCTTTCGACGGATGATCTCTGACAGATCATGCTGAATGTCTGCGTAGCTGACAGTGAGACCATAGTAATACCAGGTGCAGAAGACGGATGGAACATGGACTGTGCCGTGACGGGTGCCAAGACGGCTTGACTTACGCCTGGTATAATCAGACAGAAGGTTTTCCCAGTGAGAAGCGGTATGCAGTTCAAGTGTTTCTGCAGTCAGCGTGCTGCCTGGTGCAAGGATTATGCCGGGTTCACAGCCGGATGTAAGAGCAGGTGAATGACCATCCGGGGAAATCCGTGTGAAACAGAAGCAGGTTTCGCCGCCTGGATATTCAAAGGAAAGGTAACCGCTGGCACCTTTCAGAACTGTCAGCGTGTCACTTCCCAGAACGGTTTCAGAATCGCTTCCGGCGGCTTTTTGTCCCGTTTCTGTCATGCCGCTCAGCGCATCTGACATGGCATCATCCATCTGTCCAAGTGTGACGATGGATGGAATGTCATTCTTATGGCGTCCCAGGATCATTGCCTGTATATCCGTCCAGGGGAGCCCGGCGGAGATACCTTCAGGTGTATCGATATGGATGCTTTCGATCTGCAGTATTTCAATGGGCAGATCTGTACAATTGGTTACTGAAAGTGAAATGGAAGCGCTGCTTTCATCGTTCAGAACAGTGTATCCGGTTTTAATACCGTATGCTTCTTTTCCGGCTTCAATACTTGTATCCGGTCCATTCATACGGAACCGGACGAAACCGGTGAAATTCAGGGTAAAACAGCTGTTTTTAAAGGAAATGATATGGGGCATATGGATGTTCCTCCTCAGAATGACCACCTTCAGAGACTGCTGTCTGTTATCTCACCATCGCGCGTTTTCAACTTGTATGTAACCGATATACTGTTTGTTAATACAGAATATAGTTTAAGTTGCTGAACGTATTCCGTCAATAGAATCATAAGGATTGTGCGGTTAACGAAGAAAATGAGATGATTTGCAGATGAAACCGGAAGGAATGATAGGGAATGCAGGGAAAGCCTGGATGGTGTATGAGTTGACAACAGATGTGAACTCAGATGCCGGCTGACCAGGTGCCGGGCTGAGATTTTGAAACCGAGGCCAGGACTGAAGATAAAACTGCGTTTTTGAATGCAGACTGATCTGTTTACTTGGTGCCAGATTCTGATCCGGTGTAATGGCATTCTTGCGGACCAGTGCTGTAAAAGAATCGGCTCAGTATAGAAACTAGGGGACAGCTATCCATCCAATTATCATCATAATTATACGGCCAGCATGGTTGTCACAAGTCAAAAACTATAGTAAAAAACAAACAGTCTGGAGTTGATAAAAGAAGAGTTACCTCTTACAATGACTTGGTCAATAAACAATTCATTGAAATGAGGTAACCGAACATGCTGTATTTTAACCAGTCCTCCA
>JAFUHD010000192.1 GCA_017469025.1 Clostridia bacterium
AATGACGATCAGGATCAGCTCCAGGATCATGAATGCCAGGAGCCGGGAGACCATCTGCTGCTCCGCCCAGAAGAGCCCAGACAGTTTTGGAACAAACACAAATGCTGCAAGGCCGCCGCAGACCAGAGCACAGAAAAGCCGAAGAATCCGGACAGATAACAGATATGGCCTTGGCGTCATAAGTATCTGGGACAGGTGTCTGCCAAATTTTTCTTTTTCCTGCTCCTCGACCCTGGGATATTTCTCATGCAGCGCCGTCAGCACTTCGTCCATCTGCGCACACCATGCATGGACAAGCAGCAGGACCAGAAAACATATTAGAGGAACAGCCGACGAATCGGTTGTCAAAAATCATCACCTCGAAGAAATCTGCATCATCTAATTCTATAATGAATGGTCAATTTTATCTCTGCAGCCCACGAAAAAAGCGCAGAAACATGTGCAGTATATCACGTTTTGGCAGCAGAATGCAAACCGCTTGTGCATCGAAAGCTGATTTGTTATAATCCAGTTTATACCGGTTACAGAGGTCTCCTTTATACCTTTGATCGGCCGGAAAATCTCATCTGAAGAAAAAACGCTTCTTGAAAGGAGTCATGTATCCCATGAATTTCTGGTACAAGCTGCTCGGAATCACCTTTGCTCTTGCGGAGGAAGCCGCAGGTTCTGCTGAGGAACTGGCGGATGCCAATCCTGTCGCGGTGCTCATCACGACCTTCCTGCCCATGATCCTGATCTTCGTCGTCTTCTATTTCATGCTGATCCGTCCTCAGCGCAAGAAGGACAAGAAAGTCAAGGAAATGCTGGACAATCTGAAGGTGTCTGATCGTGTGTGCACCATCGGTGGCATTTACGGCACCATCACCCAGATCAAGGATGATACCGTGACCCTGTCCGTCGGCAACCAGAACATGACCATGGTTGTGGCTCGCTGGGGAATCCGCTCTGTGGAAGAAGTCTCCATTGAGAATGATGCTGAAGCCCTGAACTAAAAGCGCTTATCTGCCCGTTTCCTTTTTGCGGAATCTATCCGGTTTCCACAACCAGGAACGGGTTTTCTTGTCGAGCGATATACTTCAAAAGGAGGTCCCTTCATGCTGTTTATCGGAATCTGTGGTGCCAGCGGAAGCGGTAAATCCACCCTGGCAGATGCACTTCGTGAACGCCTCGGCGATGATCGCTGCTTTGTGCTGCAGCAGGACGCCTATTATCTGGATCATCCGAATTTGACGTTTGAGGAACGGGTTATTCTCAATTACGACGAGCCGGAGATCTTTGATCACGATCTGCTCCTGCAGGATATCAAGACGCTTGCATCCGGTCAGCCCATCCAGCGAAAAGCATATGACTACGCCGATCACAGACGCAGGGACACAAATGAAACAATCTGGCCAAGGGACGTGCTCATTCTTGAGGGTATCCACTGTTTCCATGATGAACGCCTCCGGGACATGATGTACCTGAAACTGTATATGAAAGTTGAACCTGATATATGTCTTCTTCGCAGGATTGAACGGGACATCAAGGAACGCGGCAGAGATATCGACGGCATAGCAGCCCAGTATCTGACAACCGTCAAACCCATGTACGACAGATACATACGAAACTATGTCAGCCATGCGGATGTGA
>JAFUHD010000193.1 GCA_017469025.1 Clostridia bacterium
GGTAAAGAAGAATGCGGCAAATACCAACAGTTAATGTTTGATTCGGAAGGAATCCGCTGATACAAAATACCCCGGCCCGCCCGCCCAGGGCGGGTCAAGAGCCCAGTGGGCTCTTGAGCCTCAGGCCCGGGGAAATTTATTCAGTTGTGACCACTTGTTATTGGTATCATTTCCGGAAATGATCTGACAATATTCCAACTTTATCTCTTCATTCGGAATCCTGACTGTTTTTTTACATCCTCATCATATGCAAGATATCCAAGATGAGCAAGCAATGCCAGCACATCATCTCTGCTCTTAAAGGTCTCGAAATTATTCTCAAAGGTATTAACATTGGCCTCTATTCCCTCACCGGAGAGCAGTCTTGTAATGATTTCCTGCAATCCATCAAAATCCATATTAACATATGAAATCAATGACTCTGAGGCAGATGTTTCCTGCCAATAAGCACGACATTTATGGTTCTGTAATGCCTGCATAACAGAATATGGATTATAAACCGGACCGCATTCTGGAAAATCATATCCATCATACCAGTACTTGAATTCCGGAAAGTCCATCCGGTACTCATCACACAGTTTTTTCACTTCATTCTCAGTGAATCCAGTGTATTCTGCAAACCCGTCCGGATACAGGACAGGATACTCTCTGAAGCCGGAAATCGCAGACTGCGAATCATCCTTCTTTTTAGGGAGAATTCCCGTCATGTAAGCAGCAGCTACAACTTTTGCCGTAAAATTGGTATTCTTAAACCATGTACGCAACAAGTTCAGATACGATGTCTGAGCAATTTCAACTTTTGCAGCCTCCCGAATCACAGCATCCCACTCGTCAATGACAAAAACAATTATTCTGTCTGTTTCCTCCACGAATTGCATCAGGCAGTTGGAGACATCCTGGATGCCGGCAAGCTCAGGAGCCGCCTCTGCCAGATCTGCCCTCAGTACATCCTGAATATAAAACGTAATATCCCAGACGTCTCGATGATCTTTTTTTTTAATCAGAAATCAGTCCTGCAATATCCAGACGGATCACATTATATTGATTCAGATGCTTCTCATAATCCGCTTCTTTGAGATAGTACTGCACATAAACAGATCATGGGAATCGCATGTGCAGTCATAGTAGGCGCAGATAGTCTGTGCAGCATAAGACTTGCCGAAGCGTCTGGGTCTGCTGATGCAAACAAGATTATCCGGTGTTCCGATTCTGTGATTCATTTCCGCCAACAGACCCGTTTTATCAATATATTTTCCATGCTTTATCCATTTAAAATTTTCATTACCAGGATTCAGGTACTTGCCCATAGAGCAGCTTCCCCTTTTACTGACATAGATTGGTTTCGGCACCGTATCGTTTGCATACATCATTGTTTGACATACCAGTGCTGCTAACTGCGTCATCCTTTTTTGCTGCTTCAAACTTCGGCACTGTTTCATTTGTATCTGCAGTTTTTTATATCGGTGCAAAGCGCTGCACCTGTTCTTTTCGTCCAGGTTTCAGATACGAACGCAAACACCCTGCATACATTCAGTATAAACTCAGTATCATAAAAATCCATAGCATTCACCACAATAGTTTCCGTATGAATACAACACCGGATATTCTGTGGAATACTTGATTATTCGGCATACCGCACACAGTCTGGTTTCCTGCAAACCAGACAAATTCCATTCAGCAGATGCCAAATGCCGCAGAAAACGTGCAGCCTAACCTGCCCATACCATCTTGGCAAAATACACACATGGAACAACATAGGCAACATTAAGCCAGCCATCTCTGATAAACGATCCGTTATATCTGGTTAACTGCAGAAGCCGAAAAAACAGAAAAGGCGCTTCATGACATGAAGCGCCTTTCATTTTACATACCTGCTTCCTTCCGAAGTGCATCCACCTTATCTGTGTGTTCCCAGGGCAGATCTATATCCGTACGGCCAAAGTGTCCGAATGCAGCTGTCTTCCGATAAATCGGGCGACGGAGATCCAGCATATTGATAATGCCGGCCGGACGAAGATCGAAAACCTTCTGAACGATTTCCGCCAGCTTCTCATCCGGCAAGATACCGGTACCCTTTGTATCCACCAGCAGGGACACCGGACGGGCAACACCAATTGCATAAGCCAGCTCAATCTCACAACTGGAAGCCAGACCGGCTGCAACAATATTCTTGGCAACATAACGGGCAGCATATGCACCGCTGCGGTCTACCTTTGTCGGATCCTTTCCACTGAAAGCACCACCGCCATGGCGTGCATATCCACCATAGGTATCCACAATGATCTTGCGTCCGGTAAGACCGGAATCTCCCATCGGTCCGCCAATAACAAACTTTCCTGTCGGATTGATGAGGAAACGCGTGTTGTTGTCAATCAGTTCAGCCGGAATGGCTACCTCTATAACCTTCTCAATAATCTCCCGGCTGAGGGTATCATAATCAATATCCGGTGCATGCTGTGTGGAAATTACGATCGTATCCACACGCACAGGCCGGTTATCTTCATATTCAACCGTAACCTGACTCTTGCCGTCCGGACGCAGCCACGTCAGTTCACCACTGCGGCGTGCATGGGAAAGCCTTCGGGTCAGGCGATGTGCCAAAGCAATGGGCATCGGCATCATTTCCGGCGTCTCATCGCAGGCAAATCCAAACATCATGCCCTGATCACCAGCACCAATGTCCTTTTCTCCTGTGCTGCGTCCCTCCAGGGCAGCATTTACTCCCTGGGCAATATCAGGGCTCTGCTCATGGAGTGCTGTCAAAACCGCACAGGTTGTCCCATCAAATCCATATTTTGCCCGGTCATATCCAATTTCGCATACCACTTCACGAACGATATCATCTACGTGATAGGAAGCTGTTGTGCTCACCTCACCCATGACCATGATCATGCCTGTTGTCGTACAGGTCTCACATGCTACATGCGCATCAGGATCCTGTTCCAGAATTGCATCCAGCACGGCATCGCTGATCTGATCGCAGATCTTATCCGGATGACCTTCTGTCACGGATTCAGATGTAAAAAGTCTGCGCATAAAATTCCTCCTCGTCAGGGCTGTACCTGCTCATTTCTCATCCTTTGACCATTACAGATTTGTCCGTTCAAAAATACCAGACAAATTCAGTAGCTCTGTCATTTGCCGGGCAGAGCTACGGCTTTCGTTTCAAATCCATGAACGATTATTCGAACTCAGGTATTCCAGAAATTTTGAATCAGTATCTATTATGCAGGTTCTGCCCGTCCGGATTCCTTTTTCACTACAGACGTCGTTCTTGATCATCCAGATTTGCTGTTATCCATGTTTGTCCAATCAGTGTAAAACAGAACTGTATCAGGCACTGTTCACTTTACTGCGCATATTCGTTGGATTTTGAAACAGGAGTACTTGATGCCGCCGGTTGAATGACCTGCGGCATTCATGCAGATGAAAAAAACCGCCCGATAAACGGGCGGCATAACGTCACAAACACTGCCGCCTCATCTGCCGGTTAAAAACCGTAGGATTTAGCACCGGACCGAATCCGGTTGCTGGACTTCATCGGGCCTAATCCCTCAGTCACTCTTAATAAGGCTTTACAACATTGCGTATTCTAGCAGACAGTTAGACGCATGTCAATACGGTTTTCTATGAATTTGAAAGCGGTCAATTGAAACCATATGCGTTTTAATAAGGCAGAAGTTATCAATTTATTGTTGTTCTTTCCTTTTTCTGAGCGCAGTAATGATATCGTGCACATTGTTACCTGAAACACACCCGTTTTTTCTTCCTGGTATTCCAGCAGGTTTTCCTTGTTCTCCGCTTCAGCTTGGCGAACCCATTTATAGATTTCTGCATAGCTTCCTTCCTTAACTGCCCTTTCGATGAACGCCTTTATACCATTCGCCAGAACATCATATGCTCCATAAAGATCAATAACAGCTTTCTTAATCCGTTCCATTGACAGCGGATCGCCCTTTTCGTCCTGCGCTCATAGAATCCCAATGACATCAGATTGATCATACTCCTCTATGTGAGGCACAAGTGGAAAATATGTAGACTTTATAATCAAGAGCAGATATCATAAGGAATGGAGATTCATCTTTTTTACTCTCTCAATTTAAAAAGTCACAATTCGTTTCATAATATTCGTTGTGAGCATTCTGATATATTACATGTGCTCCACATGCTCACCCAAATGCGGCTTCCGCCGCATTTGGGCTCTTTTGAAATCATCCAGGCTGGATCGTAAAAAGCTCAGACTTTTGTCTGAGCTTGTCTGGCAATTACATCAATCTATTGCATCAGCAATTATCTTCTGGTATTCCCATAACAGTTATAACAGGAGACTGGAAATTATTCTCCCAGTTTAAGAGCAACAACAAATCCGGCAGCAAAAGTAACTATGGAAATAATGACCATGAGTACTGTCGCCCCTGCAAATCCTGTCTCCATCAGGATGGCTACAGGAGATGCTACAACAAGCCCCAGAATAAAACTGAACGTTTGTGACGGATACTTTTTTAGAAGTACCTCTATCAGCTTTGCAATGGCAAATATGCCAACAATTACACCAATGCCAAATGGGAGAAGAATACCAACACAGGAAAGTATCGCTCCGAAGTCTCTCGCAATCAGAGCGTCCACCAGACTGCTAATCGTTCCTACAATTGGATTGTAGTATCCGAGGAGCATCAGCATCATTGAACCAGAAACACCCGGAATCACCATGGTTGCGGAAGCTATGACACCCATCAGGAAGAGAATCACAACAAGTCCGACATTCATATTCATTGATGCGTCAGATCCATTTCCTGCACCAAGAATCTGCAGACCAACCACCAGTACAAATCCGCACAGAAGCGCAATGATGCTGACTTTTCCGTTTCTGTCTCCCTTGATACGTTTGAGAATGATCGGAAGGCTGCCAAAAATCAGTCCGATAAACATAAAACTGGTCGGCAGCGGAAAACGGTCCAGACAAACTGTGATAAGTTTTGCCAGACCAAAAATACCGAGAGCCATGCCAATCAGATACGGCAGAAGCGTACGAATGCTGGATTTTATGGACTTAAACAAATTATTGATGCATCCGATAATCTTGTCATAAATGCCCATGGAAACCATCATGGTTCCGCCACTGACACCCGGTATGATATTGGCAACGCCAATAACAACACCACGTAAAATATCCAAGATAAAATTCATTGTCTCCAACCTTCTTTCAAGAACAGCTGCCTTGGCATTCAGCTTTGTAACAGGCATCCGTTCATTGTTTCGACATGTTCATGCACAGCACCGGACTATGTCCTGCTCATTTGCACAACCGTTTTTTGATGATTATGCCTGCTTTTCGGGTACAGGTGTTTCTGAGCCTGCAGATACATTCCGCTGCCGTGCACGGTCTCTCAAAATGGATGTACCAAGTGCTACCAACTGGTCTGCGTCAAAAAGGATAATAGATCCCAGCGGTGCCACAAGTACCCTCTCAATAGCGCCGCGATAGACCCAAAGCTTTTTAACCATGGTATCCATCATGACCAGTTCATCTGTTTCACCTGTCAGAAGAAACGCAATATCATCCGTAAACTGCATATACAAACGCAGAATCAGCTCAGCAGTAGAATGACGGTCTGTAGCATAGAATTCGCCGCTTTCACACCCTTTTTGTATCACTTCTTCTATCAGAGGAAGCATGCCCCGCAGCTGTGCATTTTTCATTTTTTCTCGCATCAGGGCACCATCCTCACGGTACGCTACACCAATAAGGAGGGCAACAAATCCTTCGTTGCCATTTGTCCAGAGCGCAGAGGAACTGAGCACAGCATTAAGACGTTCGGTCTCCCGACGGTATGGCTTTGCACCGATTTTTGATGCTGTATCGCACATTTCCTCTGTTCGCTGTTCACAGATTGCCTCCAACAGGGAAAGCTTGCTGTCAAAATGATGATAAAAGCCGCCCTTTGAAAAATGCATGGCATCCAGAATATCCTGAACGGATGTGCGTTCATATCCTCTGGTATAAAACAGCTTTTCTGCTGTTTCGATCACTTCGTTCCGTCTTATATCCCCTTTTTTCATCCATCTTCCCCTGTTCTAAACCTATCCTGCTTAAAAGAGCAGGAGGCAGCATCAATGATAAAGGATTTCCTGCTGGGTTGCAGGATAGTTTGTCCGCCAGAGTTTCTCGCGTTTCAGTATGTTTCCATCCACATCATAATAGACCTTATATGTATCTACCACATAACCGGTCCTCTTGCTGTGTCCTGACTGGCGCGTCCCCAGTGGCAGCGATTCATCCAGTGTATACAGCACATCATTAGATGGTTTTATGGTCTGAATCGTTTCAGACTCAAGATCAATTCTCGCAAATTCCTGCGGAATCAGGCCATATACTTCGACAGTCACATGATAATTATCATACCATGCCCGAAGAAATATAGGATAATTCGATGAATTTTTAAAGACAAAGTCACGGTTAGGCCAGTTTACAGTTGCATCTTCCCCACGAGGTACATATATGGAAGGCCAGCTGTGTGCATAACGCTTTACAATCTCAACATCAGCCCGAACAACTGCATTAAACAGCGTCGATGAAGTCTGGCAGACACCGCCGCCCGTATCATCTACCAGAACACCGCCAACAATTGCATGTGCTTCGCGGTACCCCTTTTCTTCAGTCCGTTTTCCAGTACAGCCGTTAAAAGACAGCGTCGCACCGGGCTGAACTACCTGCCCATTTAATGTTCCCGCAGAAATCTCTATGTTTTTGTTTCTGTCCCTGTCTCTGGTTGTTTCAGTTGTAAAGGTTGACACAAGTCCAAAGTGCCCTTCAAGATCCCTTGCATGCAGTTCAGGTTCAATCATCTCCGTTTTTACGGAAATCACCTGATCTGTCCGGCCTGCATCCAGGGCCGACAGAATATCCCGTGCAAGTTGTTCTCTATCTGCCCGCACGCCGGAAGTACCTTCCTTAAAGCTGAATGTCTGTGTCTCCATATTAAATGCATCCAGCGTAGCATTGCCGGGAGCAGTGTCCAGTGATTCTCCGATAATATCCACCAGTTCAGACAGTTTGGATCTGTCATACTCATAACTGGTTTCATATGTGAACTGTCCGCTGCTTGCCTTTTCTATATCAGAAAGACGTTCTTCAAGCGTTCCATAATGCCCTGGTACAAACGCACTGTCCAGTACGGTTTCAGCATCAAAAACCAGCGGTACCTCCTGTGAAGTTATCCGCCATTTTCGTTCTCCTGACTGAATTATCAGTGAAAATGCGTCTGACTGTTCCATTTGACGGTCTGTGAACAATGCTGAAGCTGCCTCTCTTGTCATACCGCCAAGATGGATACCATCCACAGTGATTCCATTCAGATAAACATTCTGAGCATCAAAAGCAGCCCGGCTTTCTGACTGATAGGCAGCATAGCTTTGTTCCTGCTCTCTGTAAATACGAAATCCGAACCCCCATACAGCTACGCACAATATCAATACAAAAATGGTCCAGACCGGGAACATGCCTTTCCGTCTATCTTCTTCTGCCGGTACAAAACCTTCCGGCATTCCATACACTCCTTTAATGACATAGTAGTGCTTTCGGCATCGTATCAATAACAGATGCCATTATTAAACATACCAGCGCTTGCGCTGGGCCATCTCCTTTGATGACATAGTAGTGCTTTCGGCATCGTATCAATAACAAATGCCATTATTTAACATATCAGCGCTTGCGCTGGGCCATCTCCTTTGATGACATAGTAGTGCTTTCGGCATCGTATCAATAACACAGATGCCATTATTTGACATATCAGCACTTGCGCTTGACCGTAAATGACGCGGTTTCATTCCAATATCAATCGTCAATGATTTTGCAAAACCAGTGATGCATTCCATTCCGTTTCAAACAACAACATAATTCTCGATTTCAGCACTGCTTATACATAGCAACGCCATATCTTCTTTACAGCACGCATACTCATGCCAGCCTAAGGCCAACTGCCGGCCAGGGAACACAACGCTGTATCAATCAAAACCGCATCCTTGTCTTTCATCCTGCTGTTTCTTTCATAAATCATCACAGTTAAACAGATGTCATATTCTGCCTAATATGACTTGAAATCTGCAAAATGTCATTCCTTTGACATTTCTGCTGCAACAGAATGGTGTTTCATCCATGCAGGCCGATGTCTTATTCTTCTGACTCTGCATCTATCTGGGCAACTTTTGCACGGGCATCAATTTCGTTAAACAGAGCTTCTTCATTCATGAGATATGTCAAAATATGCAAACTGTCAGTAAGATGTACATGAGTGCTGACTACAGAATCCGGATGCTGGATATCGACCGGTGCAAAATTCCAGATTGCCGATATACCACATTCTATTATTCGGTCTGCAACACTCTGTGCAGCTTCAGCAGGAACAGCAATGATACCTATATCCATTGGGTTCTGCTCCAGATACTCATCCAGTTCATCATATGGCTTGATGATAAACGGACCGCAGTTCAAGCCCACAAGATCAGGATCTTTATCAAAAACCGCACGGATCAGAATACCATCCTGCTCGAATCCTTTATAGTTGGATACTGCTCGGCCAATATTACCAGCTCCAATCAGTACAGCAGAATATGTTTTTTCAAGTCCAAGAATGGATGCCATATGTCTTCGAAGAGATGGCACATGATAACCATATCCCTGTTGTCCAAATCCGCCAAAACAATTAATATCCTGGCGGATCTGCGACGCAGTATAATGCATTTTATCGCCAAGTTCACGGGATGAAATGCGTTCAACGCCCATCTGTTCCAGTTCCTGCAAATGACGGTAATACACCGGAAGACGCCGTATTACAGCCTCAGATACCCTTGTTTGACAGGCCATTATTATTCCTCCAATATGACAATCGCGATAGAGTATAGCACTGCACCGGAATGCATGCAACCATCCCGGTATATTCTTAACAAGAAAAAGACTGAAGCTCTCGCTTCAGTCTCAATAACCTTAGCCTCAGGCAAGCACTGCAATCACAAGTGCACACACGATAAATGCGCCTGCAGAAATCTTGGTTGCAAGTGCGAGCTTTCCTTCCATCGTCTTTGACTTGTTTTTGCCAAAGAATGTCTCCGCACCGCCGGCAATGGTTCCAAGTCCGCTTGATTCGCCGGGCTGGAGCAAAACAGTACCGATCAGAACACATGCGCTTACGACAAGCAAGATGGTAACGAGAACCGTAACAACCGCCATGTTCTATGCCTCCTTTTTGCGTGCGTATAAAATTAACGCTTGGAGAACTGAGGTGCACGGCGAGCTGCTTTGAGGCCGTACTTCTTACGTTCCTTCATTCTCGGATCACGTGTAAGGAATCCAGCCTTCTTGAGAGAAGAGCGAAGATCTGGATCGACTTTCAGAAGCGCACGGGAAATGCCATGACGAATTGCGCCAGCCTGGCCGGAAAGGCCACCGCCATACACATTCACCAGAATATCATACCGGCCTTCAAGACTCGTAAGTACGAGTGGCTGACGGACGGTCATCTTCAGCGTTTCAAGGCCAAAGTAGTTATCGATATCGCGACCATTGATCACGATCTTTCCATCACCCGGAACGAGGCGAACACGGGCAATGGCCTTTTTACGGCGGCCAACCGCCTGATACTGAACCTGTGCCATTTTATGTGTTTCTCCTTCCTGCTATCACTTAACCAGCTCAAGCACTTCCGGCTTCTGGGCCTCATGCTCATGCTCCGGACCAGCATAGACGCGAAGCTTCTTCGCCATCTGGCGTCCAAGTGGTCCCTTTGGCAGCATGCCAACAACTGCATGCTTTACAGCAAACTCAGGCTTTTCAGCCATGAGCTTCCGATAAGAAGTCTCTTTGAGTCCGCCAGCATAGCCGGAATGATGATAATAGATCTTCTGATCAAGCTTCTTACCGGTCAGCACTACCTTTGCAGCGTTGATGATGATCACATGATCACCGGTATCACAGTTCGGGGTAAAGATCGGCTTGTTCTTGCCACGAAGTACCGCAGCAACCTGACTGGCCAACCGGCCGAGCGTCATACCATCCGCATCGACGATATACCATTTCCGCTCAACAGTATTGGCATTTGCCATAAACGTTTTCACGTGAATTTCCTCCTCGTGTTGATATCCATGATATCAGTCATGCCATCCGCTGGTCAGACGTCTGACATATGCAGTACAGGATCCGGGGCTACAGACCCACAACCGCGACAGCTATTCTATTGCAATCAAGGGCCTATTGTCAAGCATTTTTTTGTCCTTTTCGCCATTTTGTCTATCAAATTTCATTTTCAAAACTTGTGCTCTATGCTTAAAAGCAATCTCTCTATTCTTTGTTCAAAAAAATATGTAGAAGACACACCTGCACTTCTCACTATAGTTTTTTCTTTCTATTTCAATTCCGCCTAAGTACTCTTTTTCTGTTCAATTGAAGATATTCCCAAATGTTCCAATACCTTGTTCTTATCTCCTTTTTGCGACTTCGTAGCTTTCCTATCATTTCATTTCGGATATTATTTCCCCGATCAGAAATTTGTTTGGTAACTTCCCTGGTAACTCACTCTTTATTCTCTGTTTGTATTCATCCGCAAAAATCTGATCAAAGAAAATAGAGTCTTCTGCATCCTGGGTGGGTAAGCAAACCGGAGATTCCAGAGCAGCGGAAATCTGAGA
>JAFUHD010000028.1 GCA_017469025.1 Clostridia bacterium
CATATACGAATTTCAAGGGGATTGTGCCGGCAGATGGTACAAAGATTCCGCTTAAAACAGTCAGGGAAGCCTTTTTTGCGAAACATGACCGTGCGGAGATCCTGGGCAAAACATCATTTACTGCCAGAGCACCCTTGCTTATGGATGATCTGATTACAGGTCAGCGCTTCGGAAACATGATGCTTTCCAATTATATTGATGAAGTAGATAATGAACAGGGCATCCAGCTGTCAGCTGTTGTATTTGATCTCGATGATGAGACAAGGTATGTCGCTTTCAGAGGAACGGACGGAACACTGGTCGGCTGGAAAGAAGATTTCAACTTCAGCTATCTGCCGGAAACTGAAGGCCAGAACCGTGCTGTCAAATACCTCAATCTGGTCGGTGCGGAAAACAGACATCCTCTGCGTGTTGGCGGTCATTCGAAGGGCGGAAATCTGGCCGTCTATGCATCAGCATTCTGCGATCCGGAAATACAGAAACGGATCCGGACGGTTTATTCCAATGATGGTCCGGGATTCCGGCAGGAGATTGTTGACTGTGAGGCCTATGCCGGCATTCTGCCTAAAGTCTACAGTATTGTACCGGACAGCTCCATTATTGGAATGCTGCTTAACAACAGGTGCGAACATCATGTGATAGGCAGCAGCGCAAATGGTATTTTTCAGCATGACGGCTTCTCGTGGAAGGTTTCAAGAAACCGGTTTGAGACGGCGAAGCTTTCGGACCTCAGTCAGGTGATCCGCAATGCGCTGGGTGACTGGATCGCAAAAATGAATGATGAAGAACGTCGTGATTTGACGGATACGATCTTTTCATTGTTTGAATCTACCGGAATGGATACATTCAGCCAGATGAGCGGACAAAAGCTGAAGAGCTTTGAGGCAATTGTGACGACCCTGATGAACATTCCCAGAGAGAGACAGCAGGAAATGTACAGACTGCTGACACAGCTTGGACAGAGCGGCAGTCAGGCTGCCGGGGATTATCTGAAGATGCTGTTTGGACAAAGCGGAAATCAGGCTGCTGGAGATTATCTGAAGCTTCTGGGGGACCGGTTCAATGCTTATCTGGATGGTCAGAATGATTCAGGGGAAAAGGGCTGGCCGGTCAATTTCCAGAAAAGAGACGGCAATGAAGGCTGAATCGTGAAAAGCTGCACAGCCGGTCAATGGATCATCTAAATGAGAAAAGGCCTGACGCTTTTGCGTCAGGCCTGAAGGATTTTGAAGGACTGCAGTCCGAAAAGCAGGTGTAAATCTTTCACTGTATCAAAATGGAAAGACAATGACTTGCTTTTTGCTCGAGGAGCGCAGAGCGATACTTTTATCCGTTAGCTGGATGATAAAAGGTGAATGTAAATACAAAAGGCTGTTTCGGCATGATCATTGTTGCTCTGAATCGCGCCATGCTTTGCATACGTCAATCCAGCCGGCAGCTTTCGAGGCTGTTTCAAGTTCCGGCAAGGTCAATTCAATGGCACTGTTTGCACTGCCTGCAGCAGGAAAAACGGTTTCAAATCGTCTGAGGGAGACGTCCAGATAAATACGGACATTTTGAGGAACGGCAAATGGGCATACTCCGCCGACAGCATGTCCGGTTTTCTCCAGGGCTTCATCCTTTGTCAGCATTCTGGCCTTTGTACCGAACTGGGCTTTATAGCGCGGATTGTCGACTTTGGCATCGCCGGCAGCAACAATCAGGATTGGGGTATCGCCAACCATGAATGAGAGTGTCTTGGCAATGCGGCATGGTTCGCAGTGCAATGCTGCCGCAGCAAGTTCAACGGTTGCACTGGATACATCAAAGGTTTGAATCCGTTCAGCAAGACCAAATGGTTCAAGATAGGTGCGGACTTTTTCAAGAGACATATGTTTTCCTCCCAAGTTAAGCTTTCACTGCCTGCCAGAAAAGCATGTTGTGATCTATGACGGACTGAATTCGTTCCACATTGTTCAGATATGTAAGATATGAACGGACAGTGCTGCCAACAAGGGCATGCTGCTGATGTGTCATTTTTAGTCCGTATGTTTCAAAGACACGGCTCAGCAGGACGTCAAAACAGAGCGGCTCTGCGAGGAGACTGACAAGTGTATCGCAGGTTTTCTGGACAGCCTGAATGTTCAGCCGTGCAAGCGGGGCGATATCCGTTGTTACAGGTGCATGAGCCGGAATAAAGCATGCTGCCTGCATCGTGACGACCTGCTCCAGTGTTTCAAGATAAGCCCTGACATCGACAAGGAAGGGAATCCCGTATTTGCTGAGTGTCTCCTCACTGGTCAGACAATCGGCGAGATATACGGTGTTTTCGTCCGTTCTGAAACCAACCATATCAAACGAATGACCCGGGAGCGGAAATGCGGTGAGAACTTCGGGCAGCGCAGATGGTGTAAGCAGGTTCGCTGTACTTTGTTCAGCCATGAGAAACTTGTGACGCAGTTCACGGATGGGACTGGCGCCAAAGAGATAAGATGGTTCAAGGACAGGTGAACAGGTAAATGCCTGTTCAATCCCATTTGCATAGATGGAGCACCCGGTCTGTGCCTGCAGGTAGTGATTGCCACCTATATGATCTGCATGAGAATGTGTATTGTAGATTGCGGTCAGATGCCAGTGATTTCTGTCCAGTATCTGTCGTATCCTACGTCCGCTGTCTTTGTCGCTTCCGCTGTCGATAAGGCAGACATCTGTATCATTGAGAACAATGAGACCAACTTTTGCAGGACAGTCAATATAGAAGTTATGCGGGGATACCTGAATCAGTTCATACATGAGTAAACCTCCGGTCGGGTATTATGCCTTCCATGGATTTTCATTGTTCCGCATTATATCATAAGGAAAACAGATTTCAAACATGTTGTAAATGGAGTGTACTGTGCCGGTTTGTCCCAAAGTGACATTCGTAATGGATACGGTGATGAAAGCAAAACAATGACATTTTAGGAGCATGGTCAATGAATCAGACGACAATAGACAGAATCAGACGTTTCAGTGCTGAACGGGAGTGGGAGCAGTACCATACACCGTCCAACCTGGCTAAATCCATCGTGATTGAAGCGGCAGAGCTGCTTGAGTGTTTCCAGTGGGACAATGAACATCCGGACATTCAGCATGTGCGGGAAGAACTGGCTGATGTGATGGTTTATTGTCAGAACCTTCTGGACGTGCTTCAGCTGGATGCAGATGAAATCATAAATGCAAAAATGGACCAGAATGAGGAAAAGTATCCGGTGGAACTGGCTAAGGGCAGCAGTAAAAAATACAATGAGCTGAAAGCGGCTGCCAGAAGGAAGAGGGAAGCAGGAACGCATGATTGATATCACATTACTGGGAACAGCAGCATTGCTGCCCATTCCAGAACGTGCGCTTACAGCGGCTTTTTTATCATGCAGCGGACGGGGAATACTGTTTGATTGTGGAGAGGGAACACAGACAGCTGCAAGACGTGCGGGCGTCAGCCTGATGAAAACAGATATCATTGCGCTCACGCATTATCATGGTGACCATATTCTGGGACTACCCGGACTCTTGCAGACCATGACCAGTCTGGAGCGGACTGAAAAGCTTTATCTGACCGGTCCGGCTGGACTTAAAGCTGCCATGGCACCAATTTTGCAGCTGACAGGCGGCACATCTTTTGAAATTGATCTGATTGAACTGCCGGATTCCGGTATTCTGCTGTCCACTCTGGAACGGCATTGGCCTTCGGAAGCCCGACTGATGCCGTTTAAGACTGAGCACAGAGTTCCCAGTCAGGGATATGTTTTTATCCTTGACCGTCCTGGCAGGTTCCTGCCGGAACAGGCACTGAAGCTGGGCATTCCACAAATGTACTGGCGTGTGCTTCAGAGCGGCAGGCCTGTTGAATATGAGGGGAAAACCTGGTATCCTGGACAGGTTCTTGGCGCTCCGCGAAAAGGTCTGAAGTTTGTTTTCAGTGGGGATACGGCGTACTGTGATTCGCTTGTCAGAGCTGCATCTCATGCTGACCTCATGATCTGCGAAGCTACATATGCTGAAAATGAACAGACAGAACTGGCGGAGGAACGCGGACATATGACATTTGCGCAGGCTGCTAAGGCGGCGAAAAACGCTGATGTCCAGCAGCTGTGGCTGTCCCATTATTCACAGCGGATTGAAGTGCCGGAGGATTATCTGCCAAATGCGG
>JAFUHD010000194.1 GCA_017469025.1 Clostridia bacterium
AAGCACAAGCAGAAACAGGGCTAAACAACTTTGATAAAGACCGTACAGGCGGCTGCTCAGGCTCGGCCTATGTTCTGGACGGCTTTTCATAAACATTTGAATCGTATGGAATTCAGTTCGGAGGTAAAAGAATGGCACGTATTTCTGGCGTCGACCTGCCTCGCGAGAAGCGGGTCGAATACGGACTGACGTATATCTACGGAATCGGCGTGAAGACCTCACAGCAGATTCTGGAGGCGACCGGCGTCAATCCTGACACCCGCGTCAAAGATCTCACGGAGCAGGACGTCAACAAGATCCGTGAATACATTGAGCATAACCTGAAAGTGGAAGGCGATCTGCGCCGTGATGTTTCCCTTGACATCAAGCGCATGATGGAAATCGGCTGCTATCGTGGTGTTCGCCATCGTCGTGGCCTGCCGGTTCGCGGCCAGAACACCAAGCAGAATGCCCGGACACGTAAAGGTCCCAAGAGAACGATAGCTGGCAAGAAGAAAGCCACTAGGTAAAAGAGGAGTGATTTTGTATGGCACCTAAGCAGAAGCTGAAGAAAGCTACCCGCAAGCGCCGCGAGCGCAAAGTCGTTGAGCGCGGTGCGGCACATATCCGCTCCTCCTTCAACAACACGATTGTTACCATCACTGACCTGCAGGGCAATGCACTGAGCTGGGCCAGCGCTGGCGGACTTGGCTTCCGTGGAAGCAAGAAGTCTACGCCGTTTGCTGCTCAGACTGCTGCTGAGACCGCCGCGAAGGCCGCGATGGAATATGGCCTCAAGACAGTTGAGGTGTATGTCAAGGGACCGGGTTCCGGGCGTGAGGCCGCGATCCGTTCTCTTCAGGCAGCCGGCCTTGAGGTAAATATGATCAAGGACGTGACGCCGATTCCGCACAATGGATGCCGTCCGCCCAAGCGCCGCCGCGTGTAAGGTTTTGTAAGGAGGACAATGCAAAATGGCGAATAATAAAGAGCCCATTGCAAAGAAATGCCGCAGCCTCGGCGTTTCCCCTGTTGTCATGGGTTATGATAAGAAGCATTCCAACCGGAACCCGGGCGGCAACAAGCGCAAGAAGGTTTCCGAGTATGGCACACAGCTCAAGGAGAAGCAGAAGGTTAAGTTCGTGTATGGCGTGTTGGAGAAGCAGTTCCATCGCTACTACCTGAAGGCTTCCAACATGCACGGCATCACAGGTGAGAACCTGCTCCGCCTGCTTGAACTGCGTCTTGATAACGTGGTTTACCGCCTTGGACTTGCCAAGACCCGCCGTATGGCCCGTCAGATCATCGTGCACGGCCATATCAAGGTCAACGGAAAGAAAGTTGACATTCCGTCCTATTCCGTTAAGGTTGGCGATGTGGTTACCGTACGCGAGCGTTCCATGGACCAGAATCTGTTCAAAGAGCTGCGCGACAAAGCGGTTATCACACCGAAGTGGCTCACGTACGATGCAGCGACCCTGACGGGCACTGTTGCAGCAATGCCGGCACGTGAGGATATTGACTGCCCGATCGAGGAGCACCTGATCGTTGAGCTCTATTCTCGTTAATCCGTTGATCACTAGTTTGAGGAGGAGGAGTCTTCACAATGATCGAAATCGAAAAGCCGCATATTGATCGGGTCCAGGTTGACGACAATTATGGCAAGTTTGTCATTGAGCCACTGGAGCATGGTTTCGGCCAGACGCTCGGCAACTCCCTGCGTCGGGTACTGCTGTCCTCCCTTCCGGGTGTTGCTGTAACCAGCATTCGCATTGACGGGATTCAGCATGAGTTTTCCTCTATCCCAGGTGTCAAGGAAGACGTTGCGGAAATTATTCTGAACCTGAAAGAGATTTCAGCGAAGTTGTACTGTGAAGGGCCCAAAACCATTACCATTAGCAGGAAAGGGCCCTGCGAGATCACGGCGGGCCAGCTGGCGGTAGATGATCAGATTGAGGTAATCAATGTGGATCATCATATTGCCACCCTTAATGAGGATGCGGATGTAACGATGACGCTGACTCTTGAGCGTGGCCGCGGATACGTAGCAGCTGAACACAACAAGACAGCTGCGACGCCCATCGGCGTGATTCCCACTGATTCCATCTTTACACCGATCAGGAAGGTCAATTACACGGTTGAGAATACCCGCGTGGGAAAGGAAACCGATTTTGACCGCCTGACGCTCGAAGTATGGACCGATGGCAGTGTTCAGCCGGATGAGGCCATTTCAACGGCCGCCAAGATTCTGGGTGGACATCTGAAACTGTTTATGGATCTCACGGACCAGGTTGTAACGATCGGGTTCAATGAGAAGGAAGACGATCACCGCGAAAAAGTGCTCGAGATGACCATTGAGGAACTGGATCTTTCTGTCCGCGCCTACAATTGCCTCAAGCGCGCCGGTATCAACAGCGTGGCCGAACTGGTTCAGAAGAATCAGGAGGACATGATGAAGGTTCGCAATCTTGGAAAGAAATCACTTGAAGAGGTTGAGCAGAAACTGGCAACGCTTGGTCTTGCACTCCGTGCGGATGAGGAATAACAATTACTGCTCTGCCTAAGGGAACTATGGGCATCTTTGTCCCCTCGCCGGCTGCCGATAAACAGTGGTGCGGGGACACTGTATGTGAGGAACTGTAGTTGCAGGAGGCAGACTGAACGAGGAGGATTATTATGGCAAATCAGCGGAAACTTGGCCGCACCGCCGCCCAGCGCAAAGCACTGCTGCGCAATCAGGTAACCAATCTTATATGGTACGGACGTATCGAAACGACCCTGGCAAAGGCCAAAGAGGTGCGTGTCATGGCTGAGCGCCTGATCACTCTGGCTGTCAAGGAATGTGACAATAACATCTCTGTTGAGAAGACCTTCAATAACGATAAGGGTCAGTCCACGACCATTACCGTTCAGAACGATGCACCGAGCAAGCTCGCTGCCCGCCGCCGCATTCTGGCCTATCTTTACAATATTAAGGACGGCCGTCTTGCCGAGGAGAGCAAGAGAGAGTATCGTGAGCGCACGAAGGATGCAAAGTATCCGGTCGTAGAGAAGCTCTTCCGTGAAATCGGACCGAAGTATAAGGCCCGCAATGCCGAGAAGAACTGCGCTGGCGGTTATACCCGCATCATCAAGAAGGGACCGCGTCGCGGCGATGCTGCCGAGATGGTCATCCTTGAGCTGATCTAATCAGATCATCCGCGTCCTGGGGGAAACCTCAGGACTTTTTTTATGCCTTCTGGGAATCAGCCTTTGGAGATTCAACAAAGGAGCAGGGAAACGATGGTATCGCATATGGAGCAGGTGAAAGTTGTTCTGTAAGCGGATGACAAGCGTCAGAAAAGTCGTATAATTGTCAGAAATACAATCATTCGGCTTTCAACAAGGAAAATTAAAGTAGTGAATTACAGGAACGTGTGGTATAATGACCCCTGCTATATCACGATCGGAATTGAAAGGGAAAAAGCCGAATGAGAATCTACCAGCCTGTCAGAGGCGTTGGCGCTGCATTGCGTGAGAACAGTTTTATGATCATCGACGATGCAGGCGTAGAGATCGGACAGGGAGGACTCGAGTTTCGCATCCTTAAGAAGATGTATGAGGAACGCCCTCTGAATATAGAGATGACGATGAACGCACATCCGGCAGCGAATGATACGCTGTATGGTGCGCTGATCGCACGGGCGGAACGGATTAAAGCGGAAAATGAGGACCTGCCGGCAAGGCTGTATACCCGTTGTGCCATCAATGACGGAGCCAGATACAATTATTTTATAAATATGGGATTTGATGACCGGGACGGGGTCGAACTGTTTGTGAGACGGCTGGAGGAGAATACATCAGTACGCCGTAATTATCCGCCCATCGGGACCAAATGCGAGGATGCTGATCTGCATACCCGTGCGAGACGGGAAGAATTCCTGCAGCGTCTCAAGAGTCTGGGGGACGAACCTCACGCTGAGGAATGGCTGGTGGACCAGATGCGCAGTCCTGTTTTTGCCGCGAAGGTGGTCATGTATGGCGCAGAATTTGCCGGTGCCATCCTGATCAGCGGTTCCCAGAACGAAGCGGTTGTTCATATGATTGGTGTTGAACCAAAGTGGCGCGGGAAAGGCGTTGGTGCTGCAATGATAGATGAATCCGTGCAGCAGCTGCTGGAGCAGAAGGTGGCGTATTTGATTGTCCGTACCCAGAGACGCAACCAGCGGATGCTGCGGCTTTTGAAACGCTGTCTGTTTGAATGGGTCAGGACAGAGGAACTGCTCCTGGGACGGGATATGTAAAAAGACTGGCCGGATGTACCGGCCCGACGGAGTTCACCGTACAGGTGAGACGGGAGGCATACTATGAAAATGCAGAGAGGTGCGTATACTGCACTGGTAACACCATTTCACGAGGATGGTTCGGTTAATTTTGAAAAACTTCGGGAACTGGTGGAATGGCAGATTCAGGAAGGCATAGATGGTATCGTTGCGCTTGGAACGACGGGGGAGAGCAGCACGATGAGCCACGAGGAAGATGATTCGGTTGCTGAGTGTGTCATTGAAACCGCGAACGGGCGGATTCCCATTATTTGCGGCGCAGGTTCAAACAGCACACAGACGCAGCTCGAAAAGACGATCCGGTATAAAAAAATGGGTGCAGACGGCGTTCTGCTGATTACGCCATACTACAATAAGGCGAATGAGGAAGGCATGTACCGTCATTTTGCGACGGTTGGCGACCAGGTAGATATTCCCATTGTGCTTTACAATGTACCGGGACGTACAGGATGTTCCATCAGTCCGGCCTGTGTGGCAAGACTGGCCAGACATCCCAATGTGGTGGCCATCAAGGAAGCAAGCGGGAACATCAGTTATGCAGCCCATGTTGCAAGGGTACTGGATGATGATTTTGCCATGTTTTCCGGAAATGATGATATGGTACTGCCGATCATGAGCCTTGGCGGCTCCGGTGTCATCTCGGTGTTGTCCAATATACTCCCGGGACAGGTACACGCCATGACGGAGGCATACTTTGCAGGTGACATTGCCGGTGCACGTTCTATTCAGCTCAAATACATGGATCTGATTGATGCGCTGTTCTGTGAAGTCAATCCAATCCCGGTCAAAGAGGCAATGAACCAGATGGGAATGAATGTCGGTCCATATCGTCTTCCGCTGTGCGAGATCAGCGAGGCTGGACGGGCGAAGGTCCGCAAGGCACTGGAGGTACTCGGATGAAGATCGCGGTTATTGGAAACGGCCGGATGGGAAAAATACTCGCTGGACTCTGCAAAGAGGCGGGATATGAACTGGCAGGCATGGTAGGACCCGGTGATGTGGAAAGTGTCGATGCGCTGAACCATTTCGATGCTGCCATGGATTTCTCTTATCCGGGGAATCTTGAGCCGCTGCTTGCCCGCGCAGTCCGCGATCATGTGCCGCTGGTTCTGGGCACGACCGGTTATTCCGCGGAGCAGATCGAAGCCATTCATGAGGCAGCAAGGGAGATTCCGATTGTCTATGCGACCAATTACTCAACCGGTGTAACGGTCATGAACCGGCTGGTTCGTGAGGCGGCAAAGGCGCTGGAAGGGTTCGATATTGAAATCGTTGAAACCCATCACCGGATGAAGGTAGATGCACCGAGCGGAACGGCCAAAACGCTTCTGTCCAACGTGGACCCGGACGGTATGCATCCCGTCGTTGACGGACGCAGCGGCATTGTTGGTGCACGCGGCAATGAAATCGGCATGCATGCGCTGCGCGGCGGGACGGTAGCCGGGGAGCACAGAGTCTATTTCTTTGGTGAAAAGGAAGAGATAGAAATCCGGCACCGGGCAGATGACCGCGAGATCTTTGCCAGAGGAGCAGTCAGGGCACTGGGCTTCATTCTGAATGTTGCGCCAGGCCTGTACAACATGGAGGATGTACTGTTTCATTGAGACTGACGGAGTATGAGCGTGTCACAACGTGCAGCGGTTTCCTCGAGATGGAGCTGCAGAATAGGAGAATTGTATGGATGCATATGAAATCATCCGCAAGATAGCAGAGGCGAAGAAGAAAACCCCTGTGAAAGTCTATGTGAAATCGCGGCAGCCGCTTGTGTTTAAAGAGGCACAGGTCTTTGGTGCGGGCGATCAGATCGTGATCGGAGACTGGGCAGAAATTGAGCCGGTGCTTGAGGCCAGCAAGGCTGAAATCGAAGATCTTTACATTGAAAATGACCGCCGGAACAGTGCACTCCCGCTGCTTGACATGAAAGCTGTTAATGCCCGGATTGAGCCTGGTGCCATCATTCGTGACCAGGTGGAAATCGGTGACGGGGCTGTCATCATGATGGGCGCTGTCATCAATATTGGCGCCTGTATTGGGGAACAGAGCATGATCGACATGGGTGTGGTGCTCGGAGGACGCGCTATCGTCGGCAGGCGGACCCACGTCGGTGCAGGCGCGGTTCTGGCAGGCGTGGTTGAACCGCCGAGTGCAAAACCGGTTACGGTCGGTGATGATGTCATGATAGGTGCCAATGCGGTCGTGCTTGAAGGTGTAACAGTTGGGGACCGTGCCGTCGTTGCTGCCGGTGCCGTTGTTACAGAGGATGTACCGGCCGGTGCCGTCGTTGCTGGTGTGCCTGCCCGGATTATCAAGATGCGGGATGAGAAGACAGACAAAAAAACCGAACTGGTAGACGCACTGCGCCAACTGTAAAAAGTCGTATGAAAGATGATGCCAGAGTGGCATCATCTTTTTTAATACCAAAACAGTATAATATGAATAAACAACAATTAAATAAGTATGAAATAATATAGGAAATAATTGACAATTATAGTACAAAATGCTACCATAAAACTATAGAAAGTATTGTATTTTCAAGACAAAAAATAAGTGATTTATAAGACCGGCAGGTCATGCAGCTTTACCAAAGCAGGTACATAATAAATGATACGTTGCGGAAAGCAACATTATTGGAAGAGAGAATCCGCTGCACGGCATCGGTTTGCCCGAAGCGGAGAATAATAGTCTAAATGACAAAGTTACTGCCTAAAGGGAGTGAGAAAAGCATTGCTGTCTGAGCGGACAAAATGGATTGCAGGAAAGACAGACCGGGACGAGCGGACGAAATGGCTGCCACTTTGGATGCATCTCAAAGATACAGCAGCTGTAATGGAAAACCTTCTTAATGCATACATTCCTGAGGGAACCCTGATTTATCTGGCAGGCGGGCATACAAAGGAAGCACTGAGAAAGCTCTGTATTTTTCTGGGTGCTGCGCATGATATCGGTAAAGCAACTGCGGTTTTTCAGAATTTTCTCTATCCTGGTCTTCCTCAGGACTGGCGGGCAAAAGCAGAACAAACAGGTTTTCCAGCTAAAGTTCTGAATCTGACTGAGCCCCGGCAGCCCCGGCATCAGACCGCTTCAGCCGTGATTCTTGAAAATATGGGCTGCCCGGCAGCAATTGTGGAAATCATCGGCGCACACCATGGGACACCGAGGGAGGAGAATCATTCCAATAAAGCAGGATATCAGCTCGATATGCTGTATCGGAATTATTATGGAGATGGGACGGAATATGAGCAGGCAGAGCGGGAACTGACTGACTTTGCACTCAGGGAAGCCAGTGTATCAGATTTCAGCGAACTGATGGTACCCGGCCAGGGCTCAGGCATGCTGCTTTCAGGATTTCTGATTATGGCGGACTGGATTGCCAGTAATACCTACTATTTTCCTCTGATTGGGGTCAATGATTCATCCGGGGACGCGGTTTATCCTGAGCGCATTGAACGCGGGCTTGGACGTCTCAAACTGCCGGATATCTGGCGGCCGCTAAAATCAGACAGCATTGAGACATTATGCAGAAGTCGTTTTTCTTTTTCTCCGAATGAGATACAGCAGGCGGTGTGTGAGGCCGCCATGGAAATGGAAGTTCCGGGGATTGTGATCCTTGAGGCACAGATGGGAAAAGGCAAAACAGAGGCATCTCTTCTGGGGTCAGAGATTCTTGCGGAAAAAACAGGGCGTGGCGGACTGTTTTTCGGCCTGCCGACACAGGCAACAGCGAATGGCATTTTTCCGAGAATTGTTGGATGGGCAGACACACAGGCTGAGCAGGGACTGCTCAGTATCAGGCTTGTACACGGAACCGCACAGTTTAATGAACTGTTTGTAAGTCTCGCTGGCGATGTGGGAGCAGATGATCATTCCGGACTTGTCGTACATGACTGGTTTAAAGGCAGTAAACAGGCACTGTTGTCGGATTATGTAATCGGAACGGTGGATCAGGTACTTCTGGCATCTCTGATGCGGAAACATGTTATGCTCAGACATATTGGACTTGCAGACAAGGTAATCATCATAGATGAATGCCATGCATATGATGCTTATATGAATGTCTACCTGGTGCGGACGCTTTCCTGGCTGGGGCTTTATCACGTCCCGGTTATTATTCTCTCTGCGACACTTCCCTGTGCGACCCGTTCAAAACTGATAGATGCCTACCTGAACAGACGGAAAGCCCCGGATCCCGGGGCGGAGTGGAGAACAACAGAGGCTTATCCCCTGCTGACATGGACTGATGGAGGAACGGTTTGTCAGAAAACAATTCCGCTTCTGGATGAACCAAAGACCGTATGGATTCATGAAACTACGGATGATCAGAGAATAGCGATACTTCAGGAAAAGCTGGTACAGGGCGGCTGTGCAGGCGTGATCTGTAATACAGTTGCCAGGGCTCAGACGTTGTATGCAGAACTTGGAACGGTGTTTCCGGGAGAAGTCCTGCTGTTTCATGCGCGCTTCCTGACAGAGGACCGTGCATCGATAGAGAGAGAACTGCTGCATTTTCTTGGCAAGCCAGGGAAACACACACAGCGTCCCCAAAGGCTGATTGTGATTGGAACACAGGTTATGGAACAGTCTCTGGATGTGGATCTGGATCTGCTGATTACTGACCTGTGTCCAATGGACCTGCTGTTGCAGAGGATTGGCCGTCTGCACAGGCATAAGGGACGGCAGCGTCCGGAGGCAGTCAGGATACCTGAGTGCTGGATATGCGGGATGGAAGAGCAGGCAATGGTAACCGCTTCTCTGATTTATGAGGATTATCTGCTAAAACGGACACATATGCTGCTAAGGGAGACAATTAGTCTGCCTGGAGATATAGCCGGGCTGGTTCAGGCAACATATCGAGAAAGTGATATACCTCCCGAGCTTTCGGATGCATTTGAAAGACTTCAGCATCATCGGGCAGAGTCAGAGCGAAAAGCGAAGTGTTACTGTCTTCCGGCGCCGAATCCTAAAGCAGATGCAAGGAAGACATTACGCGGACTTCTGGATGTGCAGGCGGAGGGAACGGAGTCTGAAGCGCAGGCATCTGTCAGAGACATCGAGGAATCCATAGATGTACTGGTGTTGGTAGAGTATCCCGACGGGGTCGGTCTGGTTCCATGGCATGAACCAGGAAAGCGCTTTTCTCTGTCGGATCTGACAGACGATGAAGCCAGGCGGATCGGACGAGAGCGAATCGGTCTTCCCCAGAGCCTGTGCGGAAAACGGTATGAACAGACAATTGCGGAGTTAAAGAAAATGGGTGAACGTTTTCTGCTGTGGCGGAGGAATCCAGCATTGAGTTATGCAGAGTTTCTGGTTTTAAGTCCTGAACTGGAGACAGACCTCTCGGGATATCACCTGAGATATCTGCAAAAAGAAGGACTGATCTGTGAAAGGGAGGGAGGTAAGTAATGCAGCGTTTTAATCTGGTAGATGAACCGTTTATAGTAGCACTGGGAATGGACAACCGGATGCATGAAATCAGCCTGCTGGAGGCATTGATTCATGCACACCGGTATGTGGATATTGGCGGTGAAATGGCAACACAGGATGCAGCCATTACAAGACTGCTGCTTGCAATTGTACATACTGTCTTTTCGAGAACGAATGAGGATGGTATTGAAAGTCCACTTGAGGATGAGGATGAAGCGATTGACCGCTGGTCAGAAATCTGGGAAATGGGTCAGTTTCCGGAAGTACCGATCCGGAACTATCTGGAAACCTGGCATGACCGTTTTTGGCTGTTTCATCCGGAAAGACCGTTTTATCAGGTGCCTGATGTCTATGGTCTTACGGCAGAGAATGCACTTGAAAAGACGGGATTATCAAATCCGGACTGCACAGGCCCAAAGACAAAGGCAACTTTTACCAGCGCCAAACTGAATGGGGAAATCGGAGAAAGCGGCAACAAGGTGCGTCTGTTTTCACCACGTCTCAGGGCTGCCAAACGGACGCTGACATTTGCTGAGGCGGCAAGATGGCTGATTACCTTTCATGGGTTTGATGATGCTTCCGGAAAAGAAAGCAAAGAGAGCAAGGGAGCCAGGACAGAGAAGGCGGATGATTCTATCGGAGTGGGATGGCTTGGAAAACTGAGTCTGGCTCAGGCGGTTGGACGTAACCTGTTTGAGACACTGATGCTTAACTGTGTGTTCATCAGGGATGGACGGGAGCTGTTCGGTGAAGACCGGCCAACATGGGAACGTGAAGTACTGGAAGTCCGAGAACGGAACTATATCCCTGTGCCGGATAACTTTGCTGAAATCCTGACAATTCAGTCAAGGCGTGTCCTGCTCATAGCAGATGAAAAGTCTGTACTGGGGTTTGCCTCCTATGGAGGAGATTTCTTTAATCGTGAAGGTGCGGTAAATGAGCAGTTTACCATGTGGACTGTTCCAAAGGCATCCAAAGGAAAGAGTTCACTGCCTGTACCGAGATATCAGGACCTTCCGGTTCAGATGTGGCGTGAAATCAGTTCACTGCTGATTCGTGAAGAACCAGGCTCAGGCAGCGGACATTATCCACCGGGCGTTGTGTCATGGATCCGTAGGTTGCCGGAGAATCTTTCGCCCAGTATAATTGCTTTCCGCTATGTTAAGATTAAGTATGACAGCAAGAATTGCTCTGCGACAAATTGCATCTCTGACAGTCTGTCCATGTCAAGAGATCTCCTGACAAAACTTGGTGAAAACAGGCTGATCCGTATTGCCCAGGAGGTTAAGAAATGCGATGACGCAGCGTATGCTGTAAAGCGCTTTGGTGAGAATCTTTTTGATGCTGAGGGCGGTGATATGAACGGCAGACAGTTTAAATCGAATCGGGAAGCCCGAATTGATGCCGGAAATATAGCGGCGGAACGGTATTACTTTGAAATGGACCTGCCGTTCAGAAGATGGCTGATGTCTCTCAGCGCCAGAGACAGCCGTGAAAAGTTTGAACATGATATACAGGTACTTCGTAAAATTGCCTGTGATAATGCATTGCGGCTCGGCAGACAGATGTATGAGTCATCCAGTCCATCTGCTTTTGCAGGACACTGGAGTGGGAAAGAGAGCTCTGAGCGGAAACATTGTTCTTCTCCCGAGGCATATCTGATATTTCAGAGAATGGTTGGCAGGGCATTGAATACGGAGAAAAAAGATGAGTGCGCCAGTTCGGTTCACGATAGACAGCGGGAATGAAGACTCGCCTGGCAAAGCCTAGCCAGCAGCCAGTATCGGCACGTTGGGTTCCACCCGCAAGGGACTGACCAGCGGAGTTTAAATCGGAGCTTAAAGCAGACGTGTCGGGAGCAAGAGAGCCGCAACGCAGCCCGTAACTTCGGGGGGCGCGTGAAGTGATTGAGCCTCGTTATTTCAGCATGCGGAAGCCGATGTCCTTCATTTGACAGCAGGCAGCAAGAGACGACCGTATGGGCAGCCAGACAAGAGATGGGTTAAACTGCACCTAAGGCAAGGTCGTGGGGATTCCGCCGGGGTCTGAGAGCGTGGCGAGCTTGCACAAGGAGATCGTGGATACCTGGGAGATCCACCCGCTCCTCCGCAAATGGGGGAAAGGCGCGCACAAGCCGTAGAAAAGTGAGGCGTGCCCGGATGCGGGCTGGAAGTCGGATGATCCGTAGTAGCGATGAAGCGAGTAATGACCGCAGAGCAAAGGGATCACGAAGAGTCGTCTATCAAAGGGACACATTTGGAGATACAAGAGGTCATAAACAGATGTCAACAATAACGGAGATAGTAAGTTCAGCAATACTGAACGAGACTTGGGGGAGCCGTATGCCTTAATAGGGCACGTACGGTTCGATGAGGGGCAGAACGTGGCTCCTCAACAGAAAGGAGATCACTAATATGTCTACTCTACCTCAGTGTCCGGCATCAGTTTGCCAAATGACAGGTAAATGTATTCGTTACTACAGGGGACGGCTACATTCTGTGCATGTTAGTTAAAGAGTGTGTTTGCCCATTGAATATGAACCAAAGGCCAAACCATGTCATTACAGGAGTGGGGTTATCGCTGCGATGGTTTGTCCAATTGATACGGTGCCGGAAACCAGACTATGTCATTAAGGAGGAATGATTTTGAGCGTGAAACAGGATATTGGCGCATATATGAACCGGCAGATAGAACATATTTTCTCCATGCCTGACAGTGAATACCGCGCAACTCTTGCAAGGCTCAGACGTGGTATCGGACATGAGCCGGGGGATCTTCCGGAACTAATGGGGTATTACCTTCTCTCCATGCCCGAGTCGTTACTGGACAGCCATGGAGGTATTTCAAAGGAACTGAATGCATGTTATGGAGCACTGACATTATTTGCACTTCATCAGCAGGGGCATCCCAAAGTGGAACGGATGAATGTTCCTGATATAAGGTTTGGTACAGCGATCGCCAGATTGGCAGAAAAGAATGAAGACCTGCCGAGAGTGCAGAACAGGTTTAATATAATGGCGACATCAGATGATCTGCCTGAATTGATGCATCATGTCCGTGGGATTATTCAGATACTCAGTGATAAAAAAATACCGGTTGATTATGCCGGACTCGCAGAAGCATTTTATGACTATCAGTTTGCTGAAAGAAGAGCTTCAGTCAGATTGAAATGGGGAATGGATTTTTACCGTGCATCGGGGAAAAAGGAGGAAGAAAAAGAATGAGTATTTTTGTAGATATCCATGTTTTGCAGACTGTGCCGCCAAGCTGTATCAACAGAGACGATACTGGATCTCCGAAGACTGCGGTTTATGGCGGTGTAATCAGGGCAAGGGTTTCCTCTCAGGCATGGAAGCATGCCATGCGCCAGGACTTTCTCAATATGCTTCCGATGGAGATGATCGGTAACCGTACAAAACGGATCGTCCCCATGGTCATGCGTGAGATTGAAAAAACAGCATCAGAACAGGGAAAAACAGTTGACGATCCGGAAAAACTTGCAAGATCAGTACTGTCTGCTGCAGGATTGAAACTGAAGGAAGATATCAATACCGGAACAGATGCACTGTTCTTTATGAGCGCAGGACAGGCAAAAGCACTGGCTGAACTGGCAGTCAATGATCCGGAGCATGCCGGGAACAAAAAGCTGGCATTGGAAGCACTGAGAGGAAATCCTTCCATAGATATGGCACTGTTTGGCCGCATGGTTGCAGACGATCAGAGCCTGAATTATGATGCAGCTGCCCAGGTGGCACATGCGATCTCCACACATGCCGTTCATACAGAATATGATTATTTTACTGCAGTGGATGATTTATCAAAGGATGAAAGCACTGGAGCCGGCCATATTGGAACGAATGAATTTGCTTCGTCAACACTGTACCGCTATGCAACGCTGAATGTGAGTGAACTCGCAAAGCATGTGGAAAATGATGTTGCAGCGGCAACAACTGCATTTGTAAAAGCTTTTATACACAGTATGCCAACAGGAAAACAGAATACTTTTGCCAATCGTACGCTTCCGGATATGGTATATGTTACTGTCAGGAAAGATCAGCCGGTGAACCTTTGCGGCGCTTTTGAAAGGGCTGTTCGGTCAGATGGAGACGGTTTTGCCGAAATGTCTGTGATAAAGCTTCGCAAATATGCGGAACAAGTGTATAAAGATTATGCATCGGCTCCGGACATGGCATTTGTAATTGGGACGGAAATGTTGGATGCCAAACGGGTTACGGAACCGGAGATGATGAAAGCACTGGTAAAACTGATAGAGGGATTTGATATGACTGGCGGTGGCAAGTGATGTCAACACTGCTTCTGAGACTGGCTGCTCCGATGCAGTCATATGGCGGAGAATCGAAATACGATATTCGTATGACTGAAACAGAACCAACAAAGAGTGCTGTGGTTGGACTACTGTCTGCGGCACTTGGAAGAAGCCGTGATGCTTCAATTGAGGATCTGGCTGCACTTCGCTTCGGTGTCCGGGTTGATCAGGAAGGAATACTGGTCCGGGATCTGCACACGGCTAAACAAGCAAAGGCATCATATCTGACGGTCAGACATTATCTTTCCGATGCCATATTTCTGGCAGGCGTTGAATCGGAGGATGACGCTTTTCTATATAAACTGGATGAGGCGCTGCACCATCCGGTTTTCCCGCTTTTTCTGGGACGGAGGTCGTGTCCCCCATCTCTGCCACTGGCACTTGGTGTGAGAACCTGTACACTGGAGGAAGCACTGAAAGCGGAGCCGTGGCTAGCTCCGGCATGGCGTCAGGGCAGATTGAATGCATCACTCCGCCTGGTTCTGGATGCAAATGATATGTCTCATGGAAGGAAAAGGGATTATCCGGTTTCCTTTTCATCCGAATGCAGACAGATGACCTATCGTGGTGTGCAGAATGGCGGATATGTTGATAAAGGTCATGATCCAATGGCAGAACTAGGAGGTGAACCGTGTATCTGACGAGAATGGAACTGGATGTAAGAAAAACAGAAACCATGAAGGCACTGGTTTCTCCCAATCTGCTGCATGGTGCTGTTGAACACGCTCTTCCTGAAGAAAGAGGCAGGCATCTCTGGAGAATTGATACACTGGGTGGACGGGAATATCTGATGATTCTCAGTGCCGGCATCCCAAATCTCGGACATGCAATGGATCAGTTTGGGAAAAATGGTACTGTTCCGGAGACAAAGGACTATACGCCGTTGCTGAACCGGGTACAGAAGGGAGGAGTCTGGCATTTCCGTCTGGTTGCCAATCCGGCAAAAACGATCAGCAGAACACGTCGTGTTTTATCGCATATAACCGTAGACTATCAAAAAAAGTGGCTTCTGGATCGCTCGGAAAAGAATGGTTTTCATCTTGAAAACGATGATTTCGATGTCACATGGACAAAACGGTATAATTTTCTTAAATCCGGTTTGAATCGTGTACAGTTTACTGCGGCAGCATTTGATGGACGTCTCATCATTTCTGACGTCGCTTCATTCAGAAGTGCGCTCACCGAGGGAATTGGACGGGAGCGTGCATATGGGATGGGACTGCTGACCATTGTTGGAGGTTGATGATGGGTCAGGGTGCAATTAAGCCTGAGATTGCATTACTTCCAAGAACACAGGACAGGATGACATTTTTATATCTGGAGATGTGTGAGCTGTCCAGAATGGACAGTGCAATAGTTGCAGAAGATAAAGCCGGAGCGATCCATATTCCTGCAGCTGGTATCAGCACTTTGATGCTGGGACCAGGGACTACGGTGACACACAGGGCGATGGAACTGATCGGTGATGCTGGTGTTACAGTGGTCTGGGTAGGTGAAAAGGGCGTCAGGTATTATGCTTCCGGCAGACCGCTGACGCATTCATCTGCATTGCTTACGCGACAGGCTGAGTTGGTGAGCAATGTGCGCAGGCATCTGGATGTTGTCCGCAAAATGTATAGCATGCGTTTTCCTGGTGAAGATGTTTCAGCACTGACACTCCAGCAACTGCGTGGAAGAGAAGGAGCCAGAGTAAAAAATGCCTATAAAGAGGCGGCTGAAAAATATCATGTTCAATGGAGTAGAAGAGACTATAAGGTAGATGATTTCGCAGCGGGCGATCTTGTAAATCAGGCATTGTCCTGTGCCAATGCAGCACTGTATGGACTTGCACATGCCGTAACTGTTTCGCTCGGTCTTTCTCCTGGCCTGGGATTTGTACATGTAGGTCATGAACGCTCGTTCGTATATGATCTGGCTGATTTGTATAAAGCCAGAATCACAATTCCCGCGGCATTTTCCTGTGCAGCGGAATGCCCGCCTCAACTGTCATCTGCTGTACGGAAAAAAGTACGTGATGCGATGGTCAGTGAACATATACTTGAAAAGATGGTGGAAGATATTTATTACCTGTTATCAACTGATGAGGATGTACTAGAAGCACCGGAGACACTAGCAATATGGGATGCAAAAAATGGCGTGGCGGACATAAATAAACAGGGGGACCAGTCATGACAGTTGTAACTCTTACAGCGTGTCCGCCTTCCCTCCGGGGTGATCTTACACTATGGCTGCAGGAAATAAATACAGGGACTTTTGTAGGAAATGTAAATGCCAGAGTCCGGGATTTACTGTGGCAGAGAATACTGAAGAACATCGGGAACGGACGTGCGTCGATGGTGTATACAGCCAGAAATGAACAGGGGATGGAGTTTCGCATTCATAACAGTTCCTGGCATGTAGAGGATTATGATGGGATATCGCTGGTAAAGAGACCACGTGCCAGTGAGATTTCGTCTGAAGTAAAACCGATGAAGTACGAGCCTGAAAAGAAAAGCCCTATATTTCAACCTAAGCAGGCAGCAATGTATCCGACAAAATATGTAGTAGTTGATCTTGAAACAACTGGACTTAAGCCGGAAAGTGAAGAGATAATAGAAATTGGAGCAATAAAAGTAGAGAATGGAACTGTAAAGGATACAATGAGCTGCCTGATCCGCTGTACAAAAAAGTTACCTGATATCATAGTTTCAATGACAGGGATCACAGATGATTTGCTGATGAAGGGAATTGCGGTAAAAGACGCGGTTACGCAGTTGCAGAACTTTATAAATGGGTATCCCATGGTGGGGCATAATACGAATTTTGACATAGGATTTTTACAGGAAACTTGTAAACGGGAAAATGTAGAATGGCATACTGTTCAGAGCTTTGACACAGTAAAAATTGCAAGAGAGATATGTCCCGGACTACAAAGCTATAAACTTGAAAAATTACTGGAACAGTTTTCATTACCCCACGAGAAACTTCACAGGGCATTAAATGATTGTTACGCGATCAATGGTCTCTATCTGAAACTAAATGAAATGAGTGCTATGGCAAATTAAGAATCCCTATTCTACCTGGCTTTATCAAGTGTTTTCCCCGCACACGCGGGGATGATCCCTCGAAGGCTTTCCCGATCTTGTAAGCCTACCAGTTTTCCCCGCACACGCGGGGATGATCCCTCAA
>JAFUHD010000195.1 GCA_017469025.1 Clostridia bacterium
GGTGTTGAACATGTCGTGTTCACTGATGCTGCCCTGTTCCTGAATGAGACGGAAAATGGGCAGTACCCGCACAGTGTCTTTCCTGATTCTGGCACCAAGTCCATCCGGAATGCAGCGGGGAATATTTTCATAAAAACCGCCGCCTGTAATGTGACTGATGCCGTTAACCTGAACCGACTGAAGAAGCTTTAAGACAGGCTTAACATAAATACGCGTTGGTGTCAGCAGCGTTTCTCCGAGCGCCTTCCCATCCAGTGCTTCTATCGGTTTTGTCAGATCAGCGTGCTCAATATCGAACACCTTTCTGACAAGACTGAAGCCGTTTGAATGAACACCGGAAGAAGGCAGTGCTATGATAATATCTCCTGCTTTCATCTTGCTGCGGTCTATGATTCTGCTGCGGTCCACGATGCCCGTTGAATATCCGGCAAGATCATATTCGTTCTCTGGATAGAAACCAGGCATTTCGGCTGTTTCACCGCCAATCAACGCGGCACCTGCCTCAACACAGCCATCGCAGACGCCTTTGACAATCTGTTCGATTCGCTCGGGAACGTTTTTTCCGCATGCGATGTAATCCAGAAAAAACAACGGCCGGGCGCCACAGCAGATGATGTCATTTACACACATGGCAACACAATCGATGCCGACGGTGTCGTGTTTATCCATTTTGAATGCCAGTTTCAGTTTTGTGCCGACCCCATCTGTTCCGGAAACCAGCACTGGCTTTTCAATGCCCATCATGTCCAGTTCAAACAGCCCGCCAAATCCGCCGATATCCGTATCAGCACCTGCTGTCTTTGTCCTGGCAATGTGCTTGCGCATCAGCTCAACTGCCTTATAGCCGGCCGTGATATCCACACCGGCAGCTGCATAGGCATCTGACTTCGAATTGATATTCATCGTCTATTCCTTTCCGTCAAAGCAGTAAGTGCACAGCTCGCACTTTGGCAGACCGATCGCTTTTACAACACCCTCCAGGCTTTGGAATTCAAGTGATGCAAAGTGAAATCTGTCACAGATCGACTGTCGAAGATTCTGCCCGCGTTCTGTTGTACCGTCCGAATACTCCTCCAGGTGCTGAAACCCTTCCTCACCTTCGAGTTCCATGATTACGCGGCGTGCAATCAGTTCCATTTCACTGTTGGACCGTGAAAAATTGAGGTATTTGCAGGCAAACATAATAGGCGGGCATGCACTGCGCATATGGACAGAATTGGCTCCGCTTTCATAGAGAAAATCCACCGTTTCTTTGAGCTGGGTGCCGCGGACAATCGAGTCATCGACGAAAAGAAGATTCTTTCCCTTGATCAGCTCTGTGACAGGGATCTGTTTCATCTTTGCAATCTTGTCTCTGTCGTTCTGGCTTGCCGGCATAAAGCTGCGGCTCCAGGTAGGTGTGTATTTGATGAATGCTCTTGCGAATGGCTTTCCGCTCTGATTGGCATATCCGATGGCATGGGGTGTTCCGGAATCAGGCACACCGCCGATGTAGTCAATCGGTTCATCATGCCCTGCCGCCTTGTCGTTCTCTGCCAGAATTGCTCCATTGCGGTAACGCATGGCTTCAACATTGACGCCTTCATATGTGGATGTGGGATAACCATAGTAGCTCCAAAGGAAAGAGCAGATTTTCTTTTCTTTATAAGGCGGTGCGAGGCGGATCATTTCCGTGGGTGTCAGTTCAACAATCTCGCCAGGTCCAAGCTCGCAAACTTCCTCATATCCTGTTTTATAAAATGCAAAGGATTCAAAAGCTACGGCATATCCGTCGTCATTGCGTCCAATGGCAACAGGCAAGCGGCCCATCCGGTCCCTGGCACAAATCAGCGTTCCACGTTCCGTCAGTATCAGTATGGATACTGTACCAACAATAGAACGCTGTGCAAAGTGGATACCTTCAACAAAATCACTCTTCTGATTGATCAGGGCACTGAGCAGCTCTGTCTGATTTACTTTGCCGCCAGTCATTGTATCAAAATGACCACCGCTGAAGCTCAGATAATGCTCAATCAATTCGTCAGCATTGTTGATGACACCCGTCATACAGATTGCATATGTGCCCAGATTTGAGCGGATCAGCAATGGCTGGGGATCGGCATCTGAAATGCATCCGATTGCAGACGTTCCCTGCATCTCTTCAAAAATGTGTTCAAATTTGGTTCGGAAAGGTGCATTGGAGATGTTATGAATCTGGCGCTGCAATCCGATTTCCGGGTCAAAAGCTGCCATGCCTGCACGACGTGTTCCAAGATGACTGTGATAATCCACACCGAAGAAAACATCCAGCATGCAGCTTTTTTTAGAAGCAATTCCAAAAAAACCGCCCATACGTTACTCCTGAATATTCAATGCTGTGCATCTGACGGAAAGAATGGTGAAAGGGAGCGATGCACTGCTCCCTTTTCAAATGTCTGCTTATCAGGCGAAAAACAGTTTCGACAGTGTCATGGGATCAATGTACTTGCCATCTTTATATACGCGCATATTTCCGCTGGCAATTTCATCAATCAACATGACATTTCCATCTGCGTCATAACCGAATTCGAATTTAATGTCATACAGATCCAGACCACGTGCTTTCATTTCATCCGCAACGATTCTGGTAATCTGCTGGGTCATTGCTTTTGTATCATCATACTGCTGGGCAGTCATAACGCCGAGATCTATGAGTCCGTCCTTGGTAACGAGCGGGTCACCTTTGGCATCATTTTTGAAAGTCATTTCCACATAGGCAGGAAGGTCAGCGCCTTCTTCGATATAGTCACTGTAACGGCGGAAGAAGCTGCCTACGGCTTTGTAACGGCAGATAACCTCAAGGCCTTTGCCGAATACCTTTGCCGGCTTCACTTCCATGGTCGTTTTGGCCAGATCGGCGCTTACAAAATGCGTTGCAATACCAGCCGCATTGATTTTCTCAAAGAAATAAATGCTCATCCGCAGATTCACGTCGCCAACACCTTCGATGGTCAGTCCGATACTGTTTTCACCCGGATCAAACACACCGTCTTTACCAGTGCAGTCGTCCTTAAAAAGAAGTTCATAGTTACCGTTTGGAAGCGCATAGACATTCTTCGTTTTGCCAGTATAAACAAGCTTTTTTTCCATGGGTTTTCTCCTTTTTTTACATCACCGTAAGTGAACTGTATGAAAATGCGGTTCAAAGCTGATCCGCAATTTTCGCATCTTTTGCCAGAACAGCTTCTGCATCCCGGCGGCGTTTATCATCCAGTCGCGACGCCAGCGCAGTATCCTCTACTGCCAGTATCTGCGCTGCCAGAAGGGCTGCATTTGCACCACCATTGACTGCGACGGTTGCGACCGGGATACCGGATGGCATCTGAACGGTTGACAGAAGTGCATCCAGTCCATCCATACAGGATCCCTGGCAAGGAATGCCAATCACAGGCAATGTGGTATTTGCTGCAATTGCACCTGCCAGATGTGCAGCCATTCCCGCTGCGGCAATCAGTACGCCGAAACCGTGGCTGCGTGCTGTAACTGCAAAGTTTCTTGCCTGCTCTGGTGTACGGTGCGCAGAGTAGACATGCACTTCGTATGGAATATCGAGGCTGTTCAGCATGTCAGTTGCTTTTCTGATTACTGGAAGATCACTGTCACTGCCCATGACAATACCGACTTTTTTCACGGATGATAACCTCATTTCTGCATGCAATGTTCGGATTCGATGCACTTTGTTAGTTGCTCCTTAAAGCCTGACAAAGTCTACTCAAAAAGACGAATGTTGTCAAGTGAAAGTTTTGAATCATTCATTGTAATGAATTAACAAAAGCCGAACGTTCGTAAATAATGTTCGGCTTTTGCTCTTTTTTGGCAGTTTTTACTACAGGCTCGCTGCTTTTGTGTCACAGTAAATACACCGGTACTCTTTTTTTGCCCGGTCTGTCAGGCGAAAGATATTGTCAAGCTCTTGCTCTGTACTGGTAATGCAGCGGGGATTTTTGCAGCGGATGACATTGCTCAGCATCTCCGGCATATCAATCTGTTTCTTCTCGATCAGTGTTCCTCCGCGGATAATATTGACGGTTGCAGCAGGATCCACATATCCGATTACGTCAAAGCTGACCGGAATATCAGCATCTATCTTGATGATATCTTTACGCCCACGCCTGGCGGATGCAACATTGGTAATCATGGCAACTGGAACGTTCAGATTTTCAAGTCCAAGCAGCCGGTAAAGTTTCATGCCACAGCCTGCGGCGATATGATCAATTACAATCCCGTCACGAATGGAGTCTACATTCACAGTGTTCCAGCCTCCCTTAACAGCATCAAAATCAGTGCCATGCGCATATACTTTCCATTTAGCACCTGTTTGAAATAACACGCTCTTGGATCCTTGTCTACAGCGACACTGATTTCATTAACACGTGGCAATGGATGCATGACACAAAGATCAGGGCGGGCAAGCCGAAGTTTTTCCGGTGTCAGAATATAGCTGTCACGAAGCCTCAGATAATCTTCCTCATTGAAAAAACGTTCACGCTGTACACGTGTCATATACAAAATGTCGAGACTTCCAATGGCTTCCTCAAGGCTAGTTGTCTGCTCATAAGGAATGCCCTTGTTTTTAAGAGCATCATTTTTTACATAACTGGGCACCTTTAGCTCTTCCGGGCTGATCAGAACAAAATGCATATTATCATACCGGCAGAGTGCATGAATAAGAGAATGGACTGTCCGTCCAAATTTAAGGTCACCGCACAAACCGACTGTAAGTCCGGAAAAATGGCCCTTTTCCCGACGTATCGTCAGAAGATCTGCAAGCGTCTGCGTTGGATGACAGTGGCCGCCGTCTCCCGCGTTGATCACCGGTACGGTTGCATTATTTGCTGCAACCAGAGCTGCACCTTCCTTTGGATGACGCATGGCAATAATGTCAGCATAACAGGAAACCGTTTTGGCTGTGTCAGCGACACTCTCACCCTTTGCAGCAGAACTGGTATTTGCGCCTGTAACGCTGAGCACATTGCCACCAAGTTCATACATGGCGGCCTCGAAGCTGAGACGTGTTCTTGTACTGGGTTCAAAAAAAAGGGTTGCAAGCTTTTTCCGGCGGCATGCATCCTGATATGAATCCGGATGTGAGATGATATCCTCTGCCGTATCCATGAGCTGGTCTAATTCTTCTAGTGACAAATCCGGCACATCAATGACACTGCGCATAATGTTCCTCCCTCTGAATGGGTATCATGTGGATTATCTGATCCAGGATTCATCAGACGGATTATCCCGGAATGCGATCAGACGTTCTATATCTTCGGGACGGATGTATCCTGCCCGTGCCGCCTCAGCGGCTATCTCATCAAAGTTGGTCAGGGAAACATTGCGAACGCCTGCAGCGGCAAGACGTTCAATGCCTTTTTTCATACCATACGTAAAGATACTGGCAATACCGAGCACGTCAGCACCTGCGTCTCTCAGCACACTGACAACCTCAAGAACACTGCCCCCCGTTGATATGAGGTCTTCCACAACGACAACTTTCTGTCCTGGTTCAAGACGCCCCTCAATCTGATTCTGCCGTCCATGATCTTTTGTCCCAGAGCGGACGTATCCCATGGGCAGTCCCATCAAATGCGCCGTAATGGCTGCGTGTGCAATTCCGGCGGTGGAGGTTCCCATCAGAACTTCAACCGACGGATAACATGCTTTGATAATCTCGGAAAGTGCATTCTCGACATCTGTTCTCACTTCGGGCGCAGTCAGTGTGAGCCGGTTGTCACAGTAAACCGGACTCTTGATGCCGCTTGCCCAGGTAAACGGTTCTTCAGGTCTGAAAAAGACCGCTTTGATTTTGAGCAGATCCTGTGCAATTTGTCTGCTGATTTCCTGCTGATTCATTAGATTTCCTCCAATCAATCCCATTTATTAACCCAGAAAATCGGTCATGCAGCGCAGATATGCGCCAACCGGATCTTCTGCAGCTGTAATTGGCCTGCCGACAACGATATAGTCGCTGCCAATTGCACGTGCCTGCGCCGGTGTCATAACACGTTTCTGGTCGCCTGCATCATTCTCAGCAAAGCGAACGCCGGGGGTTACGGTCAGGAAATCCAGACCGCAGGCCTCATGCACTTTTCCAGCTTCAAGAGGCGAACAGACAACACCGTCAAGTCCGGCTTTCCGTGCGTTCTCGGCATAATGCATAACAACCTGATCCATCGGATGTTCAATCCACAGATCTTCTTCAAGGGCTGTCTGATCTGTGCTGGTCAGTTGTGTTACAGCTATCAGCAGCGGATGGGTACCGTCATCCCGCGTCAGACCTTCAATGGCAGCTTCCATCATTCTTACCGTCCCTGCAGCATGCAGGTTGCACATATCCACATCCAGATCCCGAAGCACACGCATAGCACGCATAACAGTATTTGGAATATCATGCAACTTGAGATCGAGGAAAATCTGGTGTCCACGTTTTTTTACCTGACGGACAATGTCCGGACCGGCGCCATAGAACAGTTCCATTCCTATTTTGACAAATGGTTTACGATCCAGTCCGGAAAACTGGTCGAGGAATGCAAGTGTTTTTTCTGCATTTGGAAAATCACATGCAATTATGACATCTTTTGCCATTACGATACCCCTTTCAGTTCGTCGAGTGTCTTTATTCCATATCTGTCCATTACCTCAGGCAGGCCTTCGATAATCCGTTTGCAAGCCATGGGATCTACAAGATTGGCAGCACCTATCTCAACAGCTGATGCACCAGCCATCATCATCTCCAGTACATCTTCAGATGTTGAGATGCCGCCCATGCCGATTACAGGAATCTGTACGGCATGGCTGACCTGCCAGACCATGCGAAGTGCGACTGGAAAGACTGCGGGTCCGCTTACGCCGCCCATAATATTTGCCAGCACAGGTCTGCGTGTCCGCAGGTCAATTCGCATTCCCTGCAGCGTATTGATGAGGCTGACGGCATCAGCACCGGCATTTTCGCAGGCTCTGGCAATCGCGGTAATGTCGGTAACATTCGGGCTGAGCTTCATGATGACTGGTTTTCGGGTTACCTTTTTGACTGCTGCTGTAACCGAGGCAGCTGCCTCGGGGTCCGTTCCAAATGCCATACCACCGCCATGTACATTCGGACAGGAAATATTGACCTCCAGCCATCCGACTGCATCTTCCCGATCCAGCTGTTCACAGGTATAAACATAGTCATCAAGGCTGAAACCGCTGACATTTGCCATGACTTTCTTGTGAAAGACACGTGAAAGCTTTGGCAGTTCCTCAGTAATAACCTGTTTTACGCCCGGATTCTGGAGCCCTACAGCATTGATCATACCGGCTGGACATTCTGCAATGCGCGGCGTTGGATTGCAGAATCGTGGTTCACGGGTGGTACCCTTGAAAGAAAATGTCCCCAGGATATTTATGTCATACCATTCGGCAAACTCATAACCAAAGCCAAATGTACCGCTAGCAGGAATGACTGGATTGTCAAGATGCTGGCCGCACAAATTCACTGTCATTCTTCCCACAGGATCGCCTCCTTTTCAAAGACAGGTCCTTCGCGGCATATCCGTTTCGTTCCGTCTTTTGTCCGGCAGCTGCATCCCATGCAGGCACCGAATCCGCATCCCATCCGTTCTTCAAAGCTGAACTGGCCGCTTGTCGCTGTGGCTGTATTGACAGCTTTGAGCATCGGCATGGGACCGCAGGTATAAAAGTAGCTGTATGCATCCGGAAGGGCGTCAGTCACAAAGCCGCGTTTGCCTGCACTCCCATCTGCGGTTGTCACCGTAACATGGCATCCAAGCGATTTAAAAGCATTTTCCGCAAAGATCTCTGACCGGGTATTGAATCCGAGTACAGCAGTAACCGGCTTTCCCATGTTCCTCAGCGTTTTGGCCAGCAGAAACAATGGCGGGATTCCAACACCTCCGCCGATGAGCAGCGGCAGGTCTCCGGCCTTTGACAGATCATAACCATTTCCTAGTCCGGTCAGGACATTCAGACTGGTTCCTGCTGTCAGGTGTGACATCTGTTCGGTGCCCTTTCCAATACGCTTATAGACGATGGTTACCTTCCCAGGCTCCGAATCATATACCGATATCGGCCGGCGCAGAAAACAGTCCTGCAGCCGGATGTTAATGAACTGCCCCGGATGCATCTGAGATACCGGACCCGTAAGTGTCATACGGTATACCTGATTTGTCAGGGCGGAATTGTCTTGTATCGTCAGTATTACTTCATTCATGCCTGCCTCATGCATCAATTGTCGAAATGGTCAACGTGGTTTCTTCGAGAACATCAAGCAGTACGCGTACTGTATCCAGGCTTGTGAAGATGGTTGCATTGTTCTCGGTTGCACAGCGTCTGATCTGAAGGCCGTCGCTGGCTGAATCCGCTGCCCCTACATCTCGTGTATTGATAATATAAGCAACATGTCCCTGCCGGATGCTTTCCGGAATTTCATCACTGCCGTCGCTGATCTTGCGCAGTGCATGTGTTCTGATGCCGTGTTCTTTGAGGAACAGTGCAGTGCCTGTTGTTGCTTCAATATTAAAGCCGAGATTGTAGAAACGGCGGATCAGGGGCAGTGCTTCTTCCTTATCACGGTCCGCAATGGTTGCAAGAACCGTTCCGTAATTCTGCAGACGCGTACCTGCGGCCTGAAGTGCCTTATACAAAGCTCGGTTCAGTTTGTCATCATAACCAATCGCTTCGCCCGTTGACTTCATTTCAGGGCTCAGGTAGGCATCGAGACCTTTGATTTTGTTGAAAGAGAATACAGGTACCTTGACGTAGTAACGTTTCTTTTCCTCAGGATACAGATCAAAGATACCCTGCTCTTTAAGGCTCTTTCCCAGAATGACCTCTGTCGCGATATCTGCAAGGGAATAACCGGTGGCCTTGCTGAGGAATGGTACGGTACGGCTTGAACGCGGGTTGACCTCGATGATGTAAACATTCTCCTGTTCATTCACGATAAACTGAATGTTATACAGACCGATAATTCCAATTCCCAGACCCAGCTTCTTTGAATACTGCAAAATAATCCCTTTGACTTTGTTACTGATGGAAAAAGAGGGATAGACGGAAATTGAGTCACCGGAGTGGATACCGGTCCTTTCGACAAGTTCCATGATGCCAGGAACGAAAACATCCCGTCCGTCGCAGATGGCATCCACTTCCACTTCTTTGCCGCGTATGTACTTGTCAACAAGCACCGGCTTATCAGCATCAATCTCTACCGCTGTTTTCAGATAATGACGCAGTTGTTCCTCGTTGCCAACAATCTGCATGGCCCGTCCGCCCAGAACAAAGCTTGGCCGGACCAGAACAGGATAGCCGATATTCTCAGCGGCTTTGACGCCATCCTCAATCCTAGTCACAGCAAATCCGCGGGGCTGCGGAATGTTGAGATCCAGCAGAATCTTTTCAAAGCTTTCACGGTTTTCTGCCCGTTCGATTGCTTCGCAGTCTGTGCCAATAATCTTTACGCCACGTTCCATGAGCGGCTGAGCCAGATTGATAGCTGTCTGTCCGCCCAGCGAGGCGATAACACCTTCAGGTTTTTCAAAGTCAATGATTGCCATGACATCCTCTGGCGTCAGGGGTTCAAAATACAGCTTGTCGGCCGTCGTATAGTCAGTGGAAACCGTTTCCGGATTATTGTTGATAATGATAGCCTCATAACCTGCACGGCGGATTGTCTGTACGGCATGTACGGTAGAGTAATCAAATTCAACACCCTGTCCGATACGGATTGGGCCTGCGCCCAGAACGACAATCTTTTTCTTTTCTGTCAGGACGGAGGCATTCTTTCCGGTATAACTCGAATAAAGATATGCGATATATTTACCGGTATGCAGTGTGTCTACCATGGGAAAAGCCGGAATGATGGAGGCAGCTTTGCGCATTTTATAGATGGAAATCTCATCCATTTTCCAGAGCAAAGCGATGGTCCTGTCACCGAATCCCATTTCCTTTGCTGAGCGCAACAGGTTCATATCCCCCGGTGCTGCGGAAAGCCGCTTCTCCATGTCTGTGATTCGTAAAATGCTCTCAAGGAACAGCTCGGTGATCATGGTTTCCTCATGAACACGGGCAACAGATTCACCTCGCCGAAGCAGTTCAGTGACTGCATAAAGCGTATCTGAACGGAATTCGCGGACATATTCATGCAGTTCATCTGTAGAAAAGGTATCGAATTTTGCCAGATGAAGATGACATACACCCGTCTCGAGACTCCGAACAGACTTCAGCATGCACTCTTCAAGTGTGCTGCCAATTCCCATCACTTCGCCTGTTGCTTTCATCTGTGTGCCGAGCTGATTGCTGGCAGTGGCAAATTTGTCAAACGGGAACCGTGGGAACTTGGCAACGATGTAATTGAGAGATGGTTCCATAGCAGCATTTCCGCCTGCTACGGGAATTTCCTCAAGCGCCATGCCAAGCGCAATTTTTGCGGTTACACGTGCGATTGGATAGCCACTGGCCTTGCTAGCAAGTGCTGATGAACGGCTGACCCGGGGATTGACTTCAATGAGGAAGTATTCGCTGCTGTTCGGGTTGAGTGCAAACTGGACATTGCACCCGCCTTCAATTTTGAGCTCGCGTATAATGCGGATCGCACTGTCATTGAGCATTTTGAGATCAGCGTCGCTAAGACTCAGAATCGGCGCTACAACAACGCTGTCACCCGTGTGAACACCAACCGGATCGACGTTCTCCATTCCGCAAATGGTTATTGCGGTGTCATTGCTGTCGCGCATGACTTCAAACTCAATTTCCTTATAGCCGCGAACGGATTTTTCGACGAGTACCTGATGTACCGGACTGAGTCTGAATGCATTGGTACCAATTTCAATCAGCTCTGCTTCGTTGTTTGCAAAGCCGCCGCCTGTACCGCCCAGGGTAAACGCAGGACGCAGCACAACCGGGTAACCGATATCAAGTGCTGCCTTTCGGGCTTCCTCAAGGTTGTAAGTAATCTCACTTGGAATCACCGGTTCTCCGATGGACTGACACATTTCCTTGAAAAGCTCCCGGTCTTCAGCTTTCTCAATACTCTCGCTTGAAGTGCCCAGCAATTCAACACCGCATTCCTTCAATACACCCTTGCGTTCAAGCTGCATTGCCAGGTTGAGTCCGGTCTGGCCGCCAATGCCTGGTACGATGGCATCAGGACGCTCGTAACGGAGTATTTTGGCGATATACTCAAGGGTAAGCGGTTCCATGTATACCTTGTCAGCTATGGATGTATCCGTCATAATTGTTGCAGGATTTGAGTTGCACAGAACAACTTCATATCCCTCTTCCTTGAGTGCCAGACATGCCTGTGTTCCGGCGTAATCAAATTCTGCCGCCTGCCCGATAACGATAGGACCGCTTCCGATGATCAGTACCTTCTTGATATCCGTCCGCTTTGCCATCTTGTTCCCTCCTGTTATTCTACTGTTGGTATGGCGCTTGACGCCTGGTATGACGGTATTCGCCGGCAGAGCCTGTGAAAACCGCCGGGTGAATCTTTTATATTGTCAGATAATCAGGATCCTCATAAACTGTTCTGCCCTTGTGTATGGTTTTGAGACAGCGGCCGTAAACCGTCTGTCCGGCGAATGGTGTCGCTTTCCCCATGGACAGGAACAATTCCGGGTTTATTTCATAACAGTCCCCGAGATTCCACCAGGTCTCATCATCTGTCCGTTCCGGAATGCCGAAGCGCCGGCGTGGTGCAGTCGTCATTTTTTCAACAAGTGCAGGCAGTGTCATGATTCCGGTGCGAACCAGTCCCGTATAAAGGACCGGAAAAGCACATTCAAGACCGACGACGCCAAAGGCACTGCCACTCAGGCCGCGGCTTTTTTCCTCTTTGCTGTGCGGAGCATGGTCGGTTGCAATCATGTCAACGGTCCCATCCAGAAGCCCTTCAATTAATGCTTCCCTGTCTGCAGCGGTGCGGATTGGTGGATTCATTCTGAAACGTCCGTCCTCCATCAGACAACGCTCATCCAGAAGGAGATAATGCGGGGCTGTTTCACATGTGACATCTACCCCGTTCTGCTTTGCTTTGCGTATGAGGGCAACGCTTTCCTTACAGCTGATATGGCAGACATGATATGCACAGCCGGTTTCCCGGGCAAGTTCGAGATCGCGCTTGATCTGCCCCCATTCGCTTTCCGAGCAGATTCCTTTATGGCCGTGCGTCTGTGCATAAGTTCCGTCGTGAATATATCCGCCGTGCAGCAGCGATTCATCCTCGCAATGTGCGGCAATCATCCGTCCGAGTTGTTTGCACCGCTCCATAAGGCTTCGCATCATGCTTTCACTCTGAACGCCTTTGCCATCATCGGAAAATGCAATCACATTCGGTGCAAGCGCATCAAGATCTGCGGGAATCTGTCCCTTTTCTCCGACTGTGAGGGCTCCATATGGATAGATATCCACCAGATCTCCCGCTGCACAGATCGCCTTTTTTTCTACTTCGAGAGAAGGCAGACTGTCCGGTACCGGATTCAGATTCGGCATGGTACAAACAGCCGTATACCCGCCATGCGTTGCTGCCTGGCTTCCGGTTATAAGAGTCTCTTTATAAGAAAACCCCGGTTCCCTGAAATGTACGTGTACATCACAGAAACCGGAGAAAA
>JAFUHD010000196.1 GCA_017469025.1 Clostridia bacterium
CACAAGACCCATACCAGCGACGCCCGTTGCATTACCAGCATGATGGAAGCGGTTCCCTCCGGTACGATTTACCTGGTGAAGCCTGTAAGATGCCACAATCGGCAAACACACAAGGCCAGGATTCTGAGAGGCGGAATCCGAAAGCGCAATCAGGCACCATACACTGTATTCGGTTTCAGACTCTGGGACAAGGTAAAGTTCGACGGCAGGGAATGCTTCGTAAAAGGCAGGCGCACTTCGGGATACTTTGCACTGGCTGTGTTGGAAGGCGCAAAAGTCACAGATTCGGCCTCCTACAAGAAGCTTAAATTTCTGGAAACTGCAAAACATTACGTATCAGAAAGGAGAGATGGCTCTCCTCCCACGACTGAAGTCACGGGTGTCCGAGCCTAAATAACATGAAAAAGGGTTGATCCAATCTGCATTTTTATACCTTCGATTGGATCCTGTTTTGAAGGATGCAACCAACCCAGCAAAGGGACCTGTTTCTCATACTCTTTGCAGCCTGACAGCAATACAGCAATGCGGCAATTAAGAGCTGCGCTGGAACTGCACAGGCTGCAGTCTCACTATGATTCCAGGCTCAGGAGACGTTCCTGCGCGAGAAGATTTGGTTCTGGCAACGGCACTGCCATGACTGAACTCAGAAATCTATGAAATAATGGGAGGATTATTTTACTCTGAAAAAGAAATCTGCTGTTTCTTTTTCTTCAAACGCTGAACGGCATACTGAGCATGAGTATGTTGTCTCTGCCATAAAAGCTGCTGATTCACAATCATCGGACCTTGAAGGGAAACTCCTCAAGAGAAAGCAACGGCCTGCGTCAACAAGATTCAGGGCTGTCGTTCCTGGAAAGGAACTGTGCACCTCCCTTACGTGCAGGGATATCCACGATTTGATTCCAGAACAATTGCAGACTGATCGACCAGCACAGCACGACAATCCGCCACTGGATGCTGCAGGTCTGAAAGCAATTCAAGGAAGATAGCCACTTTCCATCGGAAAAGACCGTTCGATAGAAACGATCTGCAGAGGCCGAACCATATCTGCTGAACGATCGCCTTTTCCCAGGGAAACCACAGTCGCGTGGAAAGTGCATCAGAATGGATGTTTTCTGTACTGACACGTTGATTAAAACGCCGGTTTCGCTCCATAGAGCAGATATCGATTGGATCATGCTTCATTGCATTTCAAACGAGGACAGTCACCCTGAAAAATCTCAGCAGAGACAACCTGCCGGTGCGTGTGCCCTTGCAGATTGATGACTTTGATCATTCGTGACAGCACAGGTTTCGGCGCTCAAACAGTTTTCTGAAATAAAGAAAGGGGAGAGTGTATGCTTTAAACGTATGAGACAGGACACGAAGCAGCCTATCCGTGTTCTTGTCAAAGAGTATGATTCCTTGTCTGATGCCTTTTTCTTTGAGGCATGACAGATGCGGAGATGAGATGGAAAACATCAGTCCCGGAGGCAGATGGTCTCCGGGGCTGGTTCTCTCAGCACAATATGACCAAATGTATTCAACAACACCATGCGATCCCGGACCGACGACAGGAAAACTGTCAGTTCTGAATCTTTACAGATCAGAACCGTTGCCCCGACAGAAACAATTGTTCAGGCAGCAAGACAGGTCTGGAAAGGGGGGAAGCATTATTCGGCTTGGCATTCATTCTCCTGAGCATGTTTCTGATTTACACACCGACCCCTATACAGCAATGCGAATGAAACATAGAAATCAGGAGGATATCAAATGAAAATAGTCTGGAAAAAGCTTTGTGCAATGATTTGCTGCTTACTGTTGGTTGCATGTCTTGTCTGTGTGGCTCAAGCAGAATCTGCAAGTCTGACCGGCGGGATCTATAAAGGCAACGCAGTAACCATTGCGATTCCCAAAGAAATAACGGTTACAAATATCAATCCAGATGTGGCCAAAGTGTTTGGTCCGGCTGTTACTTATACTTATTCAATTGCTCCGATTACCCTGAATGCCAATGAAACAAGAACGGTGACGTCTGCTGATGGTGCAACCATCAATGTTCAGCCTGGTAAAACGGGTGCTGTAGACAACGCTACCGCAAATGTGCAGTTTACAAGCTCTGAGGTTGCACTGAACGGTGGAAAAGCCAATATCTCCGGAAAAGCAGAATTCACATTTAAACCCGTGGATTTTGGTGCACCGGGTGTATACAGGTACGTAATTACTGACACCACCTCGGAAGCCACACTGTATAATGCCGGCATCATCAGGAAAGCAGAATATATAACATCCTATTATCTCGATATTTACGTTGCGTATAAAGAAGGCACAGAAAAAACAGCAGACAATCTCGAAATCCAGGGCTATTCCTTCTTTGGCGAGAATGGAAACATTACTGCGGGTACACAAAAACTCAGCGAGTTTGTTTCGAATAATCCTGAGGATGTAACTCTAAGTGCAAACCCAACATCGCCTGCAGGTGACCTTTATCCGACATTTAATACTTGCGTGACGACACAAGTCAAAGGCAATATGGCCGATGCAACGCATGAATTTCCTGTCGCTGTGACCATTGAGAATCAGGGCATTCACTTTTTCACTTTAAAAGGCACGATTTCCACGGGCGCAGAGCTCACTGAAGTGACTCCTACAGCATGCACAACCCTGCTGAAACACAATGAGGTTTTCCATGTGATTGGACTGAATGTACATGGAAGAATTACGACAGAAGAAACAAACAATACCAGTGACACCTACCAGATTGAAATCAAAAATAAAACGAATGCAGTTCTTACGGAATCTACCTCTACCGCTCCGGGCGTTAAGGCCACGCACAGCGAGCAGAAGCTGACGGATTGGCCTTCTTCTGCACCCAGTGCATATTTAACAACAGTTGCCCTCACCGATGCAAACACACAGATTACTTATATCAATCAATTGAATTCCGTTTCGCCAACCGGTATCGTCCGCCACATTGCACCTTACGTGATGATTCTGGGCTTTGCATTCTTCTTTGCAGTTCTGTTTAGAAGGCGCAGAGAAGAAACTGCCGAAGAATAATTGAATTGCTTTCAATCACTAAGACTATCAACGATGATTGAATCCGCAGGGCTGCATTTTGATGCAGGATTCAATCTGTGACCTTGGCCCTGACAGCATAACCCTGCTGCTGTCAGGGATTCGTTTTACGGTCACAGGAGGATGCATATGGAATTGAAAAAGGAAAAAGCAATAACAGGGGACAAGAAAATACAGAGGAAAAGATCTGCAGCAATGAGGATTCTGGCATGCTTTTTCTGCGCTTTTCTCTATTTCATTCCTGTCATGCGCACTGCTGGGGCGGATTGTTTGCATGAACTGCATGTCCTATGTGGTTCAACATCCATACGCATCAAAGGCTGCACTCTGGAAAATGCGAAAGCCATTGCAGAGTATAGAGGGTCCAATATGCTTGACCTGTCGGTACAGCTTGGAGATGGAAGTGAATTCCAACCGTACGAACAGCCGCTTTCTGTGACGATTCCATCCGATATACCTTGCACTGTGTATCATCTTGGTGAAGATGGGTGGGATAAACTTGATACGGCCTGGAATGGAACAGAAATACTGTTTCGCACAGACCATTTTTCATTGTTTGCGATTACACAGAGCACAGAGCTTCTGATTACACCGGATGAAATACAAAACTCTCTCTCAGATCATCATGAAATCATAGTCCTGTACAAGGTCGGGGACAGATTGTATGATGCCGAAGAATTCCAGAACCGTTATCATGTACAGCTGCCCTCAGGAATACCCACAGGACACGTGAGAAAGCATATAGACAGTATCAGGCAGCGACTAATGGATGCGCAGCTGCTTGGCGCATTTGGCTGCTGCAGCCTCAGCGTTTATAAAGATGGGAGGATTTCACCGGAGATTCATCAGGTATTTCGAACAGAAAAAGGAACCTTTTATTCTACGCTGGAGATGAATCAGGAGGATTATTCAGAAGAGACACCTGGCAGTCAGGAAAACAGAATGAGACTGGCCATGGACATCACCGAGCATGGGAACATGCTGCAAACAGATGAACAGTTGGTCGTGGCCCTTCCGGAGTTGAATGAAAACGTTCAGTCATTACAGTCGCTGCAAACATCAGCATTTTCAGGGAATGATCTTGCATTTCACATTCTGGATGTCCAGACTGGTTTACCCGTTTCAGGCAAACTTGTGCTGTTCAATGAAAATGAAGAGTCTGTATGGGTTTCAGATATGAATACTGTCCATATCCTCTCAGCGGAAGAAGGCATTCTGGAAAACGGAATGACGTATACACTCTATGAAACTGAGGTCGAAGATGGTTATTCGGTTCCAGGCTTTCCCTGGACGCTGGAAGTTGGGGAGAACGCGGAAATCACGGTTACAGAAACTACACAGCTTGGGCAGGGGAAAGCCGAATCACTGGGACTGACCCTGTCAGAGAATGGCGTCATTCAGATACGAAATGAGAAGAGTCCATGCGTATATCTGCACTATCAGAATGAAAATGATGACACAGAACGTATTGAATTGCTGGCAGGTAATCTTGATACACACTTTGAGGGAGAATTAGTCCGTGAAGATTACATTTTTCTCGGATGGAGTGATTCCCCTGCTTCCCTCAATATATCCCAGGATCATTCCATTCAGGTTTCCGCCGGATATGAGAACCATTTATATGCAGTCTGGCAGGAGGTACTGTATGTCAAACTGATGACATACACATTAGGACAATATCAAGAGGCAGAAATGGTCGAAGGAAGTCTGCAGATTCCGCTGTCTTCATTCCCAGTGAATACAAACCTGCTCAATTCAGTGTGTGTGTACCAATACCTGGATATAAGCATGCTTCCGGAGGACATGACGATTGCTTTTGAATCAATTGAGGCACAGGAAATAGAAAGAATCAACCACATTCAGAAAACGGCGGATCCGGATCATGCCCTCATCCGGTGGGAAGTCAAGCTGTCAGATCATGTGCTCCACCCAATAGGTCCGGGACAGACAATGGTCATTTTCTGCTGCCCAAAATCAGTGCAAATTCCTGTACATGTATTTGAATTTACTACAAACGGCCAATATATACTAATGGATGACATCTGGAGAAATGAAGAATACGAAAGTATCTGTCTGGATTTTGGCACGCAAATCACGGATATTGGAAATAGACAACCACTGACTCCTGATAAGATCAATGAGCTGAAATGTCATGAGATTCTATTCGGCCATTTGGACTCTGAAGAGGGTTTCCAGCATGAAAAAATCTATACCAGCCAGACGCTTTCATACACATGGACAGGTATATTCCTGGACGAAGAACAGATCGAACTGGACCCGGCATTTGCCATTGCGTATGCCTATTTTCCTGCCATCCGGGAAATACCCTTTCATATCATAGAAAATGTGCCAGATGCGGGACCTGTAGAACGCCTCGAATGGCAGAAAGCTGAGCGAATCTCTGTTTCATGTGCCACCATGCCCTTCGAAGGCTTGACTGCAATCCAGGCATTGAAACAAGCTACTTTGATCGACAGTGTTCTCCAGTCTGTCTCACTGGACAGTGCTTATTATGGAAATTCGTTTGAGGAGAAAGCTGAAACAATCATCACGGGGTTACAAAATACACCCTGGGGAATCAGTGTCAATTCAGGGAATGTGTACCTGAAGGAAACGGATGCTCTATATTTCATTTTCTTTGAGAATCCTCGCACCTGGCCAGTACATGTGATTGAACGGACCGCCGTTGGATATGAAGACAGGGATGAAGAATGGAATGTACAGCCCATCGTTGTTTCTGACCAGCGTACAAATATACAGGATTTCGACCCCAGGGCAGAAGCAGATGAGCGTTATGCGCTGTTCTCAATCAGACGCTGTGATTCGACAGCCAACCTGAGTAACAGCACAAAATACAAGGAAATATCAAAGATTATGAATGGTGTTGACGGAATCAGTGTTATGTATATGGGTCAAACCAAGATGAATGTGCTGAAAAGCCCACAGCAGATTTTCTTCCTGTATTCTCTCAAGGAACGCCCGATAAATGTATGCTATGCCAGTGTCCAGAATGGGACGTTGACTCCAATTCCTGCAAGTCAGTTGGACCTTTTTGAAAACGGCAATGCAGTCGAATCTTTCTTTTGTAATGACCAGGAATATATACAGCCTGCTCTCCGCGATCCGCATTGGGCCGTATTGGGAAACGACGGCACGCCTGTCTATTATCCATTTGTCATGTTTGCAGTTGGAACCGCAGGGATTGTAAGCACTGAAAACATGGAGATGTTATCTGAGCTTCCCTGGTTCATCAATGCGTATACCGTCATCAAACAAAAGAATACTGAAAGCGGTAAAACCAAAAATATCGGTCTGGATAAACAGCTTTATGTCTTGTATGATTTTAGTCAGGATGAACATCCGGCTTACCTCCAGATCAGGAATAGCAGCGAAAATGGAGTTTACACTTTCACCTTATCGATCAGTGAAGGCGGATATGGACAACCTGTCCTTACCGAATCTGAATGGTCAGGGACATATATACTTCCGGAAAGTGGCAGGTATTCCCTGACGCTTGGCCCCGGGGATGAACATGTTTTGTATATACCATCGGGTGGGGGACTGGAGTATCATATTGATGTTTTCGACGAGGATCACCTTCAGATCAGTGACAGACTGGATGAATTTGATCTCGAGTTGTCTGTCCAGCCGCTTTCAGCACCTCTGGAAGGTGCCCTGAAAACGGGAACAGTCTATTACTGGAACGATCCACAGCAAAATGCCTTCAAAGAGATGCGGGGAAGGCCTGAACTGACATACATTTCAATTCAGGATAAACAGATTACTGTTCCGGCACCAACAGGACAGCCAGTGTATCCATGCAGCTGGATTATCATTTTCGCCATGGCATGCATTAGTTTGGCAATTATACGTCACAGAACAAGGACATGAAAAAAGGCGTCTGATTCAGACGCCTTTTTATTGCAAAAGAAAACCCCTCTCCGACAGGAAAAGGAGTTATCAATCAGCATTTATACTGCGGCCTTAACAAGCTGCTTTGCCAGACGAGCCTTTTTACGGTTAGCTGCGTTCTTATGGATAACACCCTTCGCAGCAGCCTTGTCAATCGCGGAGGTGGTCTCATTCAGCTGAGCACCAGCATTGGCGGGATCGGCAGCAACGGCGGCACCGAACTTCTTAAGGGAAGTACGCACTCCGTTTTTCACCATACGATTCTGCAGGGCCTTCTTGGCGCTGACCTTAACGCGTTTCTTAGCGGACATAATATTAGGCAACTCTTTCACCTCCCAAATCAACTTGATGACTAAAAAATCACCGCACGAAATATTAGCATGAAAGCACATAAAATGCAAGCGGTTTTTCAAAAAGAAAGTGGATTATTCTCATTTTTTCAAAAATAGCAATGGAAAGGCCCCCCACAACGATCATGCCATATAAAAATCTCAAGTATTGCCCTGATTTGCTGAGGAACAGAGTCAATCTCTGCGCAGGACAACAGGGAGAAACCAGGCTGTCAGGTTCTGTGGAGGTTGAAACCCGGAAGGCTTTATCTGCTTTCAGAATGCTTGCCCGTGGTGTTTTGGTATGATATAATCCTCTGTGCAGTCATTTTAAAGGGGGGAAGCAGATTGCGTAGCATGACAGGCTGCGGACGCGGCCATGGGACAGATGGTGTATGGGATGTCACCATAGACATTAAAAGTGTAAACCATCGATTCCTCGACTTATCTGTCAAGCTTTCCAATGATTTGATTTTCCTTCATGACACTGTGCGCAAGGAAATTGCGAAGCATCTGATCCGCGGACATCTGGATATCATTGTCACTGTGAAGAGAATTGGTGCGGGCCAGGGGCAGGTTGCGATTGATACAGGGCTGGCTGCTGCATACTATGAGAAAGCCCAGGAAATTGCTGACTTGAACCACTGTGAAAACGGGTTAACAGCTGGACAGCTGCTGTCTTTACAAGGTGTATGCACTGTCAGTGAAAGCAGTATGGATCCTGAGGCTGTCGCAAAACTGGCTGCAGATGCGTTACAGGAAGCGACTCAGCAGGTCGTGGATATGCGTCTGCAGGAAGGGGCTCATCTCAGAGAAGATCTGGCTTATCATCTGGGTGAAGCTGAGAAACTCCGGCTGGCCATAGCTGAAAAAGCGCCGCAGATTCCAGCTCAATACCGTCAGAAGCTGTTGAGCCGTCTGGAATCCCTGCAGGTGGAAAACATTGATCCTGCACGCATTGCACAGGAAGTCGCATTGATTGCAGATAAGTGTGCAATCGATGAAGAACTCTCAAGACTCTCTTCGCATTTTCACCAAATGCATGTGTATCTTGATGCACAGGGTGAAATCGGAAAGAAAATGGATTTTCTGATCCAGGAAATGAACCGTGAAGCCAATACAATCGGTTCAAAGGCAATGGATGCCGAAATTGCTCAGTATGTGGTCAATCTGAAATCCGAGATTGAAAAAATGCGCGAACAGGTACAGAATGTGGAGTGATTGGTTTGCGGTTAGTCAATGTTGGATATGGAAACACTGTGAATGCTGACCGGCTTCTTGCAATTGTCAGTCCAGACTCCGCTCCGATTCGCCGCCTTGTTCAGGATGCCCGGGATGAGACCCGTGTGATTGATGCAACCTGTGGAAGAAAAACGCGGGCAGTATTGATCATGGATTCCGGTCATGTTGTATTATCACCGCTACAGCCGGAAACCATGGCAGCACGAATTGAAGACAGGAGCAATAAAGGGCTCATCGATCACGAGGAATAAGAAAGGTGAATGGGAGAATGGCAGAAGAACGCAAGGGAATGCTTCTCGTTGTTTCCGGCCCGGCAGGTGCAGGCAAGGGGACACTCATTGAGCGGCTCATGCAGTCGGATCCTACATTTGTTTTTTCAGTAAGCTGTACAACCCGCGAAATGCGTTACTATGAAACAAATGGTGTTCAGTATTATTTCATCAATGATGAACAGTTTGACAAATATATTCAGGAAAATGCATTTCTTGAATATGCAACGGTACATGGACACAGGTATGGCACTTTGCTCAGTGAAGTGAAAGAGCGTCTTGCAAAAGGCATCAATGTGATCCTTGATATCGATGTGCAGGGCGGATTAGCTGTGATGAAAAAAGCCCCGGACTGTGTCAGCGTGTTTATTTATCCACCGAGTTATCAGGATCTGCTTGACCACCTTCACAAGAGGAATTCAGAGGGAGAAGAAGAAATTCAGAGACGTGTGCACAATGCTCGCGGGGAGATCCAGAAAATGGGCGAGTATCAGTACCTTCTTCTCAATGATGATCTCGAAACGGCTTTCGATCATCTGAAATGTATTGTTACAGCAGAAAAAATGAAGTCTTCCCGTTTTATTCCGACTATTCCTGAGAAGCGTCCGGATCATTCTAAAAACTGACAGGCCCCGGCTCCTTAATGCCGGTTGATATAAGGAGGAACAAATATGTCTATCGTTGAACCTAACGTCCTTGAACTCCTGGATCATGCAGATAGCCGTTACACACTGGTTGTTGAAGCTGCAAAGCGTGGTCGTCAGCTCGTTGCTGGTGCTCAGCCTCTGATCGAAGACAAGGATATGAAGCCCCTTGGAATCGCTGTTGAAGAAATCAACAGGGGACTGGTCACTTACGACAAACCCACAAATACCGACGAGGAGTAATCCGTTATGGATTCTAAAACCGTTGTTTTGGGCGTGACGGGTGGGATCGCTGCGTATAAAAGTGCAGAACTTGTATCAAGACTGCGCAAACGCGGATATACCGTCCATGTGATTGAGACCAAGAACGCAACAGAGTTTGTCACACCGCTCACTTTTTCCACGATGAGCGGACAACCGTGCATTGTAGATACCTTTGATCGTCCGGAAACCTGGAACGTGAAGCATATTGCGCTTGCTCAGGCTGCTGATCTCTTTGTGGTCGCACCGGCAACAGCCAATATCATTGCGAAAATGGCACATGGTATTGCGGATGATATGCTTTCGACAACCATTCTGGCTACGAAAGCACCGATTCTGATTGCTCCGGCCATGAATACAGGTATGTGGACCGCACAGGCGACCCAGGACAACATGCAGATTCTGAAATCACGTGGAATTCATGTGATTGGACCTGAAGGTGGAAAACTGGCCTGCGGTGATACCGGGACCGGCCGAATGAGTGAACCCTGTGAAATTGAACAGGAAATCGTGCAACTCCTCGAACGTCCGAAAGATATGCAGGGTCTGCATGTGCTGATCACCGCCGGTGCAACGCGTGAGTACCTGGATCCGGTTCGTTTTATTACCAATGAATCGAGCGGACGCATGGGCTTTGCTCTCGCTGAAGCTGCCATGGAACGGGGAGCGGAGGTAACACTTGTTCAGGGCAGCACATCTGTCCCGCAGCCTGCTGTTACACATTCCATTTCCGTCAAAACCACACAGGATCTGTATGACGCAGTCGTTTCTGAATGCAGCAAGGCGGATATTGTGATTCAGGCAGCCGCTCCGTGTGATTATCGGTTTGAAGAGACTTACTCTCAGAAAATGAAAAAACAGAGCGGAGAACCCGTTGTACTGCGTATGGTCGAAAATCCGGATATCGCGGCTGAAGTCGGACGTCGGAAGCAGCAGGGACAGACTCTGGTCGGATTTGCTGCTGAGACCGAAAAGCTCACAGATCATGCCATGAAAAAACTGGAAAAGAAAAATCTTGACTTGATCGTAGCCAATGATGTCACGATGCCTGGAGCAGGGTTTAACACGGATACCAATATCGTCACGCTGATAACACGTGAGGAAATGGAACCGATTCCTAAGATGTCCAAGAGTCAGCTGGCTTTTGTCATACTCGATAAGATCTTAAAACTCCGCAATTCCTAAACGAATGATACCCGGCAGATATGTGCCGGGTATTTCGTTCAAAATGATTCCAGTTCACATTCATTCCGATGCACTGCTGGAAACGGATGGTTCATTGATACGGAACACTGTTTTCCGTGGGGTAGATGTTTCTACAACTATTCGCTAAACCATAGTTTCACGAATAGTTAAGGGGCATAAAACAGCCAGGGGAGATTGGAGGTGAAAATCCCCATGACATACCGCGAAGAGATTGATGCAAAACGCATTGAACAGATTCGATCCATTTGCCGCGATCTACCGAAATCATGTATGGATTTTCTCCGACATATCGCAGTCACAACCGGTACATTCACCAGACTGGCCTATGCCATTGACATGCGCACCTTTGTTTTCTATCTGAACCGTGAACGCATTCCTTTCACTGAAAAAACTCCGACTCAATGGACGGATGATGATCTTGCGAAAATCTCTGCATCGGATCTGACGGCCTACATTGAATATCTTACCTATTATTATCGGGATGAAGATCGCATTGAAGCCAATGGTCTGCCTAAAGCAACCGTCAATCACGAACGCGCGATCAAACGGAAGCTTTGCTCCATCCGCTCCTGGTACGATTATCTCTTTAAGGAACGCCGTATTCCTTCAAATCCAACCTTACTGGTTCCGCTGCCCAAAATTCACGAAAAACCGATTCTGAGGCTGAATGCGGAAGAAATGCAGCGCATGCTTGCACAGGCTGAGACCGGAGATGCGCTCACCAAAGGCCAGCAGAGGTATCAGAAACTGACCAGTAAACGTGATTATGCCATTCTGTCTCTGTTTCTCGGTACAGGAATCCGTGTTTCTGAATGTGTCGGTATTAATATCTCTGATATTAATATGGAAGAAAATGCTTTTCTTGTGACCAGAAAAGGTGGAAATCAGGTGGTTTTGTATTTCCCGCCTGAAGTTGCCACGGCGATTGGCGAATACCTTGAAGAAAGACTCAAAACAGAAACGCTGCCAGGACATGAAGATGCCTTGTTCTTATCCATACAGAAGCGCAGAATCACGCAGCGTGCCGTTGAAAAACTCGTGAAAAAGTACGCCTCGGTTGCTGCGCCGCTGAAACCCAAGATCAGTCCTCATAAGCTCAGGTCCACCTATGCCACCAATTTATATCATGAAACCGGTGATATTTATCTTGTGGCAGATATGCTGGGACATTCCTCCGTGGACACGACCAGAAAACACTATGCAGATATGACTGATGCAAGGCGCAGGATGGCTGCACAATATGTTCATCTTCCGGAGCGTGTGGATGAAAAAGACGATCATTCTGAGCAAAGCACGCAGGAATCTACCGAAGAGCATCCGGATTCGTAATCCTTCATTCAATTCAAAAGAAAAATCCGCCGAACATTCGACGGATTTTTCTTTTGACTTACTGCAGCTGATACCGGTTATTTCTAGCCAATTCAACGTATTCCAGGAGTTTTTGTCCGATCACCAGAGAATGTTCTGCTATGGTGTGCTTCATTTCTTTGGGCAGATAACGTCCCCATTCCTGGATTTCAAAGGTCAGATCACCCTGAAAATCAATATCAGCAAGGCCTGCCATAGCATCCTGCCAGTCGATGGATCCATAAAATGGCATGAGATGCTCATCCGTTTCTCCATGATTGTCCTGTATATGCACAGCTTTCAACCGGGAGCCGATCGCATGGAGATTCTGCCGATGAAATCCTCCGGTCAGATTCCCATGCCCAAAATCATAGCAGATACCGACATGATCAGGGTTGTGAAACGCATCACACAGATCAATTAATTCATACGCACTGGCACAATAGATTCTCTGCATGGGCTGATGTCTGTTGTATTCGAAATCATTTTCCAGCGCAATGCCAACACCGTATTTCTCTGCAGTTTCCAAATGTTTTGAATAATAATGAAGATTGGCTTCCCTACTCATTCGCATATTCTGTGCAGCATCATAGACTGTAAATGGGTGCGTGACGGCCCATTTGGCACCAAGCATGGAGGAGCCAATGATCGAACGTGTGATCAGCGTTTCCATGATTTCTGCTTTCTCACTCCCCTTTTCTTTGTCCACGTCATAATACGGGAGATGAGACTGATTGAAGCGGATGCCGTAGGAAGCGGCAAGTTCGCCAATCGATTGCACATATTCTTTCCACTGATCTGTACGCATAGGGCTGTCCGGATTCATACAGATGCAGAAATTCATATCAAGAACCCGATATCCGGCCTTTGCGCAGGTTTCAATTGAGAATTCAACAGGAAGACGCTCTCTGCCGCGCTGGAATGCGCAGATATTGGTCGACGTAGAAATCTCCATGAATCATTCCCTCTTACTGATTGGCCCGTTTATACTGTTCAAGGAGACCACCCAGGTCCTCAGCCATCAGGTCTGCTCCTTCATCCGGGCTCATGTCTGCATCAAGATAATCCGTCATGTCATTCATAATGGCATAATAGAAGTCTGCAGAGGGACCCACAGTGACAGAACGCATCGTATCCGGTGTGTTCATCAGCTGCGTCAGTGCAACTTCATACTGCGGGAATTCTTTGACGAGTTCTTTCCAGACATCACTCTCAGTCGCTTTCTGATTCGAAGGAATATATCCCGTTCCGCGGGCAAAATCTGCCTGGATTTCACTGGATGTAAGGTACTGAATAAACGTCCAGGCCGCATTTTTCTTAGCCTCACTGTGATCAAACATGACCAGGCAGGAACCATTCACCGTCGCGCCATGGGCTGCCCCGGCATTCACTCGCGGATAGCCGGCAACGCCTACTTCAAAGGTATCTCCCACTTTTTCAAGCAGTGAAGCCACGTTGGAAGACGAGGACGTCATCATGAGCTGTTTGCCGGCAACAAATGCATCGGTGGAACCTGAAGTATTGGAAAGAGCGCCGGAAAGATACAGATTCTTCCATTCCGTCAGAAAAGTCACAAGCGCGCCGTTTTCGAGGCAGTCCAAAGCATCTGCCGTGCCTTCGGATCCGTTGTGATAGTTGACAAGATTGCTCCCGATCTGTCCAAGCCAGTTCGCCAGCGTCGGTGTGTTGGGTACCGACGCATAAATCACGGTATCGCCTTCGGTCGAAATGAGCGCAGCGAGTGCAGCGATATCCGCAAAGGTATCAGGAGCCTGTGCACCGACAGCATCAAGGGCGGTTTTATTGTAATACAGGACCGTCGTCGACGTAGCAAACGGCAGGCCAAGCTGGACTCCGGAAAGAGACCAGTTGCTCATCGCCGGAGCAAGCATCCCGGAAAGATCGGTTTCAGGATGGTCTTTCAGCGCTTCATCCACTGTATAGGCCGCCTCTGCTGCAAGATACGATACTTTTCCTGTCGCATCCAGCTGAAGGACATCCGGAAGTGTTTCGTCCTGGCCGGCCGAAAGAACCGAATTCATTTTTGTCACAGATTCTGCATAGGTTCCCTGAAAAACGGCTTCAACTTCAATCCCCTGTTCTTTTCCGATGGTTTCATTGAAGGACTTCACATAACTGTCCATCAGGGTTCCTGCTTCCTCAGACATGGAATGCCAGAATACAATCTTGGTGTTTTCCGCCTGAGCACTGATCGTGCAGAGCATCATCACCGACAAAAGAGCGATAACAAACCATTTTTTCATGACAAATGCCTCCTAAATCAATTATTGATTAACCTACAAGCGAACCGCTTGAGGACATCGCGCCAGTCATGCTCCTGCGAAGAATGATAAAGAATATGACGGCCGGGAGCAGAGCGACCGTAACACCGGCAAGGATGGTTTCGTAGTTAGTGGCTTCAATGCTGGTCAGCATCGTCACCCCCACCTGTATGGTGCGCATTTCATTGGTATTCGTGACCAGAAGCGGCCATAAATACGTGTTCCAGGAAGCAACGAAAGACTGCAGAAACAGGGTGACCATCAGCGGCCATGAGGTTGGCACAAGAATACTGACAAGAAATCGGATATCTCCACATCCATCGATTTGTGAGGCTTCACGCAGTGCAACCGGTGAAGACAGAAATCTCTGCCTGAGCATAAACATCTGTGAAGCGCCCACAAAGGAAACAATGCTCATTCCAAGATATGTATCCAGTAATCCCAGATGCGAGATCGTTTGATAGTTTGTGATCAGCAGCGTATCCGCAGGAAGCATCATGGTTCCCAGAAGAAAGACAAACAGGATACGCTTTCCACGAAAGTTGAAGAATGCAAACGCGTAGGCAGAGAGCGTTGCAAGGGTCAGCCGCACGGTTGCGGTCGCCAGAGCAACGATCATGGAATTCAGATAAAACCTTCCCACGGGCACCTGCTGAAACACGGCGGCAAAATTATCCAGGTTACCAAAGGATTTCGGAAAGAATGTTGGTGGAAATGACGCAAACTCATGCGCGCTCTTAAACGATCCAAAGAACCCATAGAGCAGAGGAAATAGGATCAGCAGTCCAATCATGATGCATCCGAGCGATGCCAGCAGATTTCCTATTTTGAAATTGTTATTTGTTTTCATGTATATTCCACTTTCTTTGCATCAGCAACCAGTGTGAGAACAGTAAAGCCCAGCGTAAGGACAAACGTAAAGATGCTGACGCAGGCCGCAAGCGAATAATTGGAAGAGCGATAGCCGGAGGTGTACATCAGATAAATGAGCGTTGTTGTGGAGCGGCTGGGCCCTCCCTGTGTAAGAATCAGTACAGGTCCAGACGTCATCATAGCCTGAATCATGTTCGTGCACAGGACATACAGCATCGTGGGTGAAACAAGCGGCAGCTGAATGCGGAAAAAGCATGACCATCTCCCTGCCCCGTCGAGTGTTGCGGAATGAAGGATGTCGGCAGGAATGCTGCGGAATGCCGAAAGAAACAATAGATAGTTGAATCCGATGCCCATCCAGATTGTCAGCAGAAGGATGCCGGACATCGCTGTATGCCGGTCGGTATACCACCCGCAGTCAATCCCAAGAAGATAATTCACGATGCCGACTGTGGGATTCAGCATGACTTTGAAGATGAGCGTGACCGTTGACATGGAGACAGCCATCGAAATCGAAAACAGGGTTTCGCTGATGCTGTTGAGGATTCTGGGTCTGGCGGTAAACCAGGCAAAGCAGCAGGTCAGCACAACCGTGACCGGGACATTGATCAGCATGAGTTTCAGGGTGTTCTGAACAGCGATCGCAAACTCGCGTCTTGAAATCATGTAGCGATAATTTTCAAGTCCGGCAAATCCTGTGATCTCACCTTTAAAATTCACGACAGAAAAGGAGTCAAGAATCGTTTTTACAAATGGATAATAGATGAATCCAACAGCAAAGATCACCATTGGCAGTAGAAACAGATACGGTTTGTATGCCGGCCCCTGTCCGGGATTTCGGCGGGCTGTACTGACTGAGCGCTGCAAAAGAAAAACCTCCTGAACCGAGCGCGCTTCAGGAGGAAGACGATCAAAATGCGCATGCTCTTCTTCCATCCAGACTATACTGTCGGCTCCGGAATCCAACCGGATCAGCCATTCGGCTCGCGGGCTATACCGCCGGTGGGGATTTGCACCCCGCCCTGAAGAACGCTTGTATTCAATTCGACATCATTATAGGCATAATCTTTTCTGTGTCAAGATAATCAGAAAGACCATCTCATGCTCTTTGGGAAAGCCGGAAATACGCAAATCAGCGCATTTAAGAGGGCTGCGTGCATGCCGGAAGCATCTCTACCGAAGTACAAATACAG
>JAFUHD010000197.1 GCA_017469025.1 Clostridia bacterium
CAATCTGGTAGGGGGTTTCAAAAGGGGTTTCAAGGGGTTTCACTTAGGGGTTTCAGGGGGTTTCAGATTTTCCTCTGGGAATTATGTGTTTGTATCAAAAACCTCAACGTTTGGGAATCGGCGGATGCGCCGGCGTGTTTCCTGCTGGAGATGCGTGCTTTTATGCAAAGGAAGCAGCAGCAAATTCATCTCAATGGAAGACTTTCTCCACCAGCATATGGGCGGTAACAATTTCATCAGGATGAAACATAATCATGTGCCTCACACAGGATGGAAATGCATCTGTGAACCTGCGGTCAGTCCATCGTATTCCAGTTGACAATCCTGCCCTGGTCGAGGCAACAGTCGTACTCACTTGTTATATTTTGCATATTTCCATTTCATTTCAGGTGATAATTACAGATATTGCAAGCTGTGATTATCACCTTTCTTGTTATATGCGAGTGGACTTTGTGCTTACAATTCATGATCAGCCCAATACAGCCATCGGTTTTGCAGTAAATTCAGACTGCAGGCTCATTACAGGTTATATCCGGATGATCGACAGTCCGCATCCTTAAGATTCCCATCTGCACCATGAAAAGTCTGCCTGTGACGGTGTGTCAGGCGTATCGGTTTAAGGCAGCAGTTTCCTCCTCAGGCTCGTCATTCTCTTTCTGCAGGAACAGGCAGACGATCGCATTGCGGGAGAATATGCTGGATCGTGCTGCTGAAGTTGGTGCTCCTCACCTCCCGATAAACAGTTCCCAAGGCCATCATGTTTAGCAGACTCTGTAAGGTCCAAGGATTTTCACTGCTGGCTTTCCCGAAATCACAGTCCGGCTAAAATGAGATATGCACCCTCCATCAAAACGGTCATGGATTGCATCCATGGCAATACACTGTTCCGTTCAACAGATTCGTATCATTTGCCGCTGCAGGGAACTTTCCCAGCAATTGCCTGCATGTTTTCAAGCATAACGTATGGGAATACTCCTGCCCGGGGTTATCAGCCATGGTGGGTTAATGTAATCAAAATGTGATTAAAAACGTCACAAACCGATAAAACCACCTGGAGTTCTTGCAGGTTTTCCACATTTGCTGTATTATTTTGAATACAATAATACATTTAACACGGTGAAAGAGATCATTATGGGATGATTCCATAATTCGAGCTTCGCAGTCATGTCGTCTGTCATCCGGAAAGTATGTCTTTTCCCCCATTTCTGGTCTTTTCTCATCTGTTCTATTGATTTGGAGGACCCTTTATGAAACAACCTTACAGCATAAAGCCTGTCCGACTCCTGATTTTTCTGATCATGATGCTGCTTGTGTCAGGTTTGTTTTCCTGCAGAGCAGCTTTTTGTGAGGAAAGGGGAACAGCCATAAATGCCAACGGCAATCTTAACAGAGCTATTTCTGTTGATCCTACCGGGCGCAGTGAGGGCTTCTCTGCTGTTTTATACAATAATACCAACGGACTTCCAACATCGGAGGCCAATGCCATTGCCGAAACAAGTGAAGGCTTTCTGTGGATTGGCAGTTATGCCGGCCTGATACGTTATGACGGGAATTCGTTTAAACGGTTCGATTCAACCCATGGCGTCACCAGCGTAAGATGCCTATATGTGGACAGCAGGGACCGTCTCTGGATCGGAACCAATGCTGACGGCGTTACCGTAATGGAAAAAGGTGAATTCCAGACATGGGGTCGGAATGAAGGCGTCAGAAGCGTCGTCCGCGCCATTGCGGAAGATTCGGATGGTGTCATCTATCTGGCTACCACCGAAGGCATCCTGACCATCGGACAGGATATGAAGCCGTCGGAAATTACAGAGCCAGGGCTGTCGGGCAATGTCATTAACATAAGCATAGCCAGCC
>JAFUHD010000198.1 GCA_017469025.1 Clostridia bacterium
CAATACAAACTATTTCCCGGGCCTGATCCACTTCTATGCCAGCCGGCTGGCTGAGCATATGAAGGAAATCTCTTCGGAGGTGACAACGCCGCCGTACAGATTGTCGCGCGATGTGCTGCTGCGGCTGATCGGCGACGAGTCATTCCGTCAGCAGCGCAGGGAAAAGCTTATGATGACCCTGCAGGTGGAAGAAAAGGAAGAGGATGCCTATTACTATACTCTTGCTTACGCACTGGCCACGTACAGCTATGAAAATGAGGATGTACTGCTCCACGGTGCCAGTGCAAGCGAACTGAAAAAGATCTGCCTCAAAGAAAATCAGAACTGCCGGATCGGCAGGCTGTCGGATCATCAGGTAGAAGTGCTGCTGGATGAACTGGTAACCCTCAATATTCTCCGTTGCGAGGAGAGGGACAGCCGGCGTTACTTCAAGTTCAGCCGGAGCAGCTTCCTTGAGATGCTCGGGTCTGAGGATGATGTCCTCATGACATTTATGGAAATACTTGAGAAGGAGGCCAGACCGAGATGACACCTGCAGAAACCTGGTGGAGAAGAATTCCTGCCGGGGAACGGATGGTTGCAAAGGTGTGCGATGATCTGCTTGACGGCAGATCCGTCCAGATTTTTCCGGACATGGTCTGGAAAGAGGCGTTTCTGGAGGAAGTGTTTGCAGAGGTACGAAATACGGATCCCAGCGTGATGGATGTATCCTTTGATGGTGCTGATATGGAACCGGGCGCACGTCTGCTGGATATCATTGCGGACAGGCTGGGGTTTGCATTCAATTTTGATGGTTCCCTGGAAACGCTTGTCCACCAGCTTCAGGTTGTAAACAGCAGTCATATCTGGCATATGTCCAATCTGTCAGGGCGGCATCTGAAAGAACTGTACGGCCTCATTGCGGATATCGCACGCCGGAAGGCTCACATTTCCATCGTGCTTGAAGATGCTGCGCAGACACAGACGAAGGCGCTGTATCAGATCAGGATGAATCCGACACCGCTGGATGCCCATTACTTTGCCTGGACGCTTCTGATGGAACAGGACGATGTTCCGCTTTTGGAATATGCGGCAATTCTCTGCGAAGAACTGAGCGGTGGTGATCTTCCACGCTGTGCATACCTGTGCAGCCAAATCCACGAGGTGCTGCAGCATCCGGGAGAACTGTGTGACTGGGCAAGTGGCGAAATGGTGCAGCAGACAGTTCATCTGGCCCAGATTCGCGGCATTCTGCCGATGATTGAAAAGCAGCGCCTGATGTTCATTGACCGTTTGAAAAAACGGATCAACAGAATTCTTCCGTTTTCGGATGAATATGGAAACACCTTTACCCAGCCGCATGAGGTCGAACTGCGGCATCTGGTCCATTTCCGTTATGAGCTTCTTCTGACGGAGGAAGAATCAGCGCTGCTGAGTTATCTGTATGAAGCCAGAAATGAACTGGCACATCTCAGAATTCTGCAGGAGGATGAAATCCGGCAGCTTTCCCAGACAATTCCGGAAACCTGAATGGGAGACTCGGGTTTTATCTGTCAGTGAGGCCGGAGACAGCGTCCGATCTCATCGATATGACCGGCGGATGTGAAACAGAACGTGTTTCACACTGGGAAAAAATGCCTGATATTTCTTTAAGCCGGCAGTAAAGCCGGCTTTTGTCTTAATTATGCAAAATATACTGGCGCGGAGCGGAAATGCCAAACACTTCAGGAGGAAAACAATGATTCTGTATCATACAAGTGACCGGGAAATACAGAAACCGGATATCCGGCGGGGACGGAAAAATGCTGATTTTGGACAGGGAGTCTATCTGACGCCGGACCGGGAATTTACATACCGCTGGGCTGCAAAGCATGCGGTGGTAAACACGTATGAACTGGACGAAAGCGGTCTTCTGATCCACCGCTTCAGCAGAGACCTCAGCTGGTTTGATGCAATTTTCCATAACCGTCGTGCAGATGACCGCCTGGATGCGGATATTGTGATTGGCCCTATCGCAAATGATACGCTGTTTGATACCATGGGAATCATCGGCAGCGGATTTCTGGGACCTGAGGAGGCACTGGAACTGCTTAAGATCGGTCCGGAATATACACAGGTAGCTGTCAAAACGGAACGGGCACTGAGTCAGCTCTGGTGGATTTCGTCCGAGACGGTTTCCGGCCTGGATGAGGATCA
>JAFUHD010000199.1 GCA_017469025.1 Clostridia bacterium
AAAAGATAGACGAGTGGGCGTTCCTTTCGTAAAATTTAGCAGTTGCCGGAAAACTGTTGACGATCTAAAGAAATGAGTGTTTGAACAACGGCAACATGTCGAATACATATTGGTTCTTAGTAAAGTATATCATACAAAATGGTGAAAGAAAAGAAGCATCCGGTCTTTTTTGAAAATGATTAACTGATGAGGGAAGCGTAAAGCTGGAAGAGCGATCATTTCTGATCAATATAAGAGGCGTTATATGAAAAAAATTGGTTTTATCGGTCTTGGAAATATGGGCTCGGCAATACTGAATGGTATTCTTTCTAAACAAACTTTTCCACCAGAGCAGATTGCTGTGTCCAGAAAACATCCCGAGCTTGCTGAAAAGTATGCAGAAAATGGCGTGCGGATATATACGGGGAATCGTGAACTGGCTGCAGAAGCTGATTTGATCATTCTGGCGGTTAAACCGAATATACTTGAAAGTGTTCTAAGTGAGATTCGGGATGTACTGGATAAGCAGCTGATCTTATCTATAGCAGCCGGTTGGACACCGACACGGCTGAGTGCTGCATTGCCTGCAGGGGTTTCTTACATTTCAGCAATGCCGAATGTACCGGCTGCAGTTGGCAGTGGGTGTACCATCATCAATGAGGATGGCAGGTATACTGATGCACAGATGATCCAGGCAGAACAGATATTCGGTGCTATTGGAACAACACACAGGGTTAGCGGTAGAATATTTGATGTGTGTGGGACACTTACGGGTTGCGGGCCGGCATTTGTATTCGAATTTATGGAAGCTTTATGTGATGCGGCTGTTCTGGAAGGTGTTCCGAAGCCGCTGGCTCAGTCATTGGCAGCTGAGATGATTGGAGGAGCTGCCAGAATGGTTGAAAGCAGTGGAAAGCATCCTTGTGTCTTAAAGGATGCAGTATGTTCGCCGGGAGGTACGACAATTGAAGGCGTTCGTGCATTGCATGAGCATGGATTTCATGTCGGCGTGATGGATGCGATAATCAGGGCATATGAAAAAGGGAAAAAGCTCTGACTTTGTTAAATATTTAACAAAGCGACAGTTAAGAATGGATTTGACTTCAACGGATGCCGGATTCATAATTCCTGTAACACGGTTTTGTGATCTGTAGAGGCTGGCTCAAATCGTACAAATGCTGTCCGGAGGTTTAAGGTGTGCGCTTATGAGATGGCCAAGGCAGATCTGTGCGGATATGTCATTTGAATGCTGAGACGGTTCCGAAAGCCAAATTATTATATTATTAGGAGATTTGCGGATGATCCGCAGGAATTATATGAAAGAAATTGCAGTTTATACAGACGGTGCCTGTTCTGGAAATCCCGGTCCTGGCGGCTGGGCCTGTGTGCTGATGTACGGTGAACACGTTAAGGAACTGTCAGGATATGAGCCTGAAACGACGAACAACCGTATGGAAATGCTGGCAGCTATTGAGGCACTCAAAAAGCTTAAAGAGCCATGCAGTGTGACCATTCATTCAGATTCAGCATATCTGGTAAATGCGATCAATCAGCGATGGATTAATAACTGGCTGAGAAACGGCTGGAAAACATCAACCAGGCAGCCTGTTGAAAATCAGGACTTGTGGCGTGAATTACTGGTCCAGATGAATGTACACAAAGTAACATTTGTGAAAGTTAAAGGTCATGCAAATAACCGCTGGAACAATCGCTGCGATGAGCTTGCTGTGGGTCAGGTTAAACGAAGGGGGAAACCTGAGGGGCCACGGGGAGGTATCTAGAAGACTTCGCAAAACTCAGGTTTTACGAAGTCTATGAGGTTGGGAGGACGACAAATTGCCAAACAGTTACCACAATGATGCTCAGCTGATCCGGATCAAGCGTCTCAATCAAATACTCAAAGAACTTCCGGATATGTGTGGAGATTATTTCCTGTCCATTGAACAAGTGACGAGTCCGCTGACGCGTCTCAGTTACGCGTATGATCTCAAATTGTTTTTTGAGTATCTTTCCAGTGAACTGTCAAAGTTTGGTGGCAAACCGATTATTACTTTTACGTCGGATGATTTGAAAAGTGTAACCAAACAGGACATTGAGCGTTATGCGCGTTATCTGTCGTATTATGTCAAAAACGAGGTTGATGACGTAAGCGCAGACAGCGCAGTGACCCGTGAGTATGTCAACCATGAATATGGAATTAAACGCAAATATGCGTCTCTTCGGGGTTTTTTCAAGTATCTGTTTGCCGAAGGACTGATTGAAAGTAATGTTGCATCACTTGTACCACTGCCTAAACTTCATGAACGTGCGATCATCCGTCTGGATATTGATGAGGTTGCCCGGATTCTTGATGTTGCTGAAACCGGTCAGGATCTGCCTAAAACCTATCAGAAATACCATCGGGTGACGTCTAAACGGGATGTGGCGCTGCTGTCTCTTTTTCTGGGTACCGGTATCCGGATCAGTGAATGTGTCGGTCTCAATGTGGATGATTTTGATTTTGAACAGAATGCGTTTGTTGTTACACGTAAAGGCGGCAAGGAAGTCATTCTGTACTTTTCAGATGAAGTTGCGGACGCACTGAAATCATATTACGAGGAACGTAAAGAAATTGAAACGGTTTCCGGTCATGAGAACGCTTTCTTTCTGTCGATTCAGCGAAGACGGATTACGCAGCGTGCTGTCGAAAACATGGTTAAGAAATATTCTTCCATTGCAGCGCCACTTAAGAAGAAAATCAGTCCCCATAAGCTGAGGAGTACTTTCGGTACAAATCTGTACCGCGAAACCGGTGATATTTATCTGGTTGCAGATGTGCTCGGTCACTCGGATGTTAACACGACCCGAAAACATTATGCTGCAATGGCGGAGGATCATCGCAGACTTGCTGCAGAAAAAACGGTGCTTCGGGACGATAAACCGCATGAAGCCCGGCCAGAGACAGCGTAATTAAAATCATAATTGTATAATATTAAATATAAAATAAAAAGAGCCGCGATAAGCGGCTCTTTTTATTGTCATGGTTGATCGACAAATTCGTATTCGTCTCCGGCCTCTGAACGGAACAGTTCAAAGACAGCGTTCAAAACATCATCATCTTCTACGCCAACATAAGTGGCTTCGTCGGATGCATCATTGTCATCAGGCTCAACGACCTGAAGAATGACAACTTCGTCTTCATCTTCTGGCAGCAGAACAACGTATTCGTTGTCTTCATACATGACAGAAGCGCAGAATTCAAACTGAACATCATTGCCATCTTCATCTGTTAAAATGACTTTTTCATCCTCGAAAGGAAAGTCGAACTCTTCGTTCATCTGTTGCTCCCCCCATCAGCGCTCAATTAATCAGATTTATATTGACCTTTTATAATATAGCACAATTGATCTGTTAATTCAATCCCAAATTCTGGCAAAACTCTGGAGTCAGGTGACAGGTCAGGTCAGGTATCAGATAAAAATGGTGTCATGGAATCCTTGTAGCAGAGCCGGCCGAACATATCAAAGCAGAGCCACACGGGTTTTGAATCAGTGTATTTGAGGATATCATCCATACGGATACTTTCGCGGTAGCTGAGAAATGTAAAACTGACGCCTGTGCGTTTGGCACGTCCTGTTCGTCCGATCCGGTGAATATAATACTCTTTCTTCTCCGGCAGATCATAATTAATGACAGCTTCAACATCATCAACATCAATACCGCGTGCAGCAATGTCGGTAGCAACCAGAATTTCAAACTTATGTTCCCTGAAGCCGTTCATGGCATTATCTCTCTGACTCTGACGGACATCACCATGAAGACAATCTACACTGTATCCGAGCCGTTTAAGTCGGTCTGTGAGCCGCTGGGTCATATCTTTTGTATTGCAGAAGATCATGCTGCGTGTAAAGTTTCCCGAATCCAAAAGATATAAAAGATGATCATATTTGTCTTTTATTTCAGAATCGATAATGTATTCAGTGATTTTGGGTTTGTTCTCTTCAACAGCTTTAACGACCAGTTCAACAGGATCATGCTGATACTTCCAGGAAATTGTCATCACATCCTGGTTTGTCGTGGCGCTGAACATAACCAGCTGACGGCCTGGATCTACACATCCAATGATTTTTTCAACATCTTCAACGAAGCCCATTTTCAGCATCTCGTCTGCTTCATCAAGGACAAGCGTATGGACAGTACGAAGATCAATATTGTGGCGCTGCATATGATCAATGAGACGGCCTGGCGTTGCAACGATGATCTGAGGTTTACGCTTTAAAACAGCCAGTTGCTTGCGAAACGGCTGGCCGCCATATATGACCGCGATTCGGACACCATTGATAAAGTGAGCGAGATTGGACAGGTCATCAGCAATTTGCTGAGCAAGTTCACGCGTTGGAGCCAGGACGAGTTCCTGCGGAGTAGGGTCATTCAGATTAATGTACTCCAGCATTGGAATGCCGAAGCCGAGGGTTTTTCCGGTACCGGTAGGTGCTATGGCAATAATATCATGCCCGTCCATCATATAAGGAATGCATTTTTCCTGAATGGAGGTTAATTCTTTGAAATTCTGCCATTCAAAAGCCTGAATGATCTCAGAACTGATGTCCATTGCCTTCAGTTGTTCGGCTCCATGATTCATGATAATCCTCCTACTTTATTGAAAACAGTTATGCCGTCAATAGACGGAATAAGCTGTGTTTTATGCGTATTCACTTGCACTGCGCAGGTCAAGTGTCTTCTTATGATTTGTCACATTTATAGCAAGTGCGATGCCGGCCATGTTTACAACCAAATTGGTTCCCCCATAGCTGATAAATGGTAGTGGGATTCCGGTGATCGGCATAACGCCAATGCACATGCCAATATTCTCATATACGTGGAAGAGCAGCATGGCCATAACGCCCAGAATGATCAGCCGTCCGTAAAGGTCATCTGTGTTATAAGCCAGTAACAGCATACGCAGTATTATGGCAAGATACAACAGCAGAAGAATGATGCCGCCTGCAAAACCAAGGGTTTCACCTACGACCGTAAAAATAAAATCCGTGTGGTTTTCGGGCACGTAATTGAGGTGTGTCAGTGTTCCTTCTGCCCATGCACCTTTGCCATACAGGCCGCCGGAACCAATGGTTACCTTTGAATTAACGATCTGATAGCTGCTTCCGGTTGGGTCTGATTCAGGGTTAATAAATGCTACCAGTCTCAGCCATCTGAAGTTGTTTGTAGATGCCAGATACGCGATAATCGGAATGAGGCCGGAAGTTGCAACAGCACCCAGACCGAAGATATATTTAAGATTGGTTCCGCTCATAAACAGCAGAACAACGAATATAACGACAAAGACCATCGCTGTCCCGATATCTGGTTGTGCAATAATCAGGCCAGCCGGGACACCAAAGTGTATCAGTACACGTACCAGATAGCCAAAGTTTGGAATCGGATTTCCGGGATGTCTTGTCAGCGTTTTTGAAAGCGTGATGATCAGCGCGATTTTTGCAAGCTCGGACGGTTGGAATGTCCGGTCAAGAAATTGGAACCAGCCTTTAACACCATTGATTTTTGAAGTGGTCAGAACCAGTCCAAGCAGCAGTATGTCTACAATATAGATCAACGGCCACATCCGCCCAATGATTTCGTAGCTGACTGTCTGGATGACCGCAACTACAACGAGGGAGACAACAACCCAGAGCAGCTGGAGGCGGCCGTTATTGGCAGCCATGACCAGTTCCTGCAGAGAACGATCCGCACCCAGCGACGGATCGTAGTTGGCTATCGTAATGGCGAGTACACCATAAAAAGCCAGCAGATATGCCAGAATCAGAAGTGGCCAGTCAAAGTGAGCCCTTGACAGCCGGTCATTTCGCAGTTTGAACATTTTATTTCCTCTTTACGAACGTGCATCTGGAGCCGTTCCTGTTGGAAAGCCTTTTGCCCATGACTTCTTGCAACAGACAACCACCATTGTCATGGATCGTGATAAGTCTGTTATTCCCCTGCCCCGGATGGTAGATCACGCCATGAGATCGCGGTACAAAGCGGAAAACATGTGCTGTTCCTTGGCGGAAAGCAGTGCAGCCTTTTCGCCATCAGCCCGGAGCGTAAAAAAATCGGGTAGTCTTGGAATGGCTCCTGCAACGCTGCAATCCAGAATCTGACTGACCGTTTCCGATGTATACTGAAAGCGTTTACGAACAAGACCATGCTCCTGCTGATTGATAACCGGATAGACAGCTGCCGGATATGAATGCATCTGGTTGGCGAGTAATTCACAAGCGCGTAGCGCAAATGGATCCGGGCGTGTAACCAGAATGATACGGTCCTCACTTTTCAAAAAAGACGGACTTATCGTGACCTCCCCTGTCGGCAAGTCTATGAGGATCAAATCATACAGGCCCTGGAGTGTCAGAAGAAGCCCTGAAAACTCATCAAGACGTATACAGTTAAAAAGCGATGTACAGGCATAACTGAAATTTGAATAGCCGCGTATGGAATATACTGCTGACTCGATTGGAAGACGGTTAAGCATGACATCTGTCAGATCAAGTGTTATGAGGCTTTGAATACCCAAATAGAGGTCACAGGTGCGCCAGGGACCGGCAGCATCAAGAAGCAGGGTCTTTCTTCCCTGCCGTGCTGCAGTAGCTGCCAGTGCGACGGAGAGACTTGATTTCCCTGTTCCTCCACTGCCGGAGGCGGTAATCCAAATGCTTCCCATGTTTCTCCTTATTAATATGCGAGCGAGTTGGACGGTGCAATCAGGTCATCTCCGCCCAAACTGCGGTGTGCGAGATAATACTCAACGATTTCACGGATTGTAATGGAACAATAGGCACCGCTGTAACCGTGTGGAATATAGACACATATGGCAATCTCAGGATTTTCAAATGGCGCAAAAGCAACCATCCATGCGTTGTTCTCAAGATCAATCTTGGTTTTTTCTGCCGTTCCCGTTTTAGCGCCTATCTGTTTGCCGAGGTCAGTTCCAGAGAAGAATTTTGTTGCAGTACCTTCTGCTTCCGTAACGCCGTACATCCCCTGGCGTATTCTTTCATAATACAGACCAATGTCCGGGTGTTCAATTTGTGATGCAAGAATCGGTGAACTCTGGCTGATTACCTCACCATCAGGTGAAATAATGGAATCGACCAGACGAAGATCATACACATATCCTCCGTTTGCGACAGCAGCAATGTATCTTGCGACAGCGACAGGGGTAATTGTCGTAATGGACTGACCCACGGCGCACATGATAGCCTCAGATCCGCCCCATTTGATTTCGTTCAGCATGATGTAAGTATCACCTGCAACAATCTGCAGATAGACGAGTTCGCGGGGCATATCGAGTTCTTCCATCAGAATGGTACGAATCTGCGGCAGCCAGTCTGACTGGTTGAAATCAACAGCCATATCCATGAGACGCTTGACACATTTGTTCAGCTTTCCTTCATCAAATATCATCCCATAGTCTTCGCCGACGCTGATCAGATGTTTCTTGATATTGTTGAATACGATGGAAGGGCGCCAGGTAGATTGTTCAGCAGCTGATATGGCTTTGTTTTTGTCATACAGGGATGTCTGGGATCCAACATATCCCTGCAGTTCTCCAGGCAGGTCAATGCCTGTTTTGGTTGTCAGGCCATAGAGTGCAGCTGTTTTATAAAGATCGTCATTATTTCTTTCATAGAGTCTCGAGCCGACTGTATAAAAGAAATAGTTACAGGAGTGAGTCAGGCCATCAGACACGGTCTGGTTTGCGTGACGACTCAGCTGTTTTTGATTGATCCAGCAACGAGGCGGATTGGATTTGTCATAAACATCGAAATAACCCTTATCATCAATCCGTTCGTCTACCCCAAGTTCACCTGTGGTCAGTCCGGCAGTGGCAGTAACCAGTTTGAAAATGGATCCCGGCGTGTCCCTTGATCCAATTGCATAATTGACAAGCGGGTTTCTGGAATCCAGCAGTATGCTGGAAGCTGCTGCACCTCCGACAATAAATGCATTTGGATCATATGGTGGATAGCTTGCGAGGGAAAGAACGCGCCCCTCCATATCAACGATAACAACAGCGCCTTTTTCAGCCAGTTCTATGGGATTAGAATCAAAATCACGTGTTGTTCCCTGAAGCACCGTTTTATTGGTATCTAGCCATGTATCGCTGTTCAGAAGGCGTTCCTGTTCGTCACGGATATAGTTAATGTTTTCCTCAAGCGCTGATTCGGCAACCCGCTGCAGGTTTGAGTCAATTGTCAGTTTGATGTTATTGCCGTCTGTAGCCTCTGTGGTTGAGAGCGTACGGCTGACTGCACCATAGCGGTCGATTTCAACGACGCGTTTTCCAACACGCTGTGAGGTGCAGGGCGTCAGCCAGTCTTCCATGGACTTCTCTATGCCATCTAGACCAATCAGGTCCGAAAGCGCATAACCTTTATCACGATATGAAGCGTAATAAGTGTCATAGTTTTGAATCTTGCCGATATATCCGATTACGTGACAGGCAAGGGTCCCGTTCGGATAGACGCGCTGTGTACTGACTGATACACTGATCCCTTCAAGCGTCAGTGCTTTTGCTTCAATTTCTATAACGGTTTCCCAACTGACATTTGATGCTATGGTAATGGGCTGTGAGAGAAAGGCGTTATTCTGCATGGTTTCCCAGACAGCCAGTATTTTAATCTTCTTTTCTTCACTGAGTTCATCCGGAATGCGGTACCGTGTGCACAATGCAGAAAACAATTCCTGCTGAGGATATCTTGTAACGCTCTGCAGATAAAAATTGCTTCGCCACATACTTTCGCGCGCATTCTGCTGGGATAATGTGTAGTCATTGTTGTTCCAGGAAAAGACCCAGAGCCCCGTCATCTCGTCCCGCTTAAGGGAAAAAGACGTGTCCATCTTTCCCCCATTCTTTTCAACGATGTCAATTACATTTATGATGGCATTGGTATAGAGCTGATATTGAGAGACGCGTCTGCCGTTTTCATCGAATTCATTTGGAACAAAGTTGGGATCGCGATAAAACTTGACATTATATATTTGTTTGTCATAAGCAAGCGTCAGTGAATTGGAATCCATGATGGTCCCACGGCTTCCCTGACTTGTAATGGTCTTGGTCTTTTTCTTGTCTGCACTGGTCAGATTATCTTCAAAGCTGACAACCTGAAGGTTGAAAAGGCGAATTACCAATACGACAAACAAAGCCAGAATAAAGACGAAAACGGTAATGAACCGTCCACTGTAACGTTTTTTCACTCTGCATTGCTCCTTTTCAGTTCAGATTCTTTCTCCCTAAGTGCTCGATTCCGATTTACACGGCTTCGATGTAAATCGACCAGTATGGCTATCGGAACAACAAGGGCAGTCGAATAAATCACACAAACAAACAGTCTGAAAATCGTCGAAAAACCCTGCTCTGCGCCAACCAGAAACAGATATCCGATATAAATGATTTCCCGTATCATGGTTAGGGAGAAGACAATGATCATAAATTCAAGAAAACGCTTGTGTTTAAACTTACGAAAGGCAGAATTGAGATTCTGTCGGAGAAATGGTGCCATATAACCGATAAAAGTATAGACTACCAGATTGATTGCCGGTGCATAACCTGTTGTTGAATCGTAAAAAAGTGCCATCAGGGCACCTGCGACAAATCCGCCGAATACGCCATATTCATCGGTCATCAGTGTGAGAAGAATAATAATGAAATCAGGTGCAACCGTGAAGATCCGGATATAACGGGACAGTTCTGTCTGAAGAAGACAGGCCAGCATGGAAAGAACAAAGAGCTTAATTGCACGGCTCATGGACAGGCCCCCTTTCTCAGACAGGATGATTGATGTACCGGGTATGTTCCTGATTATATAATGCTGCCGGTTTTACCCGGCAGCAAGTGATCTCAGAGATCATCGGGGAAGTCAGCAGGTTCGTCATCTTCAAGGTCTTCGAAATCCTCTTCGTAAAGAAGATCAGGCCCAGATGTTGACACAGGCTCAGGCGTCGGTTCTGGTGAAGGTGTTGCCTGAATATACCGTTCTGCAGAGTCCCCCATAGCTTCTTCATCGATCATGACGTCAATGACTTCAGGCGCAGGTGATGCAGTCGCAGCACCCGGTGCATCTGGAAGAGGCACTGGTGTAGAAGCATTCAGACGTTCTTCTTCGATAACAGCTTGTGGACGTGCGGTGGCAACAGGTGCGATGATAATTTCGGTATTATTGTAGTTTTCGGGCATTTCCTCCAGTTCAGCATAGTAACGGAGAACCAGTACATTTTCAATATGTTCAAAATCTGCGGCAGGCTCTACAACAATATAATGTTTATTATCCTCTATCGCACGGGTACTCTCACGGACATAACCAATCAATAATCCCTTTGGAAAGGATACACCGACACCGGAGGTAATAACCCGGTCGCCTGGCCGCGGTACACTGTCTGCGGACAAATAATACATGCGGCACAGCGGTTCACCGGTGCTTCCAAGCGTTCCCTTAATGGCGCCCTGATCCCGGCTGCTCTCGATCAACGCTGCAAGGCTGGCCTGGTCATCAATGATGGTTATGACCTTTGAGGTATTGGCATAAACCTCATAGACATAACCAATCAGGCCCTCGGAGGTAATGACCGCCATTTGCGTATTTACGCCGTCAAGAGAGCCTTTATTGATGGTAAATGTTGAAAAATAATTTCCGGTTTCACTCGCGATTACTCTGGCCAGTATCGGATTCATGGTTGCCCGTTCTTCAAATTCACCGAGCAGTGCTCTCAGCTGGCTGTTCTCCTCCTCCAGCTCTTCATACAGTATCGTTCTCAGAATCAGTTCATCGTTCTGGGCTTTCAGCTGATTATATTCATATTCGATATTGCCCCGAAGTTTGAGACGGTAAAGATACTCGGATGCCTCATGGCTGATTCTGGAAACAGTACTCTGGAACGGTGTGATGATGTAAGCAAAAATAGATTCTGCGGAGAATAGATTGCCGGTAACCTGATGATAAATCGTAATGCCTATAATAATCAGCAGTATTACGATAATAATGCGTTTCAGGACGGCATACAGAACAGGATGATTGTTTCTCACGTATGATGCTCCATTCACTGTCCTTCGGTGTGGTACAACTATCTGGATTTCATGAGTTCAGTTCGGTTTCCAAGCATATCGAAGTGGTCAGCAAGATAGCCTGCACCCAGTATTGTGCATTCTCCTGCTTCTCTGGCAACGGAAACCGGTATGCCGAGTTCTGTTACAATAAGGGAATCAAGACCTGGTAACAGGCTGCTGCCACCGGTCAGATAGATTCCATTCTGAAGAATATCCACACAGAGTTCTGGCGGAGTCATTTCGAGTACGCGACGGATGACCGTTATGATGGACATCAGTGTCGGACGGATAGCCTTACAGATTTCAGAAGTTTTCACATCCTGGGTAAATGGCATGCCGGTTGCCATATCGCGTCCGCGTACTACGACAATACGGTCAAGATTCTCTTCCTCGCGCACATCTGTCAGGTCAAATTTGATCTGTTCGGTGACCTTATCGGTGACATCGATACCATAACGCTTTTTGAGATGCTGACCAATCATATTGTCTATGACATTTCCGGCGATCTCTATTGAATCAGAGGCAACGATTCCACCCATCGATATGAGAGCTACCTCTGTTGTTCCGCTCCCAATATCCACTGCCAGTATACCCTGAGGCTCATATACGCGCAGACCTGTTCCAATGGCAGCAGCAAAGGACTGCTCCACAACATAGATCTGTCTGGCACCAATTTTCTGTACGGCATTGATAAAAGACTGACGCTGTACGGCATTGACGTGACCGGGAATGCTGACAACAACACGCGGTTTGAAATAGAAACGGCTGCCGATCGCCTTTGTCATGAAATAGTGCAGAAGAATCTGTGCATTTTCATAATCGACTATGATACCTGAACGGATAGGCCGTATGATTGAATATTCGGAATTTGCACGGCCGATAAACTCCTCACAACTGTCACCGATGGCAACGATAGGTGCTTTTTTTCCCTTTCCCCGCAGGACCATAATGGATGCTTCATTGACGACAATTCCCTTTCCTTTGACATAAATGCGGGTATTTGTCGTACCCATATCAATCGCTACATCAGGCGACAGACGGAAACCAGGCATCGGTTATTCCTCGTTTTCTAAAGCTTTAAACATGCCGGTCAGCGCTGAAAGCGGCAGTCCGACTACGTTGCTGTAAGAACCTTCAATGCGGTCAATAAATGCATCTCCGGCCCCCTGTATTGCATAGGCACCAGCTTTGTCAAGAGGCTCACCAGATAAGGCATATGCCTCTATTTCACACGGATCCAGTTCTCTAAAATGGACACGTGTCCGCTCACAGTGCTTGAGCTTCCGGTTTGTTCGTGTATCGATCAGAGTAACACCGGTAAACACATCATGCCATTTTCCTGAAAGCGCTTTGAGCATTTCTATGGCATGTTCGACCGTATGCGGTTTACCAAGTACCTCAGAACCATATACCAGTGTATCAGCGCCCAGAACAACAGCATTGTTGTGTATGGCGGCGACTGCTTCGGCTTTTCGCTCGCTGAGTGTCAACACCATCTCATCCGGTGTTCCGGTACAGCTTTCGTCAACATCGGATACTTCGATCGTAAAATCAGGAGCTATCAGGGAAAGCAGTTCCCGCCGGCGCGCCGAACCGGAGGCAAGAATCAGCGGACAATCCAGTTTAATCATGGAAATAATCGGTCTCCTTATCCATTGCAAAAACATCGTTCTCTGTGTTGGCAGTACACGCTTTATGCCAAAACAGGTTTTGATATTATAGCACATCTTTTGCTGCCTTGCAAAAATGGAATCTGATGGAAAAATAATGAAGTCCAACAGCTTTTTCCAGAGCATTCCCGCTGAGGGCTGGTGTGTTATTCTCGCATCTTTCTTACCGTGTATCTTGCGAATCTGATGCTCAATCGCGTATAATTGGTTTGTTAGTGAAGAACCGAAGCATGATGAATCGGTGCCGATGGTTCGCATTTTTTGTCTTTATGGAGCTTGGCATGATCAGTATACAAGTGAGTGAACTTTCCAAAGCATTTGGCATTAACGAGGTGCTGAGAAGTATCTCTTTTACGCTGCAGACTGGTGACCGCGCCGGTATAGTCGGCGTAAATGGTTGTGGAAAAACAACCCTGATGCGCATTCTTGCAGGCATGGACACTGCTGATAAAGGAACAGTTTCCATAGCGAAGGGATTAAAAACCGGTTATCTTGCCCAACAGGACACCCTCAAGGAAAGTGGAACCATTTGGGAGGAACTGAAGTCTGTTTTTGAACCGGTATTCAGGATGGAAGAACGTTTGCGGCAGCTTGAAAGCGAAATAGCCAGCAGACACGAGGATCCTGTTGCATTTGAAACACTTTCCACTCAGTATGACAGACTGATGGCGTCATATGCTGAAGCAGATGGTTATTCATGGAAAAGTCAGATTATTGGTGTGCTGAATGGTCTTGGCTTTAAATCTGAACAGTATGACTATCCGCTTTCTACCTTGTCTGGGGGTGAACGCACCCGCTTTACCCTCGCCCGCCTTTTACTGCTGAAGCCGGATCTGCTTTTGCTGGATGAACCAACAAACCATCTAGATATGGATACGCTAAACTGGCTTGAGAATTATCTGACTTCATACCGTGGAACAGTCATTGTGATCTCTCATGACCGGTATTTTCTCGATCATGTCTGTAACAGTATTGTGGAGATTATCTCGGGCCGCAGTGAACAGTATAAAGGCAACTATACGGCTTTTATGCGGCAGAGAACGGAACGTATGGAAACCCGACTTCGTGCGTATGAACTGCAGCAGAAGGAGATTGAACGTCAGGAGGCTATCATTGCCCGATTCAGGATGTTTAACCGGGAAAAATCTATTCGGGCGGCTGAAAGCCGTGAAAAGGTACTGGACAAGATGGAACGCATCGAAAAGCCTGTTGAGGATAAATCGATTCGTTTCCAATTTGATCCACGACGAAGAACCGGTGAGGATGTTCTCCTTGTTGAGGACCTTTCAAAGTCATTTGAACACAAGTCTTTGTTTGAACATCTGAATCTGCATGTGCGTGCCGGGGAGCATGTTGCCATTATCGGCCCCAACGGCATTGGAAAGACAACCCTGATACGCCTTTTATTGGGTGAACTGCCAGCAGATACAGGCAGTGTTGAATTTGGGGCAAATGTAGATATTGGATATTATGATCAGCATCAGAGTACATTGAACCCGGATAAAACCGTTTTGGATGAGGTCTGGGACCGTTTTCCGGCAATGGAACAGTCTGATGTGCGTGGTGCGCTGGGCATGTTCCTGTTCACAGGAGATGATGTATTTCAGCCGATCCGGACGTTGTCAGGTGGTGAACGCGGCCGGGTTGCGTTGACGATTCTCATGCTGCGTCATGATAATGTGCTTCTTCTGGACGAACCGACAAACCATCTCGATATGGATTCACGCGAAGTACTAGAAACAGCTCTCTCTGATTTTCACGGAACAATCATTACCGTTTCTCATGATCGCTACTTTATCAACCGGATTGCAGACCGTATTGTGGAAATGCAGCCGGATGGCATTACGCTTTACCTCGGAAACTATGATGAATATCTTGAAAAGAAGAATGCACCACGTGAGATTCAGACAGAAGCCGGAAAAACCCGGACGATGCTGGAGAAAGAAAAGCGGCGGGAAAAACTTTCAAAACAGGCAGAAAAGCAGTTGAAACTGGAACGCAATCAGGCAGAAGCTGCTGTGATGGAGAAGGAAAGCGAGATTGCTGAACTTGAAGCCCAACTGGGTGATTCAAGCCTGTACCAGGATCCGGAAAAGGCGATGTCCGTACAGTCGCGTTATCAGGCAGCGAAGGAAGCTTTGGATGTGCTGTATAAATGCTGGGAACAGGCAGAAGCAGCACTTAGTGAAGGCATATAACAGTCGGAATACGAAAGGATGCGGGATTATGCTGTTTATCGGGATTTGTGGAGCCAGCGGCAGCGGGAAATCGACACTGGCCCAGGAACTGGCTACCATGGTTAACAAGAGTATTCTTATCATCAATCAGGATGCTTATTATTTTGATCATCCGGATATGACGTTTGAAGAACGGTGTCATCTTAATTATGATGAGCCGGGCATCTTTGATCACGAACTGCTTCTGCGTGATGTGGAGAGCCTTTTAAATGGGAAGAAAGTGCCGAGAAAACGGTATGATTATACACATCATTGTCGTGCTGATCAGAAAGACGAGTTTCTGGAACCGCATGATGTTATCATTGTTGAGGGCATTCATGCATTTTATGATGAGCGGCTGCGCAATCAAATGGATCTCAGACTGTATATGCATGTCGAATCTGATATTTGTCTGCTTAGACGAATTGAACGGGATATTATTGAACGCGGGCGTGATATTGGCAGCATCGCCAATCAGTATATGACAACGGTTAAACCGATGTTTGATCAGTATATACGTAACTATGAGCAGTATGCAGACGTGATTGTGGCTGGCGGCGGAAAAGATGCAAAAATTACGGAAATTCTTGCAGGATATATCAACAATGACCTTCACCTTTACCGCGGACGAGGAAGAAACCGGAAGAATGCTGAATAAAAGATGTGGAGAAAAATGGTTCCGGTGACTTCCGATTGGGCATAAAAAAAGGGCCGGTTTTCCGGCCCTTGAATCATGAGACGCTTAATGCGTCTTTTTTTATGACTTGACTTTGATGCGGACAAGTGCACGCTGAAGTTTGGCTGAGGCAAGCATGAGTTCTTTTTGATCTTCCTTCGCCTGGGCAATCCGCTGTTCAGCTTTCTCTTTTGCGCGTTTTGCGCGTTCAAGATCAATTTCCTCCGCCCATTCAAATGTTGTAGGCAGAAGCGAACAGTGATTGTCCAACATGGAAAGCAGTCCGCCAATACAGGCAGCACGTCGCTTTTCGCCTTCTTCGGTGACAATCAGTGCCTCCCCTGCGCCTACGCCTGCCACATAATTTTCATGACCAGCAAGAAGGCCGAGATCGCCATCCAGCATGCGGAGCCGCAGAGACTGAACCTCACCGTCAAACAGCTGACCATCAGGTGTGCTGACCGTCAGGTGAAATGTACTCATGCTTTATCACCCTTTTTTGCCTTTTCAACGGCTTCGTCAATGGTGCCAACGAACAGGAATGCACTTTCAGGCAGATCGTCATGTTTGCCTTCGATGATCTCCTTGAAACCACGAACCGTTTCCTTGACCGGAACATATTTGCCTTCATATCCGGTGAACTGTTCAGCAACGCTGAACGGCTGAGACAGGAAACGCTGTATCTTACGTGCTCTGGATACGGTGAGTTTGTCCTCTTCGGAAAGTTCATCCATACCCATAATGGCTATGATATCCTGAAGCTCACGATAACGCTGAAGGATGCGCTGGACTTCACGGGCAACTTTATAATGCTCTTCTCCAACGACTTCAGGCGTCAGGATGCGGCTCGTACTCTCAAGCGGATCAACCGCAGGATAAATGCCCAGTGAAGAAATAGCTCTTGACAGAACAGTGGTTGCATCCAGGTGTGCAAATGTAGTTGCAGGAGCCGGGTCAGTCAGGTCATCCGCAGGTACATAGACCGCCTGAACTGATGTAATGGAGCCGTGTTTGGTGGAGGTAATACGCTCCTGCAGGGCACCCATCTCAGTAGCCAGCGTCGGCTGATAACCAACGGCGCTT
>JAFUHD010000200.1 GCA_017469025.1 Clostridia bacterium
AAAAAATGCGCTGCAAATGCAGCGCACAGAATCACTTGAGGCATGCCCCATTGGTTTCCATGATTTCCTTATAGCGGTAACAGCTGTCCTTGACAGTACGCACCTGCGTATCAAAGTCAACATGCACCAGACCGAAACGCTGTGTATATCCGTTTTTCCACTCGAAGTTGTCAAAGAAACTCCAGTAGAAATAACCGGCCACATTCGCACCCTCATCTATTGCACGGCCAAGCCCGCTGATATACTTGTCAATGAATGAAATGCGCGAAGCATCCTGAACCCGGCCGTCCACAACCACATCCGGACAGCTCATGCCGTTTTCTGAGATGATCAGCGGCAGCTTATACCGTTCCGTAAGGAACTTTGCACCCCAGTACAGAGAGTCCGGTACAACCGTCCATCCCATAAGCGTGCGCTCAATGCCGATGCGCGGCGGTACGATCTCATACCCCTCCGCATTGTCAGCTGCCCGCACAAACATCGATGTATAGATGTTCTGGGCATAATAGTCAAGCGGCTGATGAATCAGCGCCAGATCCTTTTCCCATCCCGCCGGCAGATACTGTTCGAGTTCCTTAAGCGCATCCTGCGGATACTGACCAAGAACGACCGGATCCGAGAACCATGCCGGGCACCAGATGAAGTGTTCCGGATTCACCGCAAAATAGGCCTTGCGCGCAGCGTCAATATCTGCAGCGGAACCTGTAACCGGCACCATGGGATTCCCACAGGGGGCATAGCCGATCCGGACACCCGGTACACACTCACGCAGAATCTCCACAGCCCGTCCATGACATTTCATCAGAATGTGGCTCATTCTGACAATGTCGCGCTTTGAGCTTACAACAGCGGGTGCATGCTCTGCACGATCATACCCCAGCCCGATAATACACTGCGGTTCATTAATCGTCAGGTAGTCCTTGAGACGGTCACCGAGACGTGTGGCAATCAGGCGGGTATATTCGCCAAACCAGTCCACCATCTTCTCGTTGCTCCAGGCACCCATTTCATGAATGGCACGCGGCAGATCCCAGTGATACAGCGTACAAAACGGACGAATGCCGTTCTCAAGAAGACAGTCCACCAGATCGCTGTAAAACTTGATGCCGGCCTCATTGACCTCGCCTGTTCCATTGGGAAGCACACGCGGCCAGGAAATGGAGAACCGGTAGTTCTTAATGCCCATTTTTGCCATGAGTGCAATATCCTCACGGAAACGATGGTAATGATCGCAGGCTACATCACCTGTACCGCCGTCATCAATAAATCCAAGCCTGTCATGCGTCAGATCATCCCAGATGGACGGCCCCTTTCCGTCTTCATTCCAGGCGCCTTCGATCTGAAATGAAGAAGTAGCTGTCCCCCATAAAAAATCTTTTGAGAAGCTCATACTGATTCCCCTTAAATCCAATTCAGTTCTTTGCTCCTGTGTGAAGCAAAAATGAGTATAACAAACCCATTCAAAACCTGTCAAGATGCACCGCAGCGATTGCCGAAATGGAATAGGAATGCCATGAGTACGGCTGCTGAGTGTAGTTGTGATTTCCAACAACTAATTAACAAATAACCGTTTGTTTATATCGAAAAGTTTGTCTCCGTGACGGTAACGGGAAGAATTCGTTGATACCCGTGAGCTGTAATCAGATCACACAATAAAAACGTTCTGCCGCCGCAGCCTGTATCCGTCAGCATTCAGAATGCCGGGAAATACGCCTTCTGCTGGAATGCGGAATCCTGTCAGCTATCCGCAGACAGCACACGCTACAGAGCGCAAATCATGTCTTCACACGCAGCAAAAATTGTTGTATAGTAAACTCAGTCTTCTCTCATTGCCAGGCATCATAACAGGTAATCCAGAAAGCGGAGGTTTATGCCATGTCAACGCTCTACGACAGGGCTGATATTTACGACCTGATTGAATCTGACGCAAGAACAGCATCCATCCGGCATGACTGGAAAACCTTTCTTGGAAACCGCCCGATCCGGACACTGCTGGATGTCAGCATCGGCACCGGCGGCATGACCCTGCCGCTTCAGGAACTCGGCATCTCTGTATCCGGTTCAGATCTCAGTAAGTCCATGCTGGCACGATGCAGACAGAAAGCGGAGCAGAAAGGCTGCCCGGTTACACTCCTGCAGAGCGATTTTCGCGACCTGTCATGCTGGTCCGGAAACAGCTTTGACTGCGTTGCCAGTACAGGGAACGCACTTGGTTATGTCGATCATGACGGGGTGCTCAAGACGCTTGAACAAATGGACAGACTCGTCCGGCCAGGCGGATTTATCTGCTTTGACTCCCGTAACTGGGAAAAAATCCAGCGTGAAAAAAAGAGATTCTACCTGTACAATCCTTTCTTCAAAGGCGATACACGCATCAATCTTGTTCAGGTATGGGACCATCATGCAGATGGAACCATCACTTTCAACCTGCTGTACACCTTTGAGCAGCACAACCGCATCATTCAGAAGGAACTGTTTGAAGAACACTATCATCCCTTTTCGAAGGATCTGGTTCTTGGAAAGCTGGCCGAACTTGGATATACCGGCACTGCGCTGAGCCCTGTTCCCAGTACAATTCAGGAAACCGATTTTGACCGTATTGACTGGTACAGAGTCATCGCACAAAAGGCTTCTGACGGGTGAAATGGGTGGCGGTCCCTCATGTCGGCCAATTGCGCTCCGTTCATTCAGCATGTTCTTTCAGTTCCCCTGAAATACGTCAGTATCGGTCTTTCAAATAACGGACAGCAGAAAAGTACTACAGAGAAATGTCAGGACAGTTATGAGGAGGCATGATCATGCCGCGTCCAACAACAAACGGAAAATACACTGTACCGAAGGAAATCGCTGCCTTGAAGCCCTCTGATGTAAATTGCTTCATCAAAGTCATATACGCCGGAACAGCTAAGCATTACTATGTTTATGCATCTGATTCCATTCCCGGACCTGGATCGTCCGACAAGTCAAAGCGCAGCAGTGGACCTGTTATCGGGAAGATTGAGGGCAGACAATTCATTCCAAACGCAGCATACTTGGAAATGAAATCCGGGCATTCTGCTGGTTTGGATGATGCACAGCGGAGTAAACTGTCGGATTCAGATAGAACAGAAGCCACTCACATCGCCCCCGGCATTTCAGGTGTAGATCTTGAAAATACAGACTTGCAGATCAAAAACTATGGCGAATATGCCATGGTCTTGGCAGGCACTCAAGCAGTATTGACAAAACTGAAAGCGTATTTCAGCGATACCGACGCGGAAATGATATACGCCTTGAGCATACTCTGCTTTATTTTGCAGTACACACCGGCCGGCTGCATTAAAGAACTGTTTGATCAATCAATTCTCTCAAACAAATGGCCTGCACTGGATATCTGCAGGGAAACGGTCAGCGACTTTATTCATCTGCTGGGCAGTCATCCTGCAATATGCGAAACATATTCTCAAAGCCTCATTAATGAATCATCAGGTATGACAGCAATAGACGGACATGCCATATTATGCTGTTCCAGGCAGAATGACCTGGCAGATTACGAAAACAGATATCAGCCCGCTGAAGAAACGCAGATCAGCATTCTGCAGGTATATGATGTGGAAAATGCCTGTTCCCTCGCCGGCAATGCCTATGCAGGAAAAATGCTGGACCCTTCTTTTACGCGGGACATGCTCACAATATTCAACTATCCGAAGAAAACCTGCTTTTTGCCGGAAATAGGATTCTACTCAGAGGTGGATACGGAGCTCTATCGCTCAGGAGGGAAACACTTCATCATTTCTGTTCCCGAAAGTACAGAAATCAGAAAAGCAATGACCAGCAGCATCACATTTACCGGCAGTTTCGTGTATAAAAGGAAAGATGAAGATGGTCTGATGTACAATGATACAATCCTCTACAGAATGTCTACCGTAAAAGAATTAGAGGCACTGTATCAGGAAATACCCGAAAGAGGAGGCGGATGGAAGAAACAGGGAAGCGATCAATGCACGGGAACAATGGGAAACGCAAAACACTCTGATTATCCGGACGACCTGGTTATCATGTATCGTGACAGTGATGTACACGACAGCATGGCAGCAGAATATGCGTTTCAAATGGACACAGATGAGCATCATACTGCAGAAAGACTGGCTCAGATTGAAGCCGGATTCGGCCTCATTCTGCTGCGGTGCAACTACCTGCCGGCAAACGGGATTGAAAGAGACATTTATCTCCGGTATAAGAAGCGGTGGGAGACTGAAACACATTACCATTTTGTGGAGAACATGCTGCATTTCTGCGGGCTCCACAGTAGTGACTTTACAGCAATGCAGGGGCTGTCATTTCTGACCACCACTTTCGGTCAGGTTAAATCTGCATTTGTCAGACAGATGAAAAGTGCATCCGCTTATGTCAGCCGCATGTCTGTAGGAGAATGCCTGTCTAAAGGCGCATACGCCAAAATGGCACAGCACAAAGACCAAAGGTGGCACGTATCCCTGATATCCAGAGAACATGCGGCAATGCTTGAAGAAATGGGTGTGAACATTTCTCGGGACATTGAAAAGCTGGACAGCCATACTTTCTAAAAACATACATTCAGGAATTCCTTAAAACATCAAAGACTGTGGGCAAAGAAAAAACATGTTAACAACATTATCAACAGCAGAACAGAAAAAATTTTATAAGCTTTACTATGCAGCCGGAACCTTTGTAAATAATCTGAGAAAAATTGCACCCGTTACCCGAATGCATCCCGACTCCTGTGACTATACCAGTGCGATGCATATTGTGAAGGTCATGCGGGCCCATCCGGAGGATATGGAAAAAATGGCCTCTGAAAGCAGTAAACTCTCAGAGGTGGACCGGAACATCATCGCCAGCTGGGCCAGAATGAAACCAGGAATCTTTGCAGTAGTTGATCATACTGCTTTAGGCTCTTACTTTGTATCAGAGAAGGATGAGACAGTTTTTCTCGTTCTTGGTCTGCGCAAACCGCTCGATTATTCGCTTGGTGACGACCTGCCCGTCATGTTAGAGACCTGCCTGTTGCCGTTCCAGGATAAAATTATTACAGATGGGGTCAGTGATCTGTATCCCGGCAAACTGACGAAAACCAAAGGGGCCCGCTTCATGCAGATTTATGCAGAAGCTGTGAAAAACGGAACTGTTCAGACCACGCTCTGACCCGTACAGCATCAGGACTGCTCTGTGAAAACCAGGCTGGCCGCCTCAACAATTCCCGTTATCAGACAGCGGAAACAGTTGGCTTTCAATCAGCCCGCAACAACACGGATTCAGTCATATCAGCGCCTCAACATTCCTCGCAAACAGCCAGCACCGGATTCCATTCCCGGCTGGAAAACGGTAAATCCGTCTGGCCAACACCCTTCTCCTGTAAAGCTGCAGCTACCGCAGCCTTGAGAAGTATCGGCACCGTCAGCCTTTTGAGTCACGTTCTTCCCACTGCCATGAAAATCTTATTCTTATTCAGCCGGGTTTTGCAGCAGGAGGAAACATGACTTGCGCCGCTGTCCAGTCAGTCCCCAGAAGCACATTCTCATTACCAGCAGCCTTAAATTTTTACTTTCAGGAGGAAATATGCAGCAGACTTTTGAAACCCTTCATGTCCGGATGAAACAGCTTTTCTGGAAGATCGCAGACGAAAAAGAAGCTGTCACAATAGACGGTGTCCCCGGCTTTAGCGACAAAGCGCAGTTCACCAATGGCAAAGTAATTTGCGAGGCAGCTTATGTTGTCTGTAATCTTCTTGCACCGGATGAAAAGCAGAAGGGCATTGAGCAGCTAAAACATATCATTGAGTTCACATCACGCATGCCTTTTGAAACCTGGGGAATTCTCTATGCCATTGAAGGCATTTACCGCTTAAAGCAGGAGGGTCTGCTTTACCAGGCAATCGGCGAAAGTGAGCTGACAATGCTGAAAACAGCATTGGACTGGCGTTCATTCGTTGACAGCGGGAACGATTTTGCCCTGATCGACAAGCCGACCAATTATTATGGCGTGGCCTTTGGCATCGCCAGATACCGGGAATTAATGGAATGGGAACCCACCTGTTACAGCAATATCCTCCTGACGCATCTGACGGACCATATTTCGCGTTATTCCGGAAAATACGGCTTCATGGATGAAACAATAGGATATGGCCGTTTTGACCGGTACAGCATTCTCATTCCCGCTGAAATCAGTGAGCTGGTCGTGTCCACAAACTGGCAGGAACCGGAGCTGATCCGGCAAATGCTGGACTGTTCCGCGCACATCTGTCTTCACATGGCTACTCCGCTGGGCACCGGCTTTTCATATGGCCGCAGCATCGGTGCATACGGCGATTCTGCAGCACTGCAGATTCTCTCTACAGCAGCTGCCCTTGGCGGTATTTTCACGCCTGATGAAGAAAAGCTTGCCCATGGCTACTGCTGTACACTTGTTCAAAGCCTGACTCATTTCTGGTATGACGAAGAAATGCAGTCCATCAATATGTGGGATAAAGGCCGCAGAACAGATGGATACCGTAATAAAAACAGAATTCTCGGTGAAAATCTGAGTCTATCCATGCAGATTATCGGTGCTGAAGAACAATGGGCACGAAAAGGCCTCAGTCTGAAACAGGCGCCGGAGGGCTGGGAAACACTGTTGGATCTGCAGAAAAGATGCCATCTGACCCGCTTTACCGATCTGCCCCTTCCAAGAAGCCTGTTTACGTTCAGAGATGGTCTGCATGTATGGTCCCTGCCCGTTATCAGCGGCGGACTGGAATACATTGACCGGGATCCCTATCTGCCGGTTCCCCGGTGCAATTTCCTGATGGAAGCGGTTCCGGATTCCAGTCACGGCGCATGGATTCCGTGTATTGAACTGAAAAATGGTGATATCCTGATGCCGGCAGGCTTCGCGGATGAAACCAGGATAACAGAAAATGACAGTCACAGCTGCAGCGTATACATTCATCAGAAAGGGATGCTCCGGGCAGGCATAAGACCCATTCAGCAGGAATTCCAGACAGAGACTGATACTGAATACCACTTTACACCCGGCCGGATTACAAGAACGGATACCCTTCAGATAGCCCCCGATTTCATTCCTCAGATTGCATGTGTCCGGTTACAGTGCGAGCTGTTGTCAGGTCAGGTACAGGCATATGGATACGATCTGTGTACAGAGCCCGATCCGGAATCGGTCTGCCTTGACACACCTCATGGAAGATGCAGAAAAATGGTCCGGTATGAGCAGCAGAAGATGCCGGACAATGGTATTCTCCAGTTAAAATGGGTATATCAGTACGATTCCTGATACCGCATGGATCAGTACATTACCGGTATCGTCCCATCCAGACCCCCCATGACAGGCGCGGATTCCACCTCCGCATTTCCCTTTCCCATGGCATTCATTGCAGACGGTCCGGAAATATGCTAAAATGCGGCAATCCTTAAAACCCCCCATGGAGGCATCCCTTGAAGAAAATACTCCTCGGTCTGCTGTGCATACTGATGCTGGTATCTGCCTGTTCCCTTGCCGAAAACACCGGCCCCGATCCGGAAACCGCAGAGCGTATGGGACTTACACATATGAAAGGTGTTGATCCTGCCGTCAGGGCAAAATGGATAGATGAAATCGTTGCACTGGCAGAGTCTCTGTATACCAAAGCCGGCGGCAAACTGCAGCGGGCACATTACAGCGAAGATATCTATGTATGCAAGAATTTCACCGTTCATCTGTTTAAAAACACGGCATCCAAATACCGGATGGCTGCCTATCCAAGCGTAAAACTTGTCATACCCAATAACAAAAGCCGGACCGACTGCAAGCCATACGCGTACGGCATCGAATGGCTTGATGTAAGTGCCGCCAAAGGCAATCCTTTTTTCACGGCAGCAAGTTTCCGTTATGATGAAAATCTTTCAGAGGAAGAAAACCGTCTGCAGGCCATTCTGTTCATGACCAATGTCAAAAAAGGCGATTTTTTCCAGATGTCCGCCGAATATGAATATGGCATAGATGCACACAGTCTGGTCTTTATCTCAGATTATGATCCGTCCACGCATCTGGTCCACTGGACCGACTCCAATATGAAGGGACGAACGATAGACGGAGAACGCTGGGGATATGTGCAGTTTAACGCAGAGGAGGAAATTGACTTTTTCGTCGATGCGATCTGCCACAAAAAGCGGGGCGCCACGCTCTACCGTCTCCGCTATGACATCATCCGCAGATAACAAAAGAAGCACGGTTCCGTGCTTCTTTTTTCATCTTATTCCATTTCAGATACGGCCTTTGCGCGGTCCTGCGCCCGTCTTGCTGCGCGTTCTGCAGCCAGATCATATGCCTGCTGATAAAACAGTTCCTGGGATGAAACCGCCGGCTCATCTCCGGGGACCAGGCGGCGATAGGTACCGTCTGCCAGCATCTCTCTGGCCTGAACATTGTCTGACAGCATGACCTTGAACATTCCAAGAATCCGGTCACGCAGTTCGGGATCATCAATCGGTGTTGCGACCTCAACCCGCTTGAGTGTGTTTCTGGTCATCAGGTCCGCGGAAGCAATGTACATTTTCATGCTTTCCCCGCGTCCGAAAATATAAATCCGGGAATGTTCAAGCAGCCGTCCCACAATGCTGATAATTCGGATATTTTCCGTATAACCGGGGACATGAGGCTTGAGACAGCAGATGCCGCGGATGATCAGGTCAATTCTGACCCCTGCCTGACTTGCTTCGATCAGTTTGTCAATGAGCATTCGGTCCGTCAGTGAGTTCACCTTAAATCCAATGTATGCATCCATACCGGCACGTGCCTTCACGATCTCTGCATCCATCATTTGGAGCAGACGGTTCTGAAGACAGTGCGGCGCAACCAGCAGATGCTCGGAGAATTCTACAGTTTCGCCCATTGAGAGCTTGTTGAAGATCGCATTGGCTTCCTCACCAATCGTCTGGTTAGCGGTCATGAGACAGAGATCCGTGTACAGACGGGCCGTTTTCTCATTGTAATTACCGGTACCGATCTGCGTATAATAGACGGTTTTGCCGTTCTCAATCCGTGTAATGAGGCAGAGCTTGCTGTGAACCTTGTACCCTTCAAGTCCGTAGATCACATTGCAGCCGGACTCCTCAAGACGGCGGGACCATTCAATGTTGTTCTCCTCATCAAAGCGGGCCTTGAGTTCAACCAGAACAAGCACATCCTTGCCGTTTTCAGCCGCATCGCAAAGCGCTTCAACGACCTTTGACAGCTTTGCAACCCGGTACAGCGTCATCTTAATCGATGCCACCTGGTCATCCTCAGCCGCCTCCTGCAGCATATCCAGGAACGGTTTCATGCTTTCATATGGATACGAGAGCAGCCTGTCACGCTCATAAATCTGCGGCAGAATCGGATCTGAGGTGAACATGGCCGAGCGCTGCGGCACCCGTCTCGGATAGAACAGTTCAGAGCGCTGGCGCAGTTCATCCTGAATCTTGAAGACAAATGACAAATCCAGCGGGGTATCCGACTTGAATACATACCGCTTCTTGACATTCATCTCCTTGCACAGCCGTTCAATGACATCATTTTCTAGCTGGCGTGAAAGTTCTAGGCGCACAGGAGACAGACGCTTGCGGCGCTTCATCAGCTCTGCCATGAATTCACGGTAATCATGGTCCTCGTCATACAGTGCATCTGCATCTATATCCGCATTACGCGTAACGCGTGCCAGAGACTTGGACTTGACAAAGTATCCCGGAAACACCTTGTAAATAAAGTGCAGGATCAGCTCCTCGACCAGCACATACCGCTTGTCATCAGAGGAAACCTCGATCAGGCGTGGAAATACACCCGCATTGCAGGGAACAATGCCGAGACGTCCTCGGCCGTTTTTACGTTCCAGGTCCACAACAGCATAGATTTCCTTGCCTCTGAGGAACGGGAACGGCTGACGCGGTTCAACAATAATCGGTGAAATGAGTGGCGCAATCTGGGAGTCGAAAACACGTTCCAGTCTCTCGCTGTCCTGCCGGCCGATCTTCCGGAAATCCACTATCCGGATTCCCTGTGCCTCAACCAGTTCCATGAGCTGGTTATAGCAGGCACCCTTCCGCTTGCCCAGTTCGCCCACCTGCTTAAGGATGGCATCAATCTGTTCCTTGGCGGTCAGATTGGTCTTGTTATCCCTGTTTTTCGGCGACGCTCTGTCCTGATCCACCAGTGATCCGACACGAACCATGAAAAACTCATCCAGATTTGTCTGATAGATCGACAAAAACGTGAGCCGCTCACACAGAGGGACCCGCGGGTCCTCTGCTTCTTCAAGCACCCTTGAGTTAAAGCTCAGCCATGACAATTCACGGTTAAGCATCACCTGTGTCTCTTCCTGCCTGGTTTCCTTTTCTTTTCCAGCCATGCGTTTTACTGTTCCTTTCGGCGCCTCAGGGCGCCTTTTGTCGTTGCATAAAAAAAGGGACTATTCCCTTTCTTTCTGTGAAAATTTTATCACACACGTCTGTGATTTACAAGGCAGTTATCCGCAAAGTTCCACACTTGCACCAAAACCAAAAGCCGCAAACCGTTTCAGTGGTTTGCGGCAAACAGGACTTATTTCAGCATGGACTCTTCCCAGGACTCATGCGGCTTGAGGCCGAGCAGCTCAACAACAGTCGCCGCCACATTGGCCAGGCCAAACTCCGGATTATCCTTCATGTCATGACGCTCGTCCTTGTCATAGATAATGAACGGAACCGGATTCAGGCTGTGCGCAGTACGCACTTTGACATTGCCTTTTTTGTCCTTCTCGAGCATCTGATCGGAGTTGCCATGGTCAGCCGTGATCAGAAGAACAGCGCCTTCCTCATCACAAACCTTGCGCAGTCTGGCAAGGCAGAGATCGACGGACTCAACGGCAATTTCCGTTGCGAGCAGGCTGCCGGTATGGCCAACCATATCGCCATTCGGATAATTGCAGCGGATGAAACCATACTTGTGGGAACGGATTGCCTCGATCATGAGATCTGTGATCTCAGTCGCCTTCATCCAGGGTGCTTCATCGAAGCTGCGGACGTCGGAGTCAACCTCCTGCCAGTCTTCGAGTTCCTCAGAAAACTTCTCACTGCGGTTGCCGTTCCAGAAATAGGTTACGTGACCATACTTCTGCGTCTCAGAGCAGGCATATTCCTTGATTCCGGCATTCACAAGCAGCTCCGTCAGGGTATTGCGGATCTCCGGCGGGTTGACCAGATAGGTCTTCGGGATGCAGAGGTCTCCGTCATACTGGAGCATGCCGGCATACTTGACCTTCGGGACCACACCGCGGTCAAACTTGTCAAAGGACTCATCGCCGTCAAAGGCCATGGAGATCTCGAGTGCACGGTCGCCGCGGAAATTGAACAGGATTACGCTGTCGCCGTCCTGAACCCGTCCAACCGGCTCGCCGTTTTCAGCGATAACAAATGCCGGCAGGTCCTGGTCAATGGCACCTGTCTCATTGCGGAGCGTCTCAATCGCTTCATGTGCGGTGGGGAACTGACGGCCGATGCCGTGTACATGCGTATCCCAGCCGAGCTTGACCATCGGCCAGTTCGCCTGATAGCGGTCCATGGTGATAACCATACGTCCGCCGCCAGAGGCAATGCGTCCATCAAATGAAGCATCTTTCAGTTCAGCGAGCACATCCTCCAGCTGATCCACATACTGCAGTGCAGAAGTTGCCGGTACGTCGCGTCCGTCCAGGAGAATATGAACACGGACCTTGCTGACACCCTCAGCCTTTGCCTCACGGATCATGGCAATCAGGTGACGGATATTTGAGTGAACATTTCCGTCCGAAAGGAGGCCGAGGAAATGCAGTGCGCCGCCGGTGCTCTTCACATTTGCTGTCAGTTCATTCCAGGCACTGGATCCATAGATCTTGCCGCTCTCAATGGATTCATTGACCAGCTTGGCTCCCTGGGAGTAAACCTGGCCGCAGCCAAGTGCATTGTGGCCAACCTCGCTGTTGCCCATATCATCATCAGATGGCATGCCGACTGCCGTTCCATGTGCACGGATGGTGCGGAACGGATGATTCTTCTTGAGCTCATCCAGCGTAGGCGTAGTCGCCTGGGCAACCATATTTCCAAGCATTTCCGGCGTTTCGCCAACGCCGTCCATTACAACAAGAACAACCGGTTTCTTCATAACAATTGTATCCTCCTTGCGGATATAATCTGAAATCTGTCTCTGCAACACGGCAGTCACTATCCGCCGTTACAATTCAGAGTCTAAACTTCTTAACGTTCAAAGCATACCGCCGTTTTAAATGATTGTCAAGAAAAAAACAGTCTTCCAGACTGCCGTCTCAGCATTCTGATCTCCCCGGATGCCGCCTCTGTCCCCTGCATCAGATATCAAAAAAAAGAGTCCATACGGACTCTTTCGGTATCTGCCTTTCAGGCATGCATATGCAGCATGCTGATCAGGAACGCCCAAGCCAGCCCATAATAGCTGACTACAGCCACCAGATCATTGATCGTCGTAATCAGGGGGCCGGAAGCGACTGCCGGATCAACATGAATCTTGTGGAAGAACATCGGGATCACCGTACCGCTGACACCCGAGATAAACATGGCTATCGCAAGCGCAGCGCCTATGCACAGTGAAATCTGGTAGGACTGACCCCACATCATCTGTTTTGCAAAATGGATATACAGTCCGCAGAACACAAATGCCATAAGTCCCAGCACAAGACCGTTACAGAGCGCAACCTTTGCCTCTTTGATTACCAGATGAAGTTTCTGCTTTGAAGTCAGTTCCTCATCGGAAAGCACACGGATCGTGACAGCCAGAGACTGTGTGCCGCAGTTGCCCGCCATATCAAGGACCAGCGACTGGAATGCCACCAGAATGGTCAGCGAGGCCATTACCGGTTCAAAAATGCCGACTACAGAGCTGACTGCAAGTCCCAGGACCATGAGGATCAGCAGCCAGGAAATCCGCTTCTTCATGCTCTCCAGCAGCGGCTCGTTGAGATCTTCTTCTGCAGTCAGACCGGCGAGTTTTGCGTAATCCTCACCGAGTTCGTCATCTACAACTTCAATCAAATCGGTACTCGTAATGACGCCCAGCAGCATCCGCTGACGGCTCAGAACCGGAATGGAATCCTCACTGTAATCCTTGAGGTCTTCTATACATTCACTGACTGTCTCATTATCATAAACAAAAGGATATGAAGTAACGATCAGATCGTCCAGATCTGTAAATTCACGGGCAATAATCAGGCTCTGCAGCGAAATAGCGCCATAGAACGTGCCATCCCGGTTAAGAACATAAATCGTCTGGAGGTTGTCATTGTCAGCCGCCTGTTTTACCAGCGAGCGCATCGCCTGTTTTACCGAGAATCCCCGTGTAATCGCGATGTAGTTCGTTGTCATTTTACTGCCGATCTCATTCTCGTCATAAGACTGAATGAGGTCGATATCCCGCCGGCTGTCTTCATCCATGCGGGACAGAATGGCGCTCTGCTGATCTGTATCCAGATCTTCCAGGAAGTCAACGGCATCGTCAGCATCCATGTTCTCGACGATGTCGGCAGCCTTTTCAATATCCAGTTCAGAGATATACTCTGCCGGGTCCTCCAGGTAGGCAAAAACCTCGGAAACCTCATCTTCCCCGAGCAGTTTATAAAGCTGTGACCGCTCATCCGCAGTCAACATGGGGAGTACATCAGCAATATCGTTGGCATGGTAATCTTCCAGCCGCTCCTTTTTCTCAAGGATGCCGATATCGCTGTGGAGCATGGTTACCAGCTGCTCCGCATAATCCGGACGTTCGACTTTCTCTTCGTCCAGTTCCGTAATCCTTTCTTTTTCGTCCATGACGCATCCCTCCAAATCAGTCAACAGTATCTGCCCACTGTCGCTTTGGCATAGGCCGCGTACGAGGATCATTCATTATACAGACCACTTGCAGCGAAAGTGTTCGTCAAGCGGCACATCGCATAAATCGTGACCTGTACTGTCCTGACCGTCCACTTGACTCACCTCTCTTTCTCCTTTGGGCAACTCATTATAATCTGTTTTAAGTTCCCGGACAACCCTGTATCACTATGTTTTACAACCAGTTTTATCCCGGTTTTATCATCTCTCGAGTTGACTGGCTGTCACACATTTTCACCTGAAATGCATTTGCCATCTCTGCCATCTTACCGTCATTCACACCAGCATCTCTCCATAAAACACGTCTGGAGGAACCGTGTGCAAAATACAGAAATGTTGTCCTCTGTCTACAGGATCCCAATTAGAGCAGATTCCACCGCAAAGAAAAAGGAACAATTCAGCGTAATACTGCATTGTTCCTTTAATAGTCGTGCTTTCGGCACCGTATCAATCGCAGATACCATTATTTGACAAACCAGCGCTTGCGCTGGGCCATCTCCTTAAACCGGTTTCCGGGTTTTCGACTGTGAAAGCAACTGCCCGTTATGGACATACTGGTCAACAATACATCCATCCTGATGTTCTATTCCTGTTTTTCCTCAACCGGCACAAACTCGCCGTTTGCATCCATGCCCTTCATGATCGTATCATCGGGACCACCGATCATCAGGAGTTCATCCGCCTCAAGGCCAAATTTTTCTCTTGCAGCCTTCATATCCGCCACCTGATACTGCATGCCAGCATCACCATTATCACTTACCATTATTATTTTCGTGATGTCATACCGTTCCAGATAGTCAAGCACAGTGCTGTCAAAACGCATATTGACGCCATCCAGATTATCGCACATAACCGTCAAAATCAGATTCTTGTGATCTCCATCAAAGACGGCTTGGGACTTGTGGAATATCTTCTCTCCATCGGTCCCACGCACCCACAGATTTCTGGAACCGTAATTGAGATACGACTGATAGGACCACCAGGGAGAAGCCGTCACATTATCACATGCCTGTGCCTGACGCTTCTCCTCCATCTCATGTGCCATCCGCTCATATGGACTCGGTTCGTATTCAGGAGCCGGTTCCACAGGCTGCTCAGGGAACGGATTTGGCTCAAGCACATCCGGATCCGCAACAAGTTCTACATGCTATGTTTTCACCACTGATAATAACTTACTTTCATCATAATAGCATGCTACACTATCCGCCTCATCCAGCCCATTCTCTTTAAGTACTTCCTGTGCAATTGCATTGATGTTGGCACTCTCGTATGACGCCTTGTCTGGAAACTCCAGATAGAAATGTAACCCATCTCCATTTCCATTAATGGTTCCCTGATTGTTGATGATCAACTGTGAATCTGAATTCACGCTTCCTCCAACGCTCCCCTGAACGTTTATCGTACCATAGTTATTAAATGTCAGGGGTATTGCCATTGGATGCATGTACAGACAGATAACTGGTATTGTCGCCCTGATACACGCCATCATAGTAGACCTTCAGGGAGCCATTTCCTGCGGTCATTTCAGATCCACCGCCATCTGAATTGACCTTGTTCAGAAAAACGGTCATGTCCTGCTCGGCCCAGATATCGACTGATGCTTCACCATGAGGACCGCTTACCATCACATCGGTAATACGATATGTTTTGACAGACGGAAACTTTGTAGAAACCAGCCAAAGCGTATCTACAGTTCCACCAGAAATCTCAATACTGTCATCCCCGCAAACTGCGGTTACGCCATCACCGCTGTAGCTTCCGCTTGTCTGCAACGCAGATTCCACTTCTGACCAGGTGACCGCACTGCCCGTAAGAGGATACAGCATCATAACAACAGATAATCCCAACAAATACTAAGGAAAGTAACAATGCCAGGCATAAACAAGGTCGGACTCCGCCTATGTTCACAATTATCGCCTAGCTTTTCCTGTCATTTTTAATTTCCGATTTGAACGCTATCGCGCCACCGCTGAGCCCCAAATCTTGGCCTTTTATATGAGTAATTAATTATTTTTGATATACCATGCAACTCACAAGAGTAAGGCAACAACAAATAGTATAAATAATCCAGACAGCTTCTTTTTGACATAAAAGACCTCCAAAAGGGTATAGTTCCCCCAACCCATTATTCCCTCGAAAAATAGGATTCCACAGTATACAATAGATGACCTTACTGTACGGGAATAATCCATGGAATTGCCTCTTGATCTTATCCTGCCAGAGGCTTCTTCTGGCGAATAATCAGGTCCTCGTTGAACAGTCGGCCAAGCTGCTTAATCGAACCGCCGCAGCACGGACAAGTATGTTCCTTGTAATTCGGAATCAAATACGGAAGCGCCTGTGAAACCGTTTTTCCAGCGAAAACAGATACAGCGTAAATAGAAGATGTAAGCTCTGCAATCAGCTGCAGATTTTTAGCCTTCACCGCATTTGCCAAAATCCCGGAATAACGAATCCTTGTAAAATCGGTCGGAAGCACGTGAACCAGAAACATCTGCACAAACGCTTTCCCGGTAACGGTCCGGATTGCATGTTCGCTGTTGTTCTTGTAGTCCCTGTACCAGAATTTAACTTCTCCTTCAGGGTGTTCTTCATCCAGAACAACCGAAATAATCCGGTTGTTAGTGATAGCTGTACGATGTGTATACCGGCCAAAGTATTCAATAGCATCTCCATGATCGTTGAAAGTCTCTTTACTGTATGCAACCCATTTCTTGTTGTATAGCATGTTACTGAAGTCCATCCATTGGAAAGGATCAAGAAGATTACGGCCCTCACAGGCTTCCGGCGAAGGAATCTTAAGATGTCCGGCGTCATATTCCGCATTTAAGGCGGACATGAAACTGTTTTTAAATACTTCTGCCAGGACACTTCCAGCAAAAAGAAAGTGTTCACCCGATTCCAGCACTTTGGTCTCAGGATTTATAAACTTCTTGTCAGCTGTCAGGCCTGCATCTGTAGAAGCCAAATGTACATGCGGATGGAAACCCAGGTCACTTTTCCACGAGTGAAAAACAGATATAACACCGGGAGTAAAGCCAAACTTTCTGCGGCATATGGAAACAATGGAATCCGGTGCGCACTTGAGCATCAAATTATAAACAATGCCTTTATTGGCCAACGCAATTGGATATAATTCGCTTGGAATTGTGCATACTGAATGATGGTAGGTGATGCCTTCTATTGTCTCAGCCTTCCGGGTTTTAACCCAGATTTTCTCCTCAATCGACTGACAATTTGGGCAATTACGATTATTACAGGAAGCATTGTGAATAATCACTTTGCCACAATGCTCACAATATGAGCCTGTAAAACCAACGCCTCCCGTTTTGCACTGACTAATTGCATATGCAGCTTTACGCTGTTCCTTCGACAGAATGATGGATGGATCATTCTCTACCATCGGGTAAAATAACTGGAAAATAGTACGAATGGGATACTTGTCTGCATCCGTTTCTGTATCGTCGACTTCCCAAAGATAGCGTGTACTGATGGGAAGCCCCGCAAGAGGTGATCCGTTTCTCTGGTAAGATGTCGGATGAATTTCAACATCGTCTCTTATCGTCATATCTCTGCTCTCCTCATTAACTCATCAACACGTTTGAAGTCATCCATTGCTGCTTTGAAAGCAGCAGCCAGTCGAATGTACACCATCGTACTTGAAAGAGAACTGTGTCCCATAATCGCTGCAAGCCGCGGCATGTCATCCGGATGTGCAAGATACTGTGTACAGCCAAAGTACTTTCTGAATGA
>JAFUHD010000201.1 GCA_017469025.1 Clostridia bacterium
ATCTGAATGAGTTGAACAAAGTAGCGCAAGATAGGCTTGCGTCAAGGTATATAGAAGCAGAATCGTTGATTTCGTTAAGAATAACTGGCAATCATAGATTGTACGGTTACATGACGGGTAGGGTTTTTAATATACTATGGTATGATGACCACGGAGATAATAACACATGTGTATGTAGGTCTCGTTTAAAACATACATAAAGGAAAGCGCCCTCACAGGAGCATCAATGCTCCAATGAAGCCGTTTTCCGTTGTTCCCGCCCGAAGAATGCTGGCTCAAATTAACTTGTTCTCGAAATCCCTAATTTGAACCGCCTTTATGGACGGCTTTTTGCTTTCCGGCGTTATTCTGGAAGCGGGTGAGACTGCAGGAACATTGGCTGGCACTCAGGGGTTTCAGCATGAACAAACGTTCCTAAGCAGTTCCGGGCATTCTGCATAAAGGGCAGATGCAAAAAAAATCCGGGACTGAATGTCCCGGACGAGAATGAATCAATGATTGCGGTAATAATTGATCAGGCAGCCGTCTATAATGATTTGACGCTCGGTTTCTGTAAGTGCGCCCGTTGACAGGGTCAGCGGAGTCACTGAACCGTCAGGCTTAATGATGCAGGCAGGAATGGATTCTGCATTTTCAAGGACAGCCTTGCGGATCCCCGGAATGAAGATGTAGTCATCGAGTGCGAAGGCTTCCGGATGTTCAACAAGGAATGGCGTCATGCCCCAGTTGATGCAGTTGGAACGATAGCGTTTGGTCGCGTACTGTCTGGCGAAGTTGGCGCTGCCGCCCATGACACGCTGACAGGAGGCTGCCTGTTCACGTGCGGAACCATCGCCTGGCATATTTGCAAAGATAGCAGAGCCAATGTCGGTATCAGCCGGATTACAGGCAATGCCCGCAGCCCGAAGGGCATCATAGACACGGGTAATGTCTTCAGGAATCTGTCCATTTGCGCGGCGTTCGCGTTCAATTGCACGCATGACCTTGCTGCGGGGGACGTACTGTGGATCCCGGCGGGAAAGGGCAAATTCACTGAGCCGCTCCGGATTGGAACGGTAAGAAGAAGTCTCGCCAGAGGGAATCAGTTCGTCTGTTGTTGTAACAGGATCGGTGATGTAAGAACAGATCCGCACGAGAAGGTCATCTGTGAGCGCAGGCATCTCAGGCCAGTCCTTGATATTCGGACCAAAACGGAGCTGTGTTTCCGGTTCAGGTTTTGTCCAGCCGTTGTAAACGCGCTTTTCATAAATGCCTGCTTCATAATGATATTCCGGATTGGTATAGGAAACATCGATATCTGTTGCGGCTGTCAGGCGTCCGCCGTTGGCTGCTGTGGCTGCAATCGAACGGGCATCCATCAGGGCGACAGCGCTCATCTGACCTTCGCCTGGCTTGGAGCCTTCACGGTTCGGGAAGTTCCGGGTCGTGTGACGGATAGAAAATTCGCCGTTGGCCGGGCAGTCGCCTGCACCGAAGCATGGACCGCAGAAACACTCACGCATCAGCGCACCGGCGCTGATCAGATCTGTGGCCGCACCGTTGCGGATCAGTTCTGACAGAGCGGGCATAGAGCCAGGGTAAATGCTGAGCGTGAAGGCACCGTTTCCGCAGCTCTTTCCACGGAGAATGTCCGCAGCGGCGCAGATGTTGTCAAATGTACCGCCAGCGCATCCGGCAATTTCGCCCTGATCTACCCAGATATGGCCATCATGGAATTTGCTCATGAGATCCATGCGTGCACCCTTGATCTGGGCATTGGCTGCGGTTTCTACCTCATGCAGAATGTCCGCAGCGTTTGCCTGGAGTTCATGAATGGTAAAGGTATTGGAAGGGTGCATTGGCATGGCGATGGTGCATTCAATTGTACTGAGATCAATGGAAATGCAGCCGTCATAGTATGCAGTTTCTGCAGGATGCAGGGAACGGTAATCACCGCTGCGGCCGTGCATGGCCAGATATGCCTCGGTTTTGTCGTCTGTTTCCCAGATTGAGGACCAGCAGGTCGTCTCTGTAGTCATGACATCGATGGCGTTGCGGTATTCCATGGGAAGTCCGGCAATACCGGGGCCGACGAATTCCATAACCTTGTTTTTCACATAGCCGTTTTTGTAAACTGCACCGACCAGGGAAAGAGCAACGTCGTGCGGACCAATTCCCGGACGGGGCGTGCCATGAAGGTAGACAGCAATGACGCCCGGGCGTGCAAAGTCATAGGTACGGCCGACAAGCTGTTTGGCCAGCTCGCCGCCGCCTTCGCCGACGGCCATGGTGCCGATGGCGCCGTAACGGGTATGGGAATCCGATCCCAGAATCATTTTTCCGCAGCCGGCCATGGCTTCACGATTATAGCTGTGGATATTGGCCATGTTTGTAGGAACGTAAATACCGCCGTATTTATGTGCGGCTGACAGGGCAAATTTATGATCATCCTCATTGATCGTGCCGCCGACGGCACAGAGGGAGTTGTGACAGTTGGTCAGAACGTAGGGCATGGGGAATGCTGTCATTCCGGAGGCTCTGGCGGTCTGGATAATGCCGACATAGGTGATGTCGTGCGATGTCATGGAATCGAATTTTAGCTGCAGATTATCCATATTGCTGCTGACATTGTGAGCTTTCAGGATGCCATAAGCCATGGTGCCCTGCTCAGCCTGCACGCGGTCTACCGGATGACCGGCCTTTGCAGCGGCGATTTCTGCATTTTTACAGATTTCGCCATTTACAAGATAGATGCCGGAATCGTATAATTGAATCATAATGAACTCCTTTGACGGGTACAATCAAAGCGATGAACAGCCTGCAGGGTGTTCATCGGATTTTGTTGAAGGATCTGTGGAATCCGGTCAGGATTGCCGTCAGATCAAAAGCTTTCTTATTTTATGCGACAGACATGGTTTTGTAAAGCGCATTTGAGAACCTGCATATGCAGTGAAAGGCGGAATACATGGATCAGGTGAATATTTCCAAACTTGGCTTCGGCCTGATGCGTCTGCCGCGCAAGGGCCTGTTCGTTGACCACGAACAGGTATGCAGCATGGTGGACAAATATCTGGCTGCCGGCGGCAACTATTTTGATACGGCTTTTATCTATCCGGGATCAGAGGCAGCAATCCGGCAGGCGCTGGTGGACCGGGTTCCCCGTGACAAATATGTGCTTGCAACAAAGCTGAATGCAGCGCTTCCACCGCTTCAGACAGCCCAGGCGGCAAAACGACAGCTGGATACAAGTCTTGAACGGACTAATGCCGGTTACTTTGACTATTACCTGCTTCATGCCATTATGGACGGAAATGTATCAAAGTATGACCGGATGAAACTCTGGGAGTATGTCCAGGAACAGAAAGCAGCCGGTCGGATCCGCCATTGCGGTTTTTCTTTTCATGCCGGTCCGGAAACTCTGGACCGTCTGCTCCGCGAGCATCCGGAAACCGAATTTGTACAGCTTCAGATCAATTACGCGGACTGGGAGAGCGGAAACGTACAGGCACGGGCAAATTATGAGGTGGCCCGCAGCTATGGCAAACCGATTGTCATCATGGAACCGGTGAAAGGCGGGAAACTGGCAAATCCGCCTGAGAATGTCCGCAGCCTGTTTGCCTCTGTGCATCCGGAATGGTCATGTGCATCCTGGGCGCTTCGTTTCGCCATGGGACTTGATGGCGTCCTGACAGTGCTGTCAGGCATGTCGAGTACCGAACAGGTAGAGGATAACCTGAAAACCATGAGGACGCTCGGCGAGATGGGCGATACGGAAAAGAAGACCCTTCGCCAGGCACAGGTCCTGATGGGCAGGAGCAATGCGATTCCGTGCACCGCCTGCAAATACTGCATGGAAGGGTGTCCGAAACAGCTGAATATACCGGGCATAATGGAAGCCATAAATCTCAAAACGGCCAACGGCCAGGCAGAGGATGCAAAGGCACAATATGCAGCTGTAACTGTGGATGGACACACTGCAGGTTCCTGCATTACCTGCCGCAAATGTGAATCTGCGTGCCCGCAGCATCTGCCGATTTCAGATGCCATGAAGAAGGCAAGTGAATTGTTTGACTGAACATATTCAGACGACCTGATGATAAACCGCCCAGACTGATATTTGTCTGGGCGGTTTATCATGGAAGAATGAATAATAGCAGATGCACTATTCTGTTTCCTGGACCATGAGGGATATGGCACTGGAGAAACAGGACAGCGAAAAAGAGGAAAAAAGCCCATGTACTGGTTTGTCGAATAATGGCAGCTGCTATTGATACGGGCTGAAAGCACAACTTTTGTCATTAGGGGAGCAGAACATGAATACAAATTTGGTGGTTATCCGCAGGCACTTCAGTGAACTGACTGTACCGGAACTGTATGAGATACTGCGTGTGAGGTCAGCAATATTTGTTGTGGAGCAGCAGTGTGCCTATCAGGACATAGACGGACTGGATCAGAAGAGCGAGCATTTCTACTGTCTTGATGAAACCGGCACACATATTCTGGCATATCTCCGGCTGTTTCCACGGGAGGACCAGCTGAATGCGCTTCAGATTGGTCGCGTTCTGACGGTTCTGCGCGGCAGGGGGCTGGGTGAACATCTGGTAAACAGTGCGCTCCAGGCTGCAGACGGGATAGCCGGCATTCGGTATGTCTATGCTGAGGCACAGGTACAGGCAGAGGGATTCTATGAACGGATGGGCTTTGAATGTCTTTCGGAGCCATTTATGGAAGACGAGATTCCTCATGTACTTATGAGACGGGAGAAACAAGTGTAAAAAGCCGGGATGGAAATGGACTGCATGTGCTTCAGACAGTAAAGCGGTCCCAAAATCACGTACATATTTTAGACAGCCAAGACCTTCTTCGGGTATAACTTAGATGACGCTGAACATGACTTTGACAGTTCTGCCGGGGAGGAATTGGTTTTCATTTCCGTCATCTGCAGAGTATGAGTTCCAGACAGAGAACAGATCCAATTATATACGGCCATTTATCGTTTTCTGCATTATTTATCAAAATTTTATAGTAATCAGGCTTTAATTATGCTGCTTTTTATAATGTTTTGAAGTGATAAATAATATTTTTTCGCTGCAACGGTTGTAAGTTTCTGGTGAATCTCAGCACTCCAGATCAGAAAGTGAGACTCTTACCAGTATGCTGGATTTGCTAAGCAACAAGACGGGAAGGCTATGGTTTGGGCTGGCTACTGTCTAAGTTTTGTACGCAAGCATAGTTTTTTGAAAAATGATGTAACTATTGACATTACGACAAAAAGCGTGATATGATCACCACATATGATGAAATCATAAAGGTTACATCAGGAAATTATCAGCAGAAATTCATTATGACAAAAGTCGAAAAAGTGCTCGCACGTATCCGTGGAAGATGACGGTCTGCCAGGTACCGCAGCTATCGACATGATGAATAGCGATGAGCGCGTCTTTATTTCCTGACTGCGAAGGAAAAGCGCTTTTATGACCGACTGAAGAAGTGCGGGTTCCTTGTGCTGGCCGCAATCAGGGGGTAAGAATCCCCTGTCCATTGCTGCTGTGTTGTCCGGGGAAAATTTTGAGAACTGGGATATGAGCGTATTCCTCCACTGCTTGAGCAGAACCAAATTTATCCGGCACAGAAAGCAATGCATGCCCTGACGTTTTTCCGGGTTTATGAGGAAAACGGCGAATGGTTTGATCTCTCGAAGAAACCAATCGAACGGGCTTTATTCACCTTTGGCGGGCTTACAGCAATCGGATGGATTATTGATCACGGAATCCTGCATTGGCTGTGGAAGCTGTATTACGGTATGCCCGCAGAACTGCATTGATAAATGGTATAACCAGTTCCGAATCAACCAGGAGCGCTGCCTGCGTTGCGGAAACTGTATGACATTCTGCCCGAATGGAGCAGTACAGAAGAGGTAAAACAAAATGGATAAAAAATGACGCAGGATCAGCGGCTGAGCTTTCTGGTGGAGGCTTTCAAGGCTGACTCAGGTGAATATCAGAATTTGACCACCCCAAAGGATACAAGCGGCAGGCAGCGGATACTCCGCTCCCTGATGAACATCCGTATGCCTGGTATGATGCCCGAAAACGTACTGCGGGTGCAGGATGAGTACCTGCATAGCTGTGCAAGGGAAAAAGGAGATGCCCCCGCACTTCGTGCTGGTTTGTCAAATAAAGACAACTGAGTTTGATACGGTGCCGAAAGCACGACTGTGTCATTAAAGGAGTCGTCACACTGGACGATATTCCGGTGCTTCGGAATGGTCTCTCTATCTGGCAGGGTGACATTACCAGACTTTCAGTGGATGCTATCGTCAATGCTGCCAACTCTCAAATGCTCGGGTGCTTCGTTCCCATGCATGCCTGCATAGACAATACAATCCTACATACAGTCACACAAAATATTTTCGCCATCACGGCAAGCTGCTGATTGGCTTAATATGGGGCATTCCGGAGATTTCAAAGAAGGCAAGCCCTGCGGAAAAGCTGCGCTATTACCGGGAATTGCGGCTTTTATCTCAGGAACAGTTGGGACAGAAATTCGGTCAGTCCCGTCATTATATCAATAATTTTGAGAAGGGATTCAATCCGATTTACTATAATGATGCCTGCCGGCTTGGAGATATACTGGCAGTGGATCCGGAAGTATTTCTGGATGAGTATACAAGGTTCTGCATGCCGGGGTATGGCTCGCGGATACGAAAGATACGCTCTGCCTATGACCTCTCTCAAAGTGCATTTGCCAGACGCCTGGGGATCAACCGGTGCACGGAGGGGCTCTGGGAAGTCGAGTATCAGAACCATCATCCCAAAAGGAAAATGTATTATAAGTTGATGAAGCTGGCGGCAGACAAAGGGGTGGATTTTTATGACGCATGAAGAACAGAGAATATGGCTGATCAAACAGCTTCTTGCGGAAGAACCGCAGTATGGAAAATATCAGATCCCGGAGGACGATGAGGAACAGAAGAACCTTCTTCGGGCGCTCATGAATGTCCGGTTACCGAAACCGATCAGTGAGGATGTTCTGAAGGTTCAGGATGAATATCTCTCTGAAGAAAACCGAAGGGCAGGCATCACAGACATCAAAGATCTGACTCCCTGTGCCACAGATGGCCGGATCTACCTCTGGCAGGGTGATATCACTACGCTCAAGGTGGATGCCATTGTGAATGCGGCGAACAGCGGTATGACAGGTTGTTTCCAACCGCTTCATGGCTGCATCGATAACATTATCGGCTCAAAGGCCGGAATTCGCCTGAGACTGAAATGTAATGACTATATGTGCCGAAAGGCGGCCATCCATGGGAGAAACTATCAGGAGCCTACGGGACAGGCCATGATCACACCGGGCTATAATCTTCCTTGCAGATATATTCTTCACACGGTAGGGCCGATCGTACAGGGACGGCTTACCAAAGAACATGAGAGGCTGTTGGCATCATGTTACACTTCCTGCCTGAATCTGGCGGAAGAAAACCGTCTGGAAT
>JAFUHD010000202.1 GCA_017469025.1 Clostridia bacterium
GTATAAAGAAAGGCTTCTTTTTAATGAAACGCATTCCCCCGTTCAAAACGCTTGAAAGCAAAGCCTATGTAAAAACCGGTGCCCTGCGTCTCTTTTTCGTCGGTGCAGCCATCACAGCAGAAATTGCCTATGTGATGTATGTCATGGGTGAGCTCAGTGCACGTTATCCCTGGATTTCAGCTACGATTACCATTACAGCCATACTGGTTGCGCTCATGATCTATGGACGTCATGAAAATGCTTCCATGAAAATGGTCTGGATGCTGATGATCATTGCCGCACCACCCTTCGGCACATTCATGTACCTGCTGACCGGTCTGACCGGTACAACGCATGCCATGCGCCGGCGCTTCATATCCGTAGACAATCGTCTGCAGCCGTTTCTGCCGGATGATACAGAAACTTTGCGCCAGCTGGGGGAAAGGAACGCTTCCATTGTCAGTCAGTTCCGCTATATCCGCAACATCTCCGGCTTTCCGGTCTACAACAATTCCAGGATCGAGTTCTTTCCTGATACGGTAGATATTTTTGAGCGGATGAAAGATGACCTGCGCAGGGCAGAGCGCTTCATCTTTCTTGAGTACTACGCCATTGAGGATGAAAAGGTTTTCTCGGAAATACACGCAATTCTGAAAGAACGCGTCATTGCAGGCGTGGATGTACGCATGTTCTATGATGACATCGGTTCTGTGTTTTTCATCAATCATGATTTCGTTGACAAGATGGAAAAAGACGGTATCAAATGCCGGATTTTTAATCCCATGCTTCCTCTCACCAATGTTTTCATGAATAACCGTGACCACCGGAAAATCGCCGTCATTGATGGAATCATCGCCTATACAGGCGGATACAATCTGGCAGATGAATACTTCAATCTCACCAATCCATACGGACACTGGAAGGACACCGGCGTCCGTCTTGAGGGCGAGGCTGCCCGTTCCATGACCTACATGTTCCTTGAAACCTGGAATGCCATGCGTGGCAAGAATCAGGAGGACCATGACTTCAAGCCGCTCTTTCCTGTGAAGGTTCCCACCATCCCCGATGCCGGCTTTATCCAGCCGTATGGCGACAGTCCGCTGACCTTTGAGAACGTGGCAGAGGATGTCTATATGAATCTGCTCAACGGCGCACAGCGCTACTGCTGGTTCACCACGCCTTACCTGATTATCACGGATGAAATGGTCCGCACTTTTCTTCTAGCTGCAGGCCGCGGCGTTGATATACGTATCATTACGCCCGGCATTCCGGACAAAAAGATGGTTTACCGGGTCACACGCAGTTCATACAGGATCCTCGCACGCCACGGCATCCGGATCTTTGAATACACCCCTGGATTCTGCCATGCCAAACAGTGCGTCTGTGACGATGAGATCGCCGTCTGCGGCACTATCAATCTTGATTACCGCAGTCTTTACCATCACTTTGAGGATGGTGTCCTGATGTACGACTGTGATGCCGTTCATGACATCAAGCGTGATTTTGACAGTCTTCTGCCCCAGTGTACCGAGGTTACCGCCGAATACGCCAAACACGTTCCCCTGATTATCCGGTTCTGGGAGACCCTTCTCCGGATTCTGGCTCCGGTATTTTAAGCAGTTAAACCATTGAAAGGATATCCATATGACTCACGCCGAAATCAAAGAAAAGCTTGCTCCTGTCAAATGCTTTCTCCTCGATATGGATGGCACATTCTATCTGGGAAACAACCTTATCCCCGGTTCCCTTGACTTTCTTAAGGCACTGGACCGGACTGGCCGTACGGCGCGCTTTCTGACAAACAATTCCTCAAAGTCTGCCTCTGTCTATGCCGAAAAGCTGAAGCGCATGGGCGTAGAGGAAAAATACTGCGACGTTATCTCCTCGGGCCACGCAGCTGCCCATTACTGCCTTGAGCATTTTCCGGGAAAGCGCTGCTACCTGCTGGGCAATCCCATGCTGACAGAGGAAATGGCTTCAATGGGCCTCACGCTCACGAATACCGCTGACGATGCGGATTATGTACTGGTCGGCTTTGACACCACACTGGACTATCAGAAAATGTGCATCCTCTGCGATTACATCCGAAACGGCCTGCCTTATATTGCCACACACCCCGACTTCAACTGCCCGACAGAAACAGGCTTTATTCCGGACATGGGTGCCATCATGGCATTCATTGAAGCCAGTACAGGACGAAAGGCTGATGTCATCCTTGGCAAACCCTATCGCGGCATCGTGGATGAGGCACTTCGCCGTACCGGTTTCGCCCTGTCAGAAATGGCCATGGTCGGCGACCGGCTCTATACAGACGTGGCTACCGGCGTAAAACACGGTATGACCGGTATTCTGGTCCTGTCCGGCGAAGCGACCATGGATGACATTTCCACCTCTGATGTAAAGCCGGATCTCGTCTTTGGACGTCTATCTGACATGATTCCCTATCTTTGATCCGCTCCATATTTGCGATTCACAGGACTTTGTGCTATACTCTGCCCGCTGATTGGCAACTCTGCTTTGAACGCACCGGAACTGCCATTGGAACAAAGTACAGCCAGTCATGCATTATCAATAAGGAGTCTAAATGGATAACCCATGGATATGCTTGATCTCGTCAAAAAGAGCCGTTCTGTCCGGCGCTTTGATGCATCTGTAGATGTCAGCAGGGATGCCCTGCTGTCGCTCATCGAAACCGCCAGATTTGCACCAACCGGTGCCAACAAACAGCCGCTCCGCTTTTTCCCGATTTATGAAAAAGCTGCATGCGATAAGCTCTTTCCACTTCTTCACTGGGCAATGGCACTTCCGGACTGGAAAGGTCCGGAACCGGACGAACGTCCTGCTGCCTATATCGTCATTCTGGCAGATACAAACATCGTCCCCGAGCAGCGGGTTGCCATGGATGTCGGCATAGCTGCACAAACCATTGCGCTTGCAGCGGCCAATATGGATCTGGGCTGCTGTATGCTGGGCTTCTTCAAAAAGGAAGATGTTTCCAACTGTCTCAAACTTCCGGACAACCTGGTCCCTGCGCTCATCATGGCTATCGGTGCCAGGGGCGAACTGATCCGGCTGGTTGATGCCCGCAAGGACAATGACCTCCGGTACTATCGGGATGACCAGGATGCACATTGCGTTCCAAAGCGCACTCTGGATGAACTCGTATACGATCACAGCATTCTGTAAACACTTTAAAACGGCGCTGACTATCTCATTAGTCAGCGCCGTTTTTGGTTTCGTCCATCAGATGAGCGGAATCCTCTTGAGGTTTTAAACCCGAAATAGCCTCTTCGCAAGGATAGCGCAAGAAAAAGACGCTGCGAACTGATGAACCTGATCAGAATATTGCTGATCAGGATATTCTGGAAGCGCTCTTGACCGCATAGAAAAGCAGCATTTATAATGTGCTATCGGATTTATGCAGCCAACGCAAAAGGACACAGGAAATAAAATGCCACTCCCTACAGCAATTGTCATCCTGGTTATGGTGACGATTCCCGGAAGGCATTTCCCTTTTGACCATACAGCTGCTGACCTTTACTGGCACAGGCCATCCTCAACACCATTCAGCGCAGACAGAAAGCGTCAGCCGGCTTTATGATCACTGAGGATCATTCCAGGCATGCCAGATCTGATCATGTGCATCTTTTTCATTGCTCACCCCGGCATTGCCTGCCGCCGGTCTGATCTGCTTAACCACTTTCTACATTGAGCCCCGCTTTTCGGATTCTTTTGCGCCAGGCTGTGACTGCCGTCTGGCACATGATATAATCCAAAGCTCTCAGACAAATCCCCGGAGCGCTTTGAAAAAATTGATCCCCTGACAGGACTTGGCCTGCACTTTATGCCGGCTTGTCAGAAAATTATACGATGCCGAAAGCACAATTACGTCATTAACAGGAGGCTGCCCGCAATGGCACAGAACATTCTTTTGACCTCTCTGAGCGCTGTGGAAAACGGCGCGTCTTTGCACTATTATTCTTTTCCGAATGAATTCGGTTTCGATTACTGTGCAGCGCTTCTGGAGACGGAAGCCAGTATCCAGGCAACGCTGGGCAGGTACCATATCGATGAGATCGTCGTCATTGGCGGTGAAAACACCTACCATGAGGGAGAAGATCTGAAATCCTTCCCCCTCAGCCACGGGCGCACCCTGTATTCAAAGGACAAAGAGTCTCTTTCCACCTATGGTCTGCTTCAGTATCGGATTGCTCAGTACTCTGACGAACTGGACCTGGACCAGAAAGCAGAAGAAGCACTGATCCCCCGGGAAATGCAGGAAAAGCTAGTCGCTTTTATCCGGGATTTCCGGGAAGAAGACCCCGAACTGAAGACCAGAAAATTCAACCGGCTGTTTGACGCATTTGCACAAAGCAACCAGCTCTGTTCCCGTCTCTGGGATGCCCTTTTGAAAGCTTACCCGGAAACGCGCGAGTATTCCGATGTCTGTGCTCAGTGGATAAAAAACTATCTGTACTCGGAACTGAAGCCTACCGCGAAGCTGGACCTTCTGCCCGTCAATGAGAAAACCCGCATCCGCATGATCCCGGAAGACCTGATGGGCGCAGGCGGACAGTGGATTGACCGCATGATGGCGATACAGAATAATATCGTCCAGAAGGAAGAAGATGTCAACCTGTACGTTACCCTGAACAGCACGGACGCTGCGGACACCTTCATCGTCATGAATATCCTGGATATCCTGGTTTCCATGCCCGGCAAACACATTCAGCTGAAAAAACTTTTCACGGTGCGCCGCCCTGCGCAGAGCCTCACCGGAACCATCAGCGACGATACGGAAGGTTTCGGTCTCACGGAGCTGACCCATGCCCTTCACGCCTTCCTGAGCTACGGCAAGGCGGATATGATCGCGAACATCTGGGAAAAGAGCGGGGCACACAATGAGAGCATTGCCAGCATGATCTATTCCATGCGTCATGTTGATGCCGGGCTGTCCACCTGCAACCTGACGGAAATGGAGCAGGGCATTCTTCGTCTGCGTCAGCTGTTCAGAGATGAAAAGCTCTGGCGGGAATTCGGCTATTATGGCATGCTTTTCAGCGTGGTTGCTGAAAGTATCCAGGAGGACTATGGAGCACTTCTGCAGGGCGATGAGGACATTCCTTTTTACGATTTGCTGAAATGGGCCTACCGGCATCAGTTTTATCAGCAGACGCTGACTCTGATTGAATCCAGGTTCCCTGATGTACTGGTAAAATCCGGAATGTTCTATTACTGCAATGACGAGCGTCAGGCGGAGCAGATCACCAATCAGTTCGCGCTGCGGCGGTTGGAATTGAAGCCCTACGAATACTATAAGATGGACAGCATTGAACACTATTTTGTCAAAAGCTGTGACCGCGCGGCAACCAGGGGCAAGGGCGCACGGGGTGAGGACACGCAGCACGTATACGCCACCATCCGTGCACAGTCTGTCGAAAGCGGGGATTCCTCGGCGATCAGGGGCTTTACTGCCTGTGACAGCCGGGAAACGCTGGAAAATATTCTCTATGCGTATTATCACATAGGCGATGTCCGTAACAAAGTCAACCATGCGGATACGAGTGTGCTGGCCAGTCGCCGGCTGATCGTTTCGGAAAGTGACGAAAGCCCCGCCCTTGTCTTGCTCAGAGAAAGCATTGATTTCTTCATTGCCTCCTATGAAAAAGCAATGGCCGAAGTACAGAACAAAAAACCGAATGTCATCCTCATTACCTCCGACGAAGTTCGTATAGCCGCAGATCATATGAAGTTCGACAAGCGCAGAGGCAGTTGATCATTTCGCGGAGAATACGCAGCTGGAACGGATCCGGTATTAAACCAGCGGAACAATCATCAGGAACAGGTGCCTTCCTTTCCTGTTGGATCCTGTCGGTCTGCGCGGGAGATAACACGCCTGACCGCAGTGGTAAAACGAAAGAATATATTCTAACGGAAGTTTCGACCCAACCAACAGAACTTCCCCCGAAGCCCTGTAATATAAGGGCTTGTCGGGGGAAGTCTTGTAGCGCCCCAATGCGCATTTTTACCGCTTAAACCTCATGAAAAACTCAGGACGACTTAAAGAAACTGATTGAGACAAGATCGCTGAAATAGGAGCTTCATGGATGACCAGGACAGAAGGCATCAATGAAATGCTGACAGCAAAGTTTCAAATAGCCTGGGTCGACCGGATAAACAGCATCCGACAATGGGCAGAAGAAATGATTCCGTAAGAACAAAAGCGAAGCCTCTTCTTCGGAGGCTTTTAGGTGATAAAGAACTTTTATATCGGAATTGACAACTATAATGACAACGGTATACGCACGTCCACTTTTCACGCGGGTGAAAAAACATATGTCTGCGAAATCTCATCATTCACCCTGCGTCACGGTGGAATGCCCTGCGGTTACCTTATCGACATCCGGGATGTAACCGAGGAAGCACGGAATCTGGAAATCCTCTCTGATTTCAACAAAAAGCTGAATCAGGAAGTTGCTGAAAAAACACACAACATCGAAAAAATTCAGGAAACGCTCGTTCTGAGTCTGGCTGATATGGTCGAAAACCGGGACAGCAACACAGGCGGTCATGTAAAGAGAACCAGCGACGTAATCCGTATTCTGGTGGATGACATTCAGGCAAATCATTATTTCCCGCTCAATGATGTCCAGGCGGAGGATATCATCCGCGCAGCCCCTATGCACGATCTTGGAAAAGTCAGCATCGATTCCAGTATCCTGAATAAGCCTGCCAGACTGACCCCGGAAGAATTTGCGGTCATGAAAACCCATTCAACGATCAGCGGACAGATGGTTGATATTCTGCTGGACGGTGTGGAAGAACAGCACTTTGTACAGACAGCATATCATGTTGCCAGATACCATCATGAACGCTGGGATGGAAAAGGCTATCCGGAAGGCCTTGTGGGTGAAATGATCCCGCTGCCTGCCCGAATCATGGCAGTTGCGGGCGTTTACGATGCTCTGGTCAGCAAACGTGTCTATAAAGAACCCATGAGTTTTGAAAAGGCCGCACAGATCATGCAGGAGGGCATGGGAACCCAGTTTGACCCGAATATGCACCTCGTGTTTTTGAACTGTCAGAAAAAGCTGGAACGCTATTATTCTTTTCTCAGATGACATTCTCAGTGAAACCCGACGAATACTTGCCACATCACCATACAGCTCAGGCACATGCATGTGCCTGAGCTGTTCTCTGCAATGCAGTACGTTAATGGGATGATTGGGCCTTGCTTTTCCAGTTGGCTCTAACATATAATGATTGCGTTTTCATAACCTTTGCCGTCCCAGACAGATTGCTGAATGGTCCGCACAGGTGCAGGCATGACTGAGAAAACCATCCGTCCTGACACAATTTTCCCAGAACACGATGCCAGGACCGGAACAAAACTTCCAGTATGCTGTTTTTTCCCAGATGCTTTCTGGTCTATTCCGTCTGACATATCTCATTTTCGGAAATATCTGCAGCACAGGGCTCATAAACTGCCTCCCCATGCGCTGATTTACAGACAGATCCGTTCCGAAACATTCCAAAAACAGGTATAGTTTTATATACCCTGTCCCCGCGGACCGGTTCGTCAAAAATGACATCTGCGATTGATACGATACCGAAAGCTAAATTTTGTCATTAGAGGAGGTTTCTATGCAACTTCATCTGACACCTGCCAAACGGGTTCTTTTTATTATCCTGCTCCTGCTACTGATTTCCGTCGTTGCCTTTTCATGTCTTCTACTGTATCTGACCGTTACAGAATATAACCCGCCTGATATGGAACCGGTCACCATTACCTCCGGTGCTGTCAGATCCATTTCTCCCGGAGATTCCCTGTCCATCATGACATGGAATATCGGATACTGCGCGCTCGGCGACAACAGTGATTTTTTTATGGACGGCGGCAGGCAGGTTCAGACTGCTACACCGGAACGCGTACTGGCAAATATGGTTGGCATTACGGATACCCTGATACAGCAAAATACCGATATCTGTTTTCTGCAGGAAGTCGATGTTGATTCAGCCAGATCATACACACTCAACGCCATGTCCCGCATCTCTACTGTACTTTCGGAACGCGACTCTGCCTTTGCAGCCAATTACAAGGTCGCGTTTGTCCCTTATCCGATACCGCCTATCGGACGGGTTAACAGCGGGATTGCAACCTTCTCGGCTTTCCCGATCGAATATGCAGACCGTATCCAGCTGCCGTGTCCGTTTTCCTGGCCGGTCCGTGTCGGCAATTTAAAGCGGTGCCTTCTGGTCAGCCGCATTCCACTTAAGGATACTGACAGGGAGCTTGTTTTGATCAACCTGCATCTCGAAGCATTTGATGACGGCAGCGGCAAAGTGGCCCAGGCCGCCAGCCTTCGGGAATACATGAATGCGGAGCTTGAAAAAGGAAATTATCTGATTGTCGGAGGCGATTTCAACCAGCGGTTTTCAAATGTGGATGGCTCTGCCTATCCGGAATATGAAGGAAAATGGCATCCCGGACTGCTCAACGTCAGCGATTTTTCCGACGGCTACACTTTTGTCATGGACAATACCGTTCCGAGCTGCCGCTCGCTTGACCAGCCATATGCCGGAGCAGACCACTCCACCTTCCAGTATTACCTCATAGACGGCTTTATCGTCTCCCCAAATGTCCAGATCGACCTTATATCCACTCTGGATCTGGGATTTGTATCCTCAGATCACAATCCGGTAGTCATGAAAGTCACGCTCTTACCATAATCGCACACTAGATCGAGGCAACACACGCATTGAACGACGCTGAAAACGCACACTTTCAGGACCTCGTAAAAGAGGTCTCAGAAAGCCCTGAATGTCAGGTTCTCAAAACCTACCGCCAGCACGGAAGCATCTCCACTTATGAACACTGTATGTCTGTTGCCCGGGAAAGCTTTCATCTGGCACACCGGCTCCATTTGAAAACAGATGAGCGGGCACTTGTCCGAGGTGCCTTTCTCCACGATTACTACCTGTATGACTGGCATCACAGTCCTGAACGTCTCCATGGCTTCCGTCATCCCATAATCGCCATGCACAATGCACTCCGTGATTTCAGGATATCCGCACATGAGGCTCATATCATCCGTACTCATATGTGGCCTCTCACGCTGCGCTCCATTCCCACTACCAGGGAAGCGTTCCTTGTCTGTCTCGCAGACAAGATCTGCGCACTGAAAGAAACACTTTTCCACAGATAAACATACACGGCCTGTACGCATCCCACTTTAAGATGCGTCCAGGCCGTTTTCACTGTATATGTGCTGTCCATTCAGGAAACAGCAACTGACATCTGTTTTTCAAGATACCGGCAGACTTCATTCAGGTCCGGTAAAATGAGTTCTGCCTTTCCGCGCATTTCATCTGTAACCGGCAGAATATCCGGGACCATTATAGGATGCATTCCTGCAGCGCTGAGACTGCGGATTCCGTTATAAGAATCCTCAACGCCAAGCGCACGTTCTGCCGGAAGATCCAGCTTCTTCAGACATTTCAGATAAATTTCCGGATCCGGTTTGCTGTTTTTCACGGTGTCCCCTGTAACCACAGCATCAAAAAGACCATCTATCCCGGCCATATGAAGCTCGTGCATGGCTTTTTCCGCATATGTAGAAGTCGCCAGTCCTGTCTTCTTTCCATGTAACCTGAGCCACCCAAGCAGCTCTTTTACGCCCTGTTTCAGCGGGATCTCTCCGCGTTCCATAAACCCCCGAAAGTATGCATCATATGCAGCACGGTACGTATCATAGTCAAAACCGGCAATATGACGAAATCTTTCCATAATCAGCTGGCGGACAAACAGTGCTGTTGCTCCTGTGATCTCTAGTTTTACCGCCCAGATCTCATCTTTTGAAATTCCATACGGTTCCGCTGCCATCTCCCAGCATTTAAGTGACACCCGTTCCGAATCAATAATGACGCCGTCCATGTCAAAAATCACGCCATCAAACTGCAGATTTCTCA
>JAFUHD010000203.1 GCA_017469025.1 Clostridia bacterium
TAGGTCATCGGTGGAAGAGCAGTAATGTTTGGAGCTTGATGATACTAATCGGTCGAGGACTTGATCCAAAGAGACCAAGGGAAGACTGGTAAGAGACGAGATGTGAAACCAGACTGGATGTGCGGTTTTCAGGGTACAAACTCGAAAAAATTCCGGTGGCAATAGCGAAAGGGATCCACCTGTTCCCATACCGAACACAGAAGTTAAGCCTTTCAGCGCCGATGGTACTTGGCTGGAGACGGCCCGGGAGAGTAGGACGCTGCCGGATTCCAAAAATGACCTCGCGAATGCGAGGTTTTTTGTTATAACTGTCTGTATTTTAGCGATCAGGCAGGAAAACGTCTACTGACACATGATTTGCCGGTAGCGGGCAGTATTTAGGAGGAAAACCAAAATGAATTCGATTAAGCGGAACGTTGTCACCACTGAAGGCCTTGAAAAGCTTAAGCGCGAGCTTGAGTATAAGGAGACAACGGAGAAGATGCGTGTGGCAGAACAGTTGAAGTTTGCTATTGCGCAGGGCGACCTCAGTGAGAATGCCGAGTATGATGCCGCAAAGAATGATCAGGCTGCGCTTGAACAGAGAATCAATGAGCTGAAGCAGCTGATTGAAAATGCAGTAATCGTAGATGAGACAAGCACGGATGAGGTGAGCTTCGGCAGTGTCGTGACGATTATTGAGCAGGGCGATCCGGATGCTGAAGAGGAAACGTACACCATCGTCGGCAGCATTGAGTCCAATCCGCTTGAAAACAAAATTTCGAATGAATCACCTATCGGCAAGGCTCTGATGGGTGCTCACCTGGGGGATGTCGTTGAGGCTTATACACCCAGCGGTGCACTGTTCTTCAAGGTGCTTAATATCACAGCAGCATGAATCATTGCCGGCATTTGCCGGCTTTGCTGTTACATGAAGACTGGCCGGCTGAATGCCGGTATTCGCTGACAATCATGTTTGAAAAGCACTTCGTGCTTGGTTGCCTATTTATGACATTTGAGATTGTTACGGTGCCGAAGGCACGACTATATCATTAAAGGAGGTCTTTGAATGCCAGAGCTTAACATTCCCGAACCAGTCTATACGGAGCAGGAGACGATTCGACGGGATAAGCTTAAGAAGTATCGTGAACTTGGACAGGATCCTTTTACGATTACCAAATTTGACCGGACCCATCTGTCGAAGCAGATTCTGAACTGCTTTGATGAACTGGAAGGGAAAACGGTCCGTATTGCTGGCCGCATGATGAGCCGCAGGATTATGGGAAAGGCCTCCTTTATGCATCTTCTGGATGGTGAAGGTGAGATTCAGGTCTATGTGCGCCGTGATGACATCGGTACTGAGCTGTATCAGGACTTCAAGACCATGGATATCGGTGATATTATGGGTATTGAAGGATTTGTCTTCAAAACACAGACTGGTGAGATTTCTGTTCATACCCAGCAGCTGGTGCTGCTGACAAAATCGCTTAAGGTTCTGCCAGAAAAGTGGAATGGCCTTAAGGACCAGGATCTGCGTTACCGGCAGCGTTATGTCGATACGATAGTCAATCCTGAGGTGAAGAATACCTTCATCAAGCGCAGCCAGATTATCAACGCACTCAGATCGTTCCTCGACGGAAAGGGATTCCTTGAGGTGGATACACCGGTTCTGCAGACTGTTGAAATCGGTGCGAACGCCAGAAGCTTTGTGACGCATCACAACGCGCTTGATATTCCAATGTATCTGCGTATTGAGACAGAGCTTTATCTCAAGCGGCTCATTGTCGGCGGTTTTGATAAGGTTTACGAAGTCGGCCGTATTTTCCGCAACGAAGGCATGGATACCCGTCATAATCCGGAATTTACGTCCATAGAGCTCTATCAGGCTTTTGCAGACTATGAGGATATTATGAATCTGGTTGAGGAGATGTACGTCTCCGTTTGCAACCAGGTATGCGGAACTACGCACATTCAGTACCAGGGAAAAGAGATTGATATGAGCTCTCCCTGGACGAGAATGACGATGGCTGAGGCTGTAAAGAAGTATTCCGGTCTTGACTACTATGAGTGGGAAACGGATGAACAGGCCAGAGCAGCATGCCAGGCACGCGGTGTACATGTTGAACCCTCTGCCGTGAAAGGCGAATGCCTTGAGGCTTGCTTTGATGAATTTGTTGAGGCAAATCTGATTCAGCCGACATTCATTACGGATTATCCGGTGGCCATCTCTCCACTGGCAAAGCGCAAGAAGAATGAGCCGGATATGACGGAACGCTTTGAGTATTTTGTCAATGGCTCCGAGCTGGGCAATGCATTCTCTGAGCTCAATGACCCAATCGATCAGCGCGAGCGTTTTGTACGTCAGGCACTTGCAAAGCGGGCAGCAGGCGGACATGCGGATATTGATGAGGATTTCATCAATGCCCTTGAATATGGCATGCCTCCGACAGGCGGACTTGGCTTTGGTGTAGACCGTCTTGTCATGCTGCTTACGGATTCTGCTTCGATCCGTGATGTGCTGCTGTTCCCCACGATGAAGCCGCTTGACGCCAGACCGGCTGAAACAAAGGAAGCTCCGGTGGTGAAAGCTGAGGCAGCAGTCCAGGATGAACCTGTTCCTGAGCAGCCTGACTTTTTAAGTGTAGTGGTTGAACCGCTCTTTCAGGATCTGGTGGACTTTGAGACATTCAGCAAGTCTGATTTCCGTGCGGTAAAGGTACTCGAATGCGAAGCTGTTCCGAAATCCAAGAAACTGCTCAAGTTCCTTCTGGATGATGGTTCCGGTGAGAAACGTGTCATCCTGAGTGGCATTCATGCATATTATGAGCCTGAAGAACTGATTGGAAAGACCTGTATCGCAATCACCAATCTCCCGCCCAGAAAGATGATGGGCATTGATTCCTGCGGTATGCTGATCAGTGCTGTTCATCATGAAGGTGAGGAAGAAAAGCTCCATCTTCTGATGGTTGATCCGCATATTCCTGCCGGTGCAAAACTGTATTAAGAATTACAGGCTGCGCCCGCTGGGATGGTTCATTCTGCAGATCAGAGAGCTGTCAGACAGTATCTCTGAAACAGAAGTGGTTCGGAAGTTTTACGACAGCTTTCCTTCAAGCTTGACAGAGTGAATGGAATTCCATATAATAGCGGAGCTGGCGATGAATTGGAAAGAATGTAGATGATTACGGAAAAGCGAACCGGGAGATGGTGAAAGCCCGGTGCCGGGAATATACATTTGCCGTCCGATGAGCCTTTCTGCGATGAGCGGAACGTGTGTCTCGCGTTAAGAGAGAAAAGAGGATGCCGAAAGGCGTCAACCGGAGTGGTACCGCGAATATGCGTCTGTTCGTCCCCGGGCGGCAGACGCTTTTTTTATGCATTTTGAAAAAGGAGAACGAACATGAAACCAAAGACATCCGGTGAGCTGCGTGCAATGTGGCTGAACTTCTTCAAGAGCAAGGGTCATGCCGTCATTCCCAGTGCTTCCGTTATCCCTGAAAATGATCCGACTGTTCTTTTTACGACAGCTGGTATGCATCCGCTGGTTCCGTATCTGCTTGGCAGCAAGCATCCAGCCGGTACCCGTCTGACTGATGTCCAGAAATGCATCCGTACCGGAGATATTGAAGAAGTCGGAGATGATTCACATCTGACCTTCTTTGAGATGCTGGGCAACTGGTCTCTTGGCGATTATTTCAAGAAAGAAATGATTGCATGGAGCTGGGAGTTCCTGACCAGCCCTGATTATCTTGGACTTGACAAAGACAAGCTTGCTTTTACTGTTTTTGAAGGTGAAGGGGATATCCCACGTGACGAAGAGGCAGCCGGATACTGGATGGAGAACGGCGTCAAGCCGGAAAACATCTATTTCCTGCCAAGAAAGCACAACTGGTGGGGACCTGCAGGCCAGACTGGCCCCTGCGGACCGGACAGTGAGATGTTCATCATCAAGGATCAGCCGCCCTGCGGACCTGACTGTTCTCCCGCATGCAGCTGCGGCCGCTTCCTCGAAATCTGGAACGACGTATTCATGCAGTACAACAAGACTGCAGACGGTCAGTATGTTCCGCTGGCAAAGAAGAACGTGGATACCGGTATGGGCCTTGAGCGTACCATCTGTACACTGAACGGCGTCAAGACGGTCTATGAAACGGATGCTTTTACCGGTATCATTGCCAAGATTGCTGAGCTTTCCGGCAAGCAGTACGGGGAGAGCGATGCAGTTACGCGTGCTTTCCGCATCATTGCGGATCATATCCGGACATCTACCTTCATCATGGGTGATCCGCGCGGTGTCAGCCCAAGCAATGTGGATCAGGGCTATGTTCTGCGCCGTCTGATCCGCCGTGCTGTCCGTTACGGTATGGAAATCGGCATGCCTGAAGGATTTACGGTAGAGATTGCCCGAGTCATCATTGATCAGTATGCGGAGGTTTATCCGGAACTTCGTCAGAATGAAGCATTTGTGATGGAACAGTTCAAACTCGAGGAGAGCCGGTTTGCACGTACGCTCCGTCAGGGCGAGCGCGAATTCGAAAAGATTGTAACCAAGCTGGGCGACAGCAGGGAAATCGACGGCATGACTGCATTCGATCTCTATGCGACGTTCGGTTTCCCGATCGAGATGACCCGTGAGCTTGCTGCTGAGCATGGTCTCACTGTGGATGAAGCTGGCTTCAAGCATCACTTCGAGGAGCACCAGAAGAACTCTCAGGCTGGTGCGGAACAGCGTTTCAAGGGCGGACTGGCGGATCACAGTGTACAGACAACCCGTCTGCATACGGCAACGCACCTGCTGCATGCGGCGCTGCGCAAGGTACTTGGCACAGAAGTTGCACAGAAGGGTTCAAACATCACCGCGGAGCGTCTGCGTTTTGACTTCACCTTTGGCCGCAAGATGACCAAGGAAGAGATTGCCGAGGTCGAGAGACTCGTAAATGAGTGGATCCAGGCGGATGTGCCGATTGAAATGAAGGAGACGACGGTTGCTGAGGCTAAGGCCGAGGGAGCGATTGGCCTCTTTGAAAGCAAGTATGGCGAGCGTGTACGTATGTACACGATGGGACCCTACTCGAAGGAAATCTGTGGCGGACCGCATGCAACTCATACCGGTGAGCTGGTCAGCTTTAAGATCAAGAAAGAGGAATCCTCTTCTGCCGGTGTCCGCCGGATTAAGGCAACAATCGGTGCCAATCCGGAAGCATAATTTCAGGGCAGCTGCAATGCAGCTGCCTTTTTTGCTTTTTGGCATATGAGCTGATTTGTTGATTTTAGGCGTTGTAAGAGCAGATTCATCATGATATACTAACCCAATAATACATACGCTGACGAAGGAAAGGAAAGGAAAGCAATGAGAATTAAGGAAGCACATTTGAACAGGGGGCTGGTAGCTCTGCCGCCAGGCTCAAAAATCAATGCACATAATGGTGTTCTGCTGCCGCTGACAGCATCACCGGTGCTGAAAGCTCAGAATAAAACGGAACTGCGTACCGTTAAAATTGGATATTATGATGCAGAATCGAAATATATGTATCCGATTCTTGAAAACTACAGAGCATATGTAAAACCTGGGTATACAGTGCCGGATGGTGTGGAACCGGTTACACTTGAATCTCCCAGCCCGGTTTCTCCGATTTATAAACTCGAAGAGGACAAGAGCGTTTCAGCAAATGCGGAACAAATTCGTGCAGATATTGCTGAAGCCAGGGAAAATGGCACAGAGGTGGATGTACCGGATTATGCGTACATCAGTCCAAAGGGCATAATTTCCATGTACGAATACGATTCTCCCTATGAGGAATACAGACATCGTGAGGGGATAACCCGTATTGGCTTTTATGACGAAGAAACGGGGAAAATGCTTGTTTTGGATGACTGGCGCTGTCCATACAGTGACTTCGTAGATAAGACATATGAGTCAAAGAGAGAGAAACGTCGCAAGGAAAAGGCCCGGGAGGAATCAATAGAGGTAGATATTCCGGATTATGCCAGGATAACCGTATCAGATTATTGGTATCGCAATGGGTTCTCCTGCGTAGTGATACGCGAAAAAGATTCTCCCTATCCGGAGTACAGGGATTCCGATTTGTATGTGCGGATAGGTAAATATAATGAAGAGACAATGCGGATGCATCCGGAACCAAATTATTACCGTTACCTGAACCGGGAAGCTGCTGTGGATTATCCATCCAACCGGTATATGCCGTCCGAAGACGGACTGGTGCCCGTTCCGCCATTTGCGAAACTCTGGAAAACAGGGGTTTACTGCATTCAGCGAAATATGTCACCAAACAGGATTATTACCACGCTTGGTGGAAGCTTAAAAGTCGGTCTTCCTTCAGAACATGAGGGCATGATGGTGCCACTGCCGGATTATGAGGCTGCATGTATCGAAAATGCGCCGGTCAGAGAAGAAATGATTCATGTATCGGAACAGACATTTGGTCAGATGCTGGAGGAGAAAAGGCAGAAAGAACTGACAATCTTTGATGACAGGGAATGTTATGTCTATCCGGGTTATTCCCTGATCGCTTACCGTTTTTTTGTGGAAAGCGGAATTGATCAGATTTTGCGTGAGTTATATGGTCCGATTGCTGCCAACCGGATTGAAACGCTTGCAGCAGATCATGCAAAAGAAGGCCGGTTAGATCTGAATACGGATTATGCAATCAACATGCCGTATTTTCGGGTCAAAATGGATTCTCCGGATACCCTCGAGTTTTTGAGACAGCTCGAAAAACAGGGAACAAAGCAGTTTTATGACCGCTGGATGAAACTGCATGAAAATGCAGAGCCATATGTTGTGGAGAACATGATACGGGCAGATATATATGGAATGGATGATGCAATAAGAAAAGGTATCTTTTATGAAGACGTCCGTGATGAAGAGATTCATGTTCCAGGTGCAGTGCTGTATTATGACCGCAAAACGGATCATTATCTTGGATACGGCTTACAGAACTTTCAGTATTACATACACAATGATCATTGTGGCAGTCTGCAAATGGCTGCTGATGAAATGCAGTATGAGATATTAAAACATGCAAACCCTGTTTATACCCTCGTGGATCATGCGGATAATGAGTCTGTTTTAAGAGATTATGAATATGCCGGCAGCATGACGCTTTGCCTGTATCCGCTGGACAGCCGGATTGCCGCTCATTTTAAGAAAGTCGAGGGGAAGCTTGTCACAGAGGAGTACCGCCTTAAACGTTTCGATGAATATGCGACAGTCATGCCCTGTGAGATTTGCGGAATCAAGGGCCAGCTGATGATAGGAATTTCTCCGATTTATCGTAGTAATCTGTTGAAATATGGTGCACGCGAATATCTGAATTCGCTGAAGCGGGGCCTTCAGAATCTGCCCAAGAGCAGTGCAAGAGTAAACCGCAGTCAGAAATACTTTACGTTTGAAAGCGGTGGGGAATCAGACCGTATTTTTTACCACCATGAATACAATTGTCATGTCCGGATTAATAAGGGAGCGGCAAAGGAATTTGAGCGAGAGGCAGGATACTATGCAGTATTCACGACAAATATGTCTATGAGCGTGGATGATCTGGTGCAGCTGCATTATGCCATGAATGTAAATTACGGGTTCTTCTACAATCGTTTCCATTGTTCCTATTTCGAGGGACTGCAAGAAGATCCGCTGAAAAGAGGGACAAAGGCGCTGTACATGATTAATCTGATTGCCAGAAATCTTCAGGCCTATCTTGGGAATAAGCTGGCATTTGATCAGAAGGACATGTCGTATGATGACCAGATAGCCTGCTTTACAAAAATACGCGTTGCCTGGAATGCCGGAAATCCAAGGTTCAAATATACGCCTGATGAGGATGGAACGCGTCTTTTGGAATTGTTTGGTCTGACGGAGAAGGATCTTCTTGCCTATGCTGAGCAGTGCTACAGGACGGAAAACTACTTTGCTTCAGATGTCGGATTTGATGAGAACTGGGATGGAACAGGGACAGTGGGAGATTACAAATGGCCAATGGTGGATGAAGCTTTCTTTGATGGGGAAGAAGATTTGGAGAGAGAACCCCCCAGGTCTCATATGGAAATACACTTCTGGTGACAATAAAAAACGGGAGTCCTCAGGGGGCTCCCGTGGCATTCAGCGCGTATACAGTTCGCGCAATACAAGAATAGTGATTCCGGGATTGTCGCCCGGGATGATACGCAGGACTCTCGGTTCGTACCGGTACCAGGACTGAATCATAGTACGCAGGTTTGTCCCGCGATGGTAACCGTGGATCAGCTGAAGCTGATAGGTAGAGGAAGTGGCTTCATCAAGTGCGCGGTCAATCCTGCGGATGGCTTCGTCCTGACTGCATCCATGCAGGTCAATTCGGACAAATGGCTCATTCATCTGGATGACTCCCGAAATCATAGCAGCGCCTTGCCGGAGCCCCAGGCATCGCCGACTTTTTCGCCGACAACGTGATAGGCGTTGTTGAATGGATCAAAAGTAATGGGTTTTACTTTTGAAAGATCAACTTTTCCGTTGGTCATGGCAGATTCATCCACGCTGACATTGACAATCTCACCCTTAAGAATGCAGGTCTCTTCGGAGTAACTGATTACCCGGCATTCGAGGCAGACTGCCAGTTCATTGATAATCGGGGCATTGACCAGTTCGCTTCTGGTTGCGGTGAAACCAGCCCGGGCAAATTTGTCCTGTGTCTTGTTGCCGCTGGCGATGCCGACATAATCACAGCCGGCAACATGATCTGCATCCGCCATGGAAATGGTAAATGCCCCCGTTTTTGCAAAGTTCAGACAGGTTTTGTGATTTGCAGACAGGCAGACAGAGACCTGATTGGATTCGGAGATCCCGCCCCAGGCGGCGTTCATGGCATTGGGCATGTCGTTTTCGTCATAGGTGGCAATGATCCAGACCGGCTGGGGATAGGTAAGGGGCTTTGCGCCAAAGTTTTTACGGCTCATAGGAATGCTTCCTTTCGTTAATAAGATTTGAACTGCAGGATAAGTATACAGCAAAGCTGGCTGAATATCCACTGACCGTTCCATATTCTGACTGTCAGGGGCTTCAGCCGGGCTGTCAATAAACATGCGGGCAGCAGCATTCTGCCTGGGAAAAGCGTTGGGGGGAAAGAATGGATTACACAGCAGATAAGACCATTTTGGTGAATGATGTATTCCTGCACGACTATACGGCAGGTCAGGGAAAACCGGTTGTGCTGGTGCATGGAAATGGAGAGGACCACCACCTGTTTCATACGGAAATCAGGCGGCTTCTGGATGCGGGTTATACGGTATATGCACCCGATTCGAGAGGACATGGCGCGAATGGGCCCCTAGATGAATATCACTATGCAGACATGGCAGAGGACATGTACCAGTTTATCTGTGCCCTTGGACTTGTCAGACCGGCTTACTATGGGCACAGCGATGGCGGGATTATCGGTCTTCTGCTCGAACTGATGCATCCCGGAACGCTTGGTGCAATGGCTGTCAGTGGGACCAATCTGTCTCCAAACGGCCTTCTGCCATCCTTCCTTCAGAAATGCGAGGCCCGGAATGCAGTGTGTCCGGATCCACTGGTAACGCTGATGCTGAATGAACCGCATATTGAGCCGCAGTGTCTCGATGCCATCCGGATCCCGGTGCTTGTAACGGTAGGCAGCAATGATCTGATACTGCCTGAGGAAACACAGCGTATAGCACAGCATCTGCCGGATGTGGAGCAGATAACACTTGACGGAGAGGACCATGGCAGCTACATTCGCGAGAGCGAGGTTATGGGAAAACTGCTTGTCTCTTTTTTGGAACGGAGATACTAAAAAGCGGGCACGCATCTGTCTGTGCTGAAAACATGCCGGATACATTCTGCTACGACAGGATGACAACGGGTCAGAATGAAGGGATTACATGATTTTTACAAAGAGGAAGACGATAGGTGTATTCATCAGCAGAATCTTTACGATCTTTGATAATGCTGTTTTCAGGGCGCTGGTCCGGGAGGGAAAGCGGCTTGATTATGACATTGTTGTATTTGCAACCGTTGGTTATTTCCTGACACAGAGTGATTATGATGTACAGGAGAAGAACATTTTCCGTTTTGCACCGGTAGAAAAGCTGGACGGCATTATTATTGTGCCGGACAGTTATGAGGAAGGCGAGTTTCGGGACCTTCTGTATGATCTTATGGATAACCGGGTAACGTGTCCGGTTGTTGCAATACGCCATGAGGGAGAAAAATACGACTGTGTTTTCACCGATGAAGATGAGGCAATCCGGCCGCTGATCCGCCATCTGATTGAAGATCACGGGCTTACCCGGATCTGTTTCCAGACAGGATTTCCGGGGCATGCCGAGGGGGAAAAACGTCTGAACGTGTTCCGTCAGGAAATGGAGGCGCACGGACTGCCTGTGCCGGAACGCGCCATATGTCCTGGAAACATGTGGACTACCTGTGGGGCAGATGCATATGATGCATTCTTTCGGGATCCGGACAATATGCCTGAGGCTGTTGTATGTGCAAATGACTATATGGCTCTGGGACTGGTCCGGGAACTGAGAAAGCACGGCCTTCGTGTTCCTGAGGATGTGATTGTCACCGGTTTTGACAATATACCGCATCTTGGTCTCGATATTCCCAGCCTGACAACGGTGCAGCCTGATTTTGAGGGAATGGTGGTCAACGCGATGAATCATCTGGACCGGCAGATTCGGGGCAGAATGGTCCGGACCAAACAGGTACGGATCAGTCAGATGGGCATTTTTACATTTGGAGAAAGCTGCGGCTGCGGGAAACGTCCGGCAGATTATTTCAGGGATGCAAGTGAATACATGTCTGCACTGCTGGAGGAGGAGAATGATCAGGATACATCCATGAGCAATCTGAGCATAGATCTTGGAGCCTGTGAGGACCTTACCCAGCTGCACCAGGTCATGATCAGCAGGCGGGTTGAAGATGCACATCTGAGAGATCATTATCTGTGCCTGTTTGGTGAACCGGATGATCTGATGAATGAAAACAGCAGCATGGCCTGTCTGGTGCATGCTATTCGTGATCATCAGGACTACGGGATGCCGATGATTTCCTTTGAACGCAGTCAGCTGCTGCCGGCTATGGCGGAGCGGAAAGATGAACCGCAGATGTTTTTCGTCAAGCTGCTGCATCAGAACAGACACAACTTCGGATACAGCGTCTCTCAGTATGATGGAACAGAAATATCATCGCGCTGTTATACGCAGACAAATGCCCTTCTGTCCATCGCGCTTGAGAATATTCACAGACGCAGCGAGATGATACAGCTGTATGAGGAGCGCCGGCTGACCAGCATTACGGACATCATGACAGGCCTTATGAACCGGCGCGGCATGATGGAAAGGCTGGAGCCTGTGTGGCATTCATTGTCTGGACGAAAGGTGTGCTTTATCTGCATTGACATGGACTATCTGAAGGTCATCAATGATACATTTGGACATTCAGCAGGTGATTACGCGATCTGCCTGGTTGCGGAGGCAATCGGGCAGGCAATGCCGGGGACGGCGTTTGGTGCGAGAATCGGAGGAGACGAGTTCATTGTATTTCTGCCTGAAGCCGGAAACGGTGAGGCAGAGACATTTATCAATGTCTTTACGGAAACATTGAAAAGGCTGAACCTGCGGGAGGACAGGTCATTCACCGTTACTGCAAGTGCCGGCTATGAGGTGGTTCCTCTTCTGCCATCTACAACGATCGAACAGTGCATCCAGGCCAGCGACCATCAGATGTATATCGTGAAGGAAGCACGTCATACTTTGAGAGAAAAGTGAAATAGTTGCCGCTGCAGATTGCAGCGGTTTTTCTGTTTCCCAAACAGACAGGAGGGACGGTTATTTTGAAGAAAATATATGAAAATATATTGCCTTTTTTTGTATGATGACGTATTCTATTACATAGAGGACATAAATTATTTATTGAATATAACAAGTTATACCATCTGAGTCGTCCTCTTTAAGATGGTTCGGGAGGGAAGAATGATCCACGTTGACAACGCATTGTGGCTTCTGATGGAAAGGGATCCATCTCTGTCGCCATACAGTGGCGAGGTGCGCATGCACCTGGACCGATTTAATGACCGGCGCTATCATCTGGCCGGGGAGGGAAACCTCTCTGACTTTGCGAATGGTCACCGGTACTTTGGCTTTCACCGGACCGAAACAGGATGGGTTTTCAGAGAATGGCTTCCTGGTGCGGATGCAGCCTGGCTGACAGGTGATTTCAATTATTGGGCAAAGTGGGAATATCCACTGACGCATATCGGAAACGGCGTGTGGGAAATATATCTGGACGGCTGGGACAAGCTGAAGCATGGACAGTTTATCAAGCTGCTTGTCGGTCGTCAGGGCGTAAGCTTTGAACGTATTCCTGCATATATGACACGCTGCGTCATGGATATGAGCAATGAGACACTTTGCGGACAGATCTGGATGCCTGACCAGCCGTTTGAATGGACAGACTGGGATTACTTTGGAAAGCAGCGGCCGGATTCCCCAATGATCTACGAAGCGCATATCGGCATGGCCCAGGAACATGGCGGAATTGGCTCCTATCGGGAATTTGCTGATACACAGCTTGGATGGATTAAATATGCCGGCTACAATACGGTGCAGCTGATGGCGATTCAGGAGCATCCGCTGTATGCTTCATTTGGCTATCAGGTGACAAACTTCTTTGCACCGTCTCACCGTTATGGAACGCCGGAGGATCTTAAGTATCTGATCAACAAGGCACATGAAATGGGTATTTCGGTTCTGCTGGATGTGGTGCACAGCCATGCGTGTCCGAATCCCGGTGAGGGCCTGAACCAGTTGGATGGCACGGATGATCAGTATTTCCTGCCCGGTGAACGCGGATGGCATCCGTCGTGGAAAACCAGAGTGTTTGACTATTCCAAGCATGAGGTTCTGCATTTCCTCTTGTCGAATCTCAAGTACTGGATGGAGGAGTTCCACTTCGACGGTTTCCGGTTTGACGGCGTGACCAGCATGATGTATGAAAACCATGGTTACTGCAGTTTTACCAGTTATTCGGATTATTTTTCCATGAATACGAATGTGGACGGACGGATTTACCTGATGCTGGCCAATGAGCTGATTCATGGATACAATGACAAAGCGATTACGATCGCCGAAGATATGAGTGGTTTCCCAGGCATGTGTTTGCCGCTTGAATACGGCGGCGTCGGATTTGATTACCGGCTGGCGATGGGCATCCCGGATGTCTGGATCAAACTGGTAAAGGATCAGATGCAGGATGACTGGAATATGCATTATCTGTGGCATGAACTGACAGCATGTCGCCCCGGGGAGATGTCCATCGGATATGCTGAGTCTCATGATCAGGCGCTTGTAGGAGACCAGTCCCTGATGTTCCGGCTGGCAGGGGCAGAGATGTATACTGGTATGGAAAAATCCTATCACAGTCCCAGTATGGATCGTGCCATTGACATGCACAAGGTAATACGCTTCCTGACCTGCGCATGTGCCGGAAACGGATATCTGAACTTTATCGGCAATGAGTTTGGTCATCCGGAATGGGTGGATTTCCCGCGCGCAGGCAATAATTGGAGCTATCATTATGCCCGCCGTCAGTGGTCACTGGTGGACAACTGGAACGACAAGTTTGAGTGGCTGGCAAATTTTGACCGTGCGATGACATTCTTTATGAATACGCATTCCGTGCACTGCACTGGTCCAGCGGAAAGCCTCTGGATTGACAATGAACGCAAGCTGCTGATTTTTGCAAGAGGCGGTCTGCTCTATGCCTTCAATCTGCATCCAACGTGGTCACAGGAATCTGTGTATATCAGCTGCCGGGTGACTGGTGCAGGCGGTTACAAAGTGGTCCTTTCAACGGATGACTGGCCGTTTGGTGGTCAGTCGCGCATTAACATGGACCAGGTCTATTACAGTGCCGATACGGAATTCGGGTATGGAATCAAGCTCTATCTGCCGTGCCGCACGGGCGTTGCGCTTCAAAAAGTGGAATGGTAATCAGGCCGGCACCAATGGTGCCGGTTTTTTCAGCGTTTGGAACTGTGTATAAAAAAGGAATATGTTCAATCATTTCCTAAATTCAAATCTGTAACGATTTTGATGAAAAACAGAAAGCACTGGCCAGGACCTGTGCTGCAGCAGGGGATACAAGAGGCGCATACATGTCCCAGAGGCCGGGAATCATATGCCGCAAATCGTTAGCGTGTGATATCGGACAGTGGACCTGAAAGAAAATGGGGCAGGAGCTGCTGCTTAAAAGTTGAGGAACATGCTTTCCAAAGCGATCGGTTTAACATTCTGAAACTGGACAGGAGATGATCCAAAGTATTTCACAACGACATTTGTAAAATGTGAATAAAATTCGATCAAATATATTTTCGTGAAATATGCAGAAAACAAATACCTCATCGTTTTCTGGTTGGAAGTTGGTTGGATAAAGAAGTCTATAATTTATAAGATTGATAAAAAAACATCATTATCGTTCAAGGGAGGTTCATATATGAAGAAGACAGAAATGGGAATCTGGTTTCTGCTTCTGATGCTCCTGATTTCATGTGCGATGGCTGAATCGGTTCAAACACAATATGATGGCAATTTGATCATTGAGAATGGAATTCTTCAGCCTATGCTGACTTTTTCGGATTATTTTGATCCGGATGGCAACTTGGGAAACGGTGATATACTGCGTTTCTGCGTATATGTGGAGACGGATAATGACACCGACAATGACGGCAAGGCAGATCTGGTCAAAGTGCTGGTACAGCTGCCAAGGTCTGCAGCGGAGGGTGTTTACAAAGCTGCGGCGATTTATGATCCTACCCCTTACAGCGTTGGAACATATGAAGACCCAAGCCATAATTCCTACACGTCGCTTTATGTGAAGGAGCCTTTCAACTATGCTGACCTTTACCGGGAATGTGACAAACGTACGCCGGTGGGGGAGATGACAACACTTGAGGCCGCAAGGGCTGCTGATCCTGGGGAGTGGATTTATAAGGTTCCAATTTCCGACGAGATAGGGTTCAGCTCTTCACAGGTGTATAATTACTATCTGGTGCGAGGTTACGCTGTTGTTGAGGCGTCCGGTATTGGGACGTATGGTTCAGAGGGGTTTGAACTCTGTGGTACGCACCTGGAACGCGACAGTCACAAAGCGGTTGTAGAATGGCTTGCCGGAGACCGGGTGGCTTACACGGATAAGACCAGCAATATCCAGATTAAGGCAGACTGGTGTAACGGAAAGGTAGCTATGACCGGCTGCTCATACGGCGGTACACTTCCATTCGAAGTAGCTACCACAGGTGTTAAGGGCCTCGAAACCATCATTCCTTTTGCGGGTATTGCCAGCTGGTATGATTATACCAATTCACAGGGTATTCCGACGATTCTCTCTGTCAATTATGCAGATGCGCTTGCAGCGCTGAATTGCGGCGGCACATTCCTGGACCGTGACTGGACAGTAGGAAACCGCGAATACGGCTCCTGGCTGTGGCAGATTTCCGAGGATCAGTTTGCCACGAATGGCAACTATGGTCCCATCTGGGAGGAATCGGATTATGCCAAGGATTGGGCAGGAATACAGTGCTCTGCGCTGATTGTACAGGGCCTGAATGATTTTAATGTTAACACGATTCATGCTGACAAGATGATGCAGGCCTTCAGTAAAGCCGGGAAAAATGTGAAGCTGGTGCTGCATCAGGATGGTCACAATAATCTGGACCACATTATGGTCAATGGTGAATTGTGGCAGGTAGTGATGAACCGCTGGCTGGCACATTACCTCTACGGTGTGGATAACGGTGCAGAGAATATGCCGTCAGTGCTGGTACAGTCAAATGTTGATGGCAGCTGGAAAACGTACGACAGCTGGAGAGATTTCAAATATATTGAAGCGCCTGTGTTCTACGAGCATACCGTCAATGCAGTTACCTCTGAAGGTCTTAATGATATCGCGTCTTCTTTTTTGCTTGAGGTAAATCCTGACATGAATGGATTTGAACACCGGGAACAGTACTATATGAGCCTGGATGAAAAACATGTTGCGATTTATCAAATTGAACTTGAAGAGAATACGACCATCTACGGTGTTCCTGAAATCCATGTGCGTCTTTCCAATGATGATGTCGGGTACGAGGGCCTGATGATTTCAGCTGTTCTGATGGATCATGCAGATGATGCCAAGGAGTTCCCTGCCTATATGACTAAAAACCGTCTCGGAAATACGCTGCCGATTCGTGTGAGCGGAAAATACGATGCAGGCGGTGGTTTAATGACAAAGAATATTTATGAGTATGTAAAAGATTATACATATGGAAAGGCCATTTCGTTTGGGTATACTGATTTGAATGATCCCGGAAACGGATATGAGATCAGTGAATATACAGAGGGTGCAAACCGTGAAAAGGGAGAGTTCTATGACTATACCTTCTACATGATCCCAACTGTATATACAGTCGAACCCGGCCATCACCTGTATCTGTATCTGACGACCTGGGATCCCTACAGAGTTTATCTTGACAGGGATTTTGTCTCCCTCAATCTGGAAAAGGAGACAGAGGTAGATCAGTTTGATTATGCCTTTACCGCGGACAATGAAGCTATTCGGGTATTAATGCCCGTGAAGCAATAAAAAAAGGAGAAAGAAAAATGAAGAAGATCATCAGCCTTATCCTGACAGCCATGTTTCTCATTACTTTTACTGCCGGTGCATTTGCTGAATCCGTTATTGGCTATACGCCTGAGGATGTCGTACAGGCAATGATGGAACGTGACGAGTCTGCTGAGACAGCACAGGAACAGCTCGTGCTTGCAACACACAGCCTCGTGGAACAGCTGGTGTATGTTACCAGCCTTAATGCGAATGAGGAGCAGATTAACACACTTAAGGGCATTCTTGAAGATATCGAAGATGTCAGAGATAATACGGAAATCACCCAAAGTGCGAGCCTGGCCACTGGCAGCATTGGAATTATACGCACCCTTCTTGTCCTGGCCAGAGAATCCGATCCAAATGGTGTCCATGCAGATCTGCTTCAGAATATTATTGATTCACATAATGCAAATGACGATGCAGTCGAGACAGCTGACGAACAGACTGTGAATGCATTCTTCACTGCTATAAGGCTGACTGCGCTTGTTGTGGAGGAAAGCTGCAATTCTCAGGAACAGATTGATGAGATCGAAGCCGGTTTGGGTCAGCTTGCTGAAGAAATTGAAGCTGCTGAGAACATTGATGCCCAGCTGGTTGTTGCTACCAAGTGGCTGCGCAAGCTGCTGGGGGCCTTTGCCAAGCTGCATAATCCGTCCTGTGCTGATGATATTAATTCTCAGATGGAGGGAACCGAGAATTATATTGTATCAGAGGAACTGTCTCCAATTCAGTCCGCTTCCCAGTATGTCGTAGCATCTGTCTATGCGATATCCATTTTCACTGGCTACATGACCCTGAATTAAAGGCCGGCACTGCCGGTTTTATCCCGGATGCACTGCGTCCGAGATTTTTTCTGTAGAAGTACCGGACGGATTCAGCTGATGAATACCACAGGCAAGGAAGATGCCAATATGCCGTAAAAGTGAAAGACAAAGCATGTTTTTGCCAGGCAGGGAGTGATTTTAAGCCGTTCCTTCTCACTCAATACCCGGACAGGTACGGCCGGTACAACTTCGGGAAAGAACCAGAAATCAAAAAAGCCGCCGCTTTCAAGCGACGGTTTGTGTTGCAGTCTTCTTTATTGTCATATGTGCTTTCGGCATTGTATCATCACAGAGACTGAAAGCAGCACAGGCCTGAGGGAATAAAAGCGCTGGATGGCACAGAAATCCAACGGATAGAGAACATAGCTTACGATAATGTCCAAAGAGGTGATATCATTCCGGTGACCAGTTCCGTCATTTCCTCCTGCGCGGGCTGGGATGGTGCAGCAGGCGTCTGAGCATAGAAAATGAAGTAGACGATCAGGCCGGCAACTGCACCGACAAAGAGCAGCATGCACAGGAAGAAACCGATATTGGGCTTCTTTTCCTTTGGAACGGGCTTTGAAACCAGATAACGGCCGCAAAGACGCCGTACACTCTCGTTGAAGTACTCTGCCTGAGTACTGAGACCGTTCTGATAGCGGATTTCATCAATGTCCGGCGGCAGGAACTCCGGGAAGGTAAAGCCGTTCAGCATAAATGGTATGATGTTTTTATTGTGGTTCAGCGCCTCAGCAATTTCCATGCGGACCCAGTCGTCCTCAGAATTGCAGCGGTCCAGTGCACCCGGCGTCAAAATGATAATGAAGTCCTTACAGGAGCGGATATGCCTGTACAGTTCTTCACTGAAATTGCCGGCGCGAAGTACTTCGAGGTCATAAAATACGCGATATCCGCGTCGTTTCAGCGTCTGATACAGATTCATTGCAACCATATCGCCGCCATCACGGCGATAGCTGATGAAAATATCACTTTTAGCCAATTGAGATGTTCCTTTCTTTACGGATCATGTCCGGAATCGCCAGTATGTTGTTCCGGTCCGGGTCTTTATAATCCACATGTTTTCCATATATACTGCTTTCACGGGCAGAAAGCGTATCCAGTTCTTCCCAGGATACAATGCAGGCATGTGTTCTGGCTGCTGTGTTCTTGGCGATCCGGATGTTTTCGCCTTTCAGATAGCGTGCGGTGCGCTCTTCGAATTCACTGCTGCTCATTGGACGGTAGCCCATGGCAAGATGAAAGGCATTCCAGCGTCTGTGCTCGGATTTTGCCAGATTTTCAAGTATTTCCGGTGTCGGAGGCCATTTTCCTGCTACTGCTTCATCTGCTGTAGTGCTGGAGGCATAGAGAATAGCAGGATAAAAATCGACAGAAGCGCGGCTGCTTGCCCGTGAGAATGGATCGCAGTTCCGCCAGTCAATCTCTTCGGATGCGCCTTTTGTGTATCCGTGATTGAGAATCATGGCCATTCTGTCCATGCTGCGAACATCGATATCACCGATCCGGTGCTCAGTATCATCAATAATGATGCCGTCACTGGTACATTGAACGATAGGCGGTCTTCCGGGGCGGGATGCATACCAGTGCTCAATATCCAGTGCAAGTTCTTCATTCTGGCGCCGGCTGCTGGTGCACAGGACAATCATACTGACAGCATGGTCGGCAAGATGCTTGTAAAAAGCGGAAGAACGGGCATCGTTTGAATTGAAGCAGATGTCATACTCTCTGAGAAGCGCCGGGTAGGTTGCCTCCATATATCCGACGAGATTCTGCATCTGACGGTCATACACTTCAGCATGGAAGGTGCTTCCCTCCATCTGCCCGTTCATGATCACATGCCGGAGTATTGCACGGCCCATCTGGCCGAAACCAACGATGACAACATGGAAATCATTGACGGCACACCCGGTTTTGTCAAAATTCAGTCTGGTCCATGGCGGCAGTTTGGAAATCAGAAGACGGGCAACCAGCTCGTATTTTTCGCAGGCAAAGACATAGCCATATCCGTAGTGATCTTTGACCGCAATCAGATCGGTTGCTTTCTGTTCCGGAACATCCAGGAGAAAAAGACTGGTCAGGTCCGGATTAACGTGATATTGTTCAAGGGCATCGCGAAGCGCAGTGGCATATCGCATGTTCAGGGAATGATCACTGTTCATGCAGTATACGTCAAGCTGACGTTCATGTTTTTCAACGCCGATGGTTTTAAGAAAAGAGGGGGTGGCACAGAGCGTGGCGCCGCCGGAAAAAACGACACCATTCAGCGAATCAACAATGCTGGACGTTGTGGCATTTTCATCATCGACGACATAGATGAGAGAGCTTTTTTCATTAAAGCGTTTCCCCAGTTGAATCGCTTCAGGTGTGGCACCATAGATAATAGTCAACGATCCTTTGCGCAGCAGCCAGATCCGGATTCCTTTCAGAAGACGCTTTCCAAGAATCTCAATGGCTGCACTGGCTGTGACATAGAAAGCCATAAAGTGGCAGAGCCAGAACAGCGCAATGGCAGCGGAATGGCGGAACAGGGGTGTTGAGGCGAGTGCCGCATAATCATTGACACCGCCAAACATACGGCAGACCATCAGCAGGGATTTCAGTATGGTGATGATTGAAAAGCCTGTTTCGAAGGTATATGCATATGAATAAAAGGTTACGCCGAACAGGATCGCAGTGGTAGCACAGATTCCCATGATCCGGTTCCGGAAATCTGACTGGAGGGCAAGGTTCAGTATTGCTGCAACAAAAAAGCAGGCGACAATCATAATGACGAACAGTGTTGCCATTATTGTTCTCCTTCCCTGGCGAGTGTTTCAAGCTGGAGCCATGCACTGTCATTTTTCTGACGGTCTGCAGGACTCAGCGTGGTATAATTGACCATGAGAGGGTGCAGCCGCATGGCATCATTCCGCTTTTCGGCATACTGCCAGTTATAAAGTGCATGGAAAAGCAGCCAGCGGTTATGTTCAATGGAGCGCAGCAGTTCTTTTTCGTCAGAATCTGCCGCATTGAACCTGGCAGCGGCTTTTGCACAGATTTCCGGTGTGATCTGATGCACATCCATTTCCGGCAGCAGAATTCGTATCTTGGTCAGCAGATGATCTGCGGCAGCCAGATTGGAGTGCTTCAGAAAATCGGACAGTTCTGACCATGACGGAACGGGATAATCCGCCTGGCTCCGGTACATTTCATGCAGTGACTGTGCCAGGTCATTCTGACGCTGGCGCATTACCAGTTCCGGAGTAAAGAGCATCTGGGGCGTTCCGAAGTAGAATGCATCCTGAAGCCCCGGAATGGCGCGCACATCGATGTATCCTTGGGTGACATAATACTGTCTCAGAAGGCGGAGCATGTCGCGGTTTTCCTGTTCATGATCCGCACAGAGAATAATGCGGTCAGCATCTGCCAGAAGGGATCTGGCAGATGTCCAGTTTTCTTTGTGCCATTCAAGCCGGATAATGAAGTCTGAGAGCTGACTGACAGCATCGTGCAGTGAATTCCAGATGCTCCAGTCACCGAACAGATGGATGGTCACACAGGGTGGGGCAACCAGAAGGCCCTGGTTTAGCAGAGAAACAGCAAATCTGCCGTTTCCAAGCAGAACAACCTGTTCGCCGTCGGGCTGGTAAGGGCGCAGCTGCCAGTACAGCCGTGCGGCACAGTCAAACTGATTGAACCGTACAATGTTCTGGGGGAGAGATTCATTCAGTCCTTCACCGCGGCAGTATATTCTGACTGGACGGTCAGCAAGCGATTTGGCGATATGTTCGTTGATTGTGACATCCTCGCTCATCACAAACAGAATGCGTTCACCCTGTGCCGCAAAAGGCAGGGACAATAGGGCATCCGGCATTTCTTTCAGGTGAAGCTCACGATCTTCCCCGCTTTTTTCGGAATCACAGAAAATACAGCAGCCGTCTGAAAAATGTGAAGCCAGAATTCTGGAGGCTTCATTGTCCGGATAAAACAGATACCATTTTTCGTTTCGCTTGTACCAGAGCCTGAGATGGGGGAAAAGACGGCCTGTCAGCAGGGAATAGGCCAGACTGAACAGCAAGGCCAATACACCAGTGGAGAGGATCAGAAAAATGATGCCTATTGCACGTCCGGCAAAGGTTACCGGAGACAGGTCTCCATAGCCGACTGTTGTCAGTGTGACCAGGGAATACCAGAAAGCATCTCCAAGCGTGTGGATAACAGCGTCCGGAGAATTGTTTTCGAAAATGACCAGCAGTTTAAGCATGATCAGATAAGATATAACAGCACTGAGAATCAGAAGGATGCGCCTTTTTTTGATGGGGATCTCCTCCTTAGTTAATAAAAAGTTGTGCTTTCGGCACCAAATCAATAACAGATGTCATTTTTTGACAAACCAGCGCAAGCGCTGGGCCATATCCTTAGTTAATAAAAAGTTGTGCTTTCGGCACCGAATCAATAACAGATGTCATTTTTTGACAAACCAGCGCAAGCGCTGGGCCATATCCTTAGTTAAGAAAAAGTTGTGCTTTCGGCACCAAATCAATAACAGATGTCATTTTTTGACAAACCAGCGCAAGCACTGGGCCATATCCTCCCAGGTGAAGGACCTGGGTGTTCACATTTATACTGGCTGAAGCAGCAAGTTTCTTAGACAAACGGGTACCTGATAATGGCATCGCATACCATCTATTCTCTGCCATTATATCACAGACGTTTCTTTCGTGAAAACCCTGGGAACCGGTTCATCCCTGAAGCAGAGGCGGTTATACCGGATGAGACCGCAGTACACTGCTTCCAAGAAGGATATGGGCCTATCGTCATATTTATTCAGTATGATGTCCGATTGTGTCAAACACCAGGATTTACTTAGACGATACGGACAGGGTTTGTTGGATGTTGGTTGGATTAGCAGTGTTATTGTGACTTCAGTATGAAAAAACAAGTGGAACATCGGCTGTCTTAAGTATATACTTGGACAAAAGGGATGGATTCAGAATAAAGGAAGGCGGATAAATGGACGTTTTAAAGCAGCAGCAGGCGGACGTTATGATGATCCTGAGTGCCGTTTGTGGTATGATGTCAATGCTTGTTTTCCTGACGAATGTGATGACAAAGAGACGGAAACATGCGTTGTTTCTGATGGAATTCAGTGCCATGTTGCTGCTGATCTCAGACCGGAGGGCGTACATCTACAGAGGTGATACAAGTACTCTCGGGTGGTGGATGGTCCGTATCAGTAATTTTCTGGTGTTTTTTCTGGTACTGTTTGTCCTGTATGGATTCAATCTGTACCTGATAGATCTGTTTACGCATGAAGGCGGACTGAAAACGGTTCCCAGACGGCTGAAAAGCGTAAAAATCATGATTCTGCTGGGAATGGCTCTGGTGATTCTTGCACAGCCTACGGGGATGTATTATACATTTGATGAGATGAACAGGTATCAGCGTGCACCGGGGTTCATCATATGTTACCTGACTCCGCTTACGGTAATGTTTCTGCAGGGTTCGGTTATTGTTCAGTATCGCAAACGGCTGAGCCGGGGCATGAGTACTGCGCTTCTACTTTTTTCGGGCTTTTCGATCATTGCATCAATCTTTCAGGTTTTCATGTATGGAATATCCTTAAATAACATAACCATTGTTTCCATGTCTGCACTGCTCTATATATTTTCACTTTTGGATATGGACAGGGAAGTGGAGCATGCGCGGAACCTGGAAATTGAATTCTATAAAGAAGAAAAGAAAAAAATCCATGCAATGTTTGAACAGACTGCAGAGGCACTGGTAACGGCAATAGATGCAAAAGACAAGTATACGCACGGTCATTCAACGCGCGTAGCCATCTATGCTTCCCAGATTGCACGCGAAGCAGGAAAGTCGGATGAGGAGTGTGAGAAGGTCTATTTTGCTGCACTTCTGCATGATGTGGGAAAAATCGGTATTCCGGATTACATCATTAACAAGGAAAGCAGACTGACGGATGAAGAGTATGAACAGATCAAACTTCATCCGGTTTATGGCAACCAGATTCTGTCCAATATTCAGCAGTCTCCATACGTGAGTCTTGGTGCACATTATCATCATGAACACTATGATGGAAGCGGTTATCCGGAAGGACTGAAGGGGGATGATATCCCGGAAATTGCCAGGATCATAGCGGTGGCAGATGCATACGACACCATGAGCTCCAAACGCAGCTACCGCGATCCGCTTCCTCAGGATAAAGTCCGCGAGCAGCTGGTTGAAGGTTCCGGGACTCAATTTGATCCTGTTTATACAAAGATCATGATGCATCTGATTGATCTGGACACAGAATACCAGATGCAGGAGCATTCATCAGAAAAAACGGAAGGTTTTCCTGCACGGATTCACTGTGAAAGCATCTGTCATGACTGTTCAACGGGGATTCGCATCAATGAAAAAAGATCCCGTATCTTTTTTTACAGCAGGCCGGATGAGGGGTTCCGGAATACGGACTGTCTTCCGACACTGGTGCTGTTTGATGCACTGGATGGCAGAGTACATGAGGATGAGCGGAAAAAGAAAGATATGTGTTACTTTGAGTATGGCCAGATCCGTACTGACGGGAGGACCATATGCGAAGGTGCACGGAAGATGGAGTCAAGGAAACTGCCGCCGGATACGGATGTCTGGATTGCACCGGATATGCGGTACATCAGCTGCGTGATAGATGCGGTAAGGATCCGGGATCACATGCGGGTCAGGCTTTCAGACAGGTCCAGAATACTGGAATGCATTATTGCGCTGCCGGACTGCTCCAGATATTCCTATATTTCGCTTACCGGAGAACACTGTCAGATCAGCAACATTCGTGTAGAACAGGATTCTTATGTTTCGGACGAGCACGAGATTCCACGTATTGCCGAGGAGGTAAGCTTTATCCGGGGATGTCCTGAAGGAGATATTCCGAATCTACAGATTGACGGCTGGCGTTCGTCTGCGACAAAGGGCATTCCCATTCGGGAAAAAATGGCGTTATCTTTCCATGCACAGAGTCTTCCGACGGCAAGACTTGTCTGGCACTGCCCGTATCTCTGTCTGTTTACGTCGGAAGACGGTGCAGTAAATGGACCGGGATTCCGGGAGTATCAGCTGATACGCCTTGATGGTGAGACATGGGGCTCTGACAGCGGAGCGGAAAACGATGTGCAGATAGATCGTACGATCAGTTTTCCGGGATGGAATACCTGGAAAGAGATGAACCGGCAGGGAATTGACTGCCAGGTGAAGATCAGAAAAGAAGGCAGTCAGATTTTGGTGGAGACGGAAAATCTCGGCATTATGATTAAGAGCCGGACAAAGGTAAGTGAAGATGGTCGCCTGTATCTCGCACTTACAGGTGATCAGTGTGCACTGACCAATATCATGGTTTGTCCTGAATAAATAAACAGCCCTTTCGCACCTGCCTGTCATTCAGCGACTGAGAAGCATGCGGTCAGATATCAGGGCATTTGCATGGGGAAAGAGGAGAGGAACCGGTTGGAATACCTGTCATTTGAACTTCAGGAAAAAATGAATACGCTGATGCTGCCGCTTATGATACTGGTTGCTCTGGGGATTGCGGTAGCCGCTGATTCTTATGTCAAAAAGCCGGCTAAAAGGATCATGCTCTTTATTGATGCCATTGTGCTGACGCTCATTGCAGGCAACAGCATCTTCAACACAATCACCGTAAGCTGGA
>JAFUHD010000204.1 GCA_017469025.1 Clostridia bacterium
GCGCCTGAAGCTTGAAGCGCATCAGCTCCGGATCTACACGACATTCCCGGGCCATTTCTTCTATAGAGGCAATGTCATGAGCATCGTAGAACTGGCGCATGCATTCCTGCTCGAAGTCAAACCTTGCCCGGCTGCTGCGGCAACTGTCAATGCAGCTTTGAATCTGATGAAGCGTTTTGACGTAAGCCTCATGACAAAGCGCAATAAGGACAGGTTCATCCGGTATCAGAAGCTCAGCGTTAAAGAGATTGGCATTCTTTTCCAGCCGCCCGTTTGAAAGGGTATACAGAAAGGTGTCCTGGAAATCGCGGCCGCCTGCAGCAGCGTCATAATCAAGAAAAGCATGCCCCAGTTCATGGCCTGCGCCGGTTCTCAGAAGATCCTCATCTGCATTCCGGTTGAGACCGATATACTGGATACGTTTGACGACAGTGAAATATCCGAGCAGATTTTCTGCTGCGAAGAAGCGCAGCTTGATGTGCCGGGCTTCAATGATCTCAAACGGATCACGGGTTCCATAATACGAAACGGCTTGTTCAGCCATTTGGATTGCCTGCGGATACATCTGAAAACAGTCCTCCATCAGAGTGTGTTCCGGAGACTGCAGCTCCGTTTTTGCCAGACCGACATACAGCGCGGGTCATGTTTCTGTGTATCAGCGGTATTTCTTTGGTGCAAATTTGCGGGCTTCTTCCTGGGAATCCCAGAAGATTGCTTCCATTTCAGCACGGAATACATCACGGTCTTCCTCTGACAGTTCTCCACCGGCATACAGTGCCTGTGCCTGTTCCACCAGATGTCTCGCCTGTGCCATGCCCCGTGAACCGTATTTTTCCCTGGCTTCGCGCAGAAACTCTTCCTGATGCATTTCCTGCTGGAAGAGCGTTTCGTCCATAAAGAAGTCAGTTCTGACCTCCAGGGCATCTGCCAGCTGCCGGATGGCACCTGCGCCGGGAACACGTTCATTATTTTCAATATAGCGGATGGCACGGTCAGACAGACCGCTTGCCCGTGCCAGAGCAGTGAGGGTCATCTTTTTGGAAAGACGCAGAGCTTTGACTTTGTCACCGATGGTTGCATCCGGGCCGAGTGTGATCTCTGCATCAAAGTTTTTGCTCCTGGTTTTTGTCTGCATGGTCCATCCTCCGTTAACAACAATATCTGTTCTCAATACCGATGTCGTGTCATTTCTGCCTAACTGTATGGTGCCCGGAAAACTTGCGGAGACGGTCACACCGGACCGCATGTCGAAAACATGACAATTTACTGAACAGTGTTCACATTTTATCCGGTGATATATATGATGTCAAGGAAGTTTGCAAAAAAATACGAACTGTCCAAACTTATTTGCTATACGAAACAGCATCACATTATAAAACCGTTGTATTTCTACCTAACTAGAGAAATTAGGGGGGAGGTGGTTTTCTATATAAACCCGATGCGGTATTAACCTCCCCAATACATTTGATTATTCAGTCTTGAATAACACTGCATATGATTAGGCTGTCCTGCTATGCGTGTATTCCGACGCAGTCGGACAAGCGTTCTATTTTCGGCCGGACAGCGGCCGCATGATTTTCGGACAAAAACTGCCATCATGTGAAAATTGGTTTCGCATGATGGCGGACAAATATTACTGTTTA
>JAFUHD010000205.1 GCA_017469025.1 Clostridia bacterium
ATGAGCAATAGACGGCAAACTCAATTTCCCTGAAAGAATATCGGTATTCCTGCAAAACCTCTGCATAGGCACGAGCCACTGCCTTTGGATCATTTGAGAACGCTCCACAGCCAAACGCACCAAGAATGAGTGTATCCACGTCATGCGCGGCAGCAACAGACAGAATGTGTCTTGCCCGGCTCCTGTGAAGTGCAGTCTGTTCTTCACTGCCCAGCATAAATCTGTTTCTGTCAAACCCATGTTCTGCATGTGCATATGGATTCAGATTTGGGGCAGCACAGGTAATAACATCTGTTGATACAAATTCGTCTTCCGGAAGCCGCTGATACAATCCGTCGTCCGTCTTGATAATCCGGATCTCCGGTGAATACATGATCGCGTCTGTGTAATGGGGATTGCCAGCCTGACGGTTGACTTTGTAATACCTGTCCCAGTTTTTCTGCTGATTCAGCACCGGATACAGATTTGAACATCGGCACAGGCTCTCCTCCTGTGCTCTGGCACCATGTTTAACGCCTCCGCCAGGATTGACTGCAGAGGCAAAGTTCAAAACCGCAATCCTGTCCTGCGGCTTTCTGCAATGTATCTCAATGGCAGCTTCAAAAGTCCTTTGCCGCGTTACTTTAACAATGCCTTCATGTTCCACCTTTTTCGGAATTCAGGATATTCCTGCGGTTCATAGAAGACCGTCTGCCGGATGCTTTCCTCCGTTGCATCCACCAGAGACTGATTCGTTTCATAAAACCGTCTGGTGTCTTCAAAAACACTGACCAGATCCATTGTTCTGCTCATATTTCCCTCCATCTGCCTGTACAGACTGTCGTCTTTTGCATGTCGATTATATATACTCGATATTATAGCATGCAACTCTGCTCATCTCAACGACCACAAGACAGCCGATTCAATCTGCATACACTTCATATTGTGTGACTACCTTTTCATTGAAATCCAAAAAGTCCGGAGCAGATGCTCCGGACCTGTTACCGTTCTTCGCGGAAATACGGAAGACCAAGACTCTGAGGCGGCTGGTTTTCACGCTTCTTACGCATGCTTGTAATGACCAGGACAACGATTGTTACGATATAAGGAATCATCTTGTAGAGTTCCTTTACAGCCAGATTGAGACCGGACGGAATGTACATATGAAGGATATACAGTCCGCCAAACAGGAATGAAGACAATACGCCTGTCTTCGGGCGCCAGATGGTAAAGATAACAAGCGCAATGGCCAGCCAGCCGCGGTCACCGAAGGCGTTGTTGGACCATACACCGCTGGCGTAGTCCATTACATAGTAAAGACCGCCAAGACCTGCAATCATGCTGCCGATACAGGTTGCACGATATTTGTATTTGGCCACATCAATGCCTGCTGCATCTGCTGTACCGGGGTTTTCACCTACAGCCCTAAGGTGCAGTCCGGTACGGGTGTGCTGGAGTATATAATCCGCAATCAGCGCAATAGCAACAGCAAGATAGGCCATGAATCCATACGAAAGGAAGATCTTGCCAAACCAGCCGAGCGAATCAGCAAACGGCAGTGACCGGTGGAAATAGCTGCTTGTCGCTGTCAGTGCAATAGACGGCACAGCACTGCCGGACAGTTTGATCAGGGAACCTCCGAAAAAATTACCGATGCCAACGCCAAAGGTCGTCATGGCAAGTCCAGTCACGTTCTGGTTTGCACGCAGTGTTACTGTCAGGAAACAGTAGATGAGACCCATCAGCAGGGAACCGGCCAGGCAGCTGAGAAGCGGAATGCCTATCGCCAGTACGCCGTTAATCATCTCTCTTGATGGTAAAGACTGTTCATAGAGAAACGCGCCGATAACGCCGCAGATGCCACCAACATACATGATGCCTGGAATACCCAGGTTCAGGTTGCCTGACTTCTCGGTCAGTGTTTCACCCGTACTGCCAAACAGAAGCGGAACACCCTGTACGACGGCCCGCGGAATGAACGAAACAAAATCAAACATTACGCCTTGACCTCCTTTTCCGCTGCATGCTTGAATTTCACCTTGTACATGATAAAGAACTCACTGCCAATGATAAAGAACAGAATAATACCTGTCAGTATATCGGCAAAAGATTTGTTAAGTCCGAAATTGGTAGAAATCTCGCCTGCGCCACGGCTGAGAAAAACCAGAAGAAAGGAGGTGCCGATCATCCAGACCGGATTGAAGTTGGCCAGCCAGGAGACCATAACAGCGGTAAAACCGCGTCCGTCAACAATGGTCGTCGTCAGCGTATGGTTGGTGGAACCGGTCAGAAGGAGACCTGCAAGTCCGCACATGGCTCCGGAAAGCATCATGGTGCGAATAATGACCTTTTCCACCTTGATTCCGACATAATGTGCTGTTTTCTCACTTTCACCAACCACGGCAATTTCATAACCATGTTTGGAGAAATACATATAATAATATGTAAACAGACAGAGAACTGCTACAATCAGTATATTCAACAGATATTTCTGTCCCCCGATCACCGGCAGCCAGCCAATCTGTGACTGCTGATTGATGACGCCGATCTGTCCGGATCCCTTGGGGCTTTCCCACACGACACAGTAATATGCAACCAGCTGCGTGGCAACATAGTTCATCATGAGGGTAAACAAGGTTTCATTGGTTCCCCATTTCGCCTTGAAGAAAGCTGGAATGGCTCCCCAGATGGCTCCTGCGAGCATACTGGTCACAAACATCAGGAAGATGATCATGCCATTTGGCAGTTTGTCGCGAAGCAGAATCATACAGGCTGCAGAAGCAAAACATCCCACCAGGGCCTGTCCTTCACCGCCGACATTCCAAAAGCGCATCCGGAAAGCAGGCGTTACAGCAAGCGAAACGCACAGCAGCATCGCAATATTCTGAAGGAGCACCCATATCTTTCGTGGGGAACCGAAAGACGCTGTAAATATGGTGCTGTAAATGCTGAATGGGTTTTCACCTGTCATCACAACCGAAACCAGCGCACAGACCACCAGTGCTGCCAGAATGGCCAGCCCACGAATGAGCCAGATGCGGTACCAGAGCATCGACTGGCGTCTTGAAATATGGAAAAGAGGTTTCCGCTTCTGATTATTCATGCGAACTTCCTCCTACACGTGACATCATTAGACCAATCTCCTCTTTCCTGGCGCCGCGTCCCGGGACAATACCGCTGACTTTTCCGCCGCACAGAACCATAATCCGGTCGGAAATCTCAAGCAGAACATCCAGATCTTCACCGACATAGATCACAGCAACACCCTTGCGCTTCTGCTCATTAATCAGGTTGTAAATGGTGTAAGAAGAATTGATATCCAGTCCGCGGACAGCATACGCGGTCAGAAGCACCTTTGGAGATGATGTGATTTCACGTCCAACCAGCACTTTCTGAACATTTCCGCCGGACAGCGTACGAACAGGCACGTTCAGTCCCGGTGTATTGACATGCAGATCATTGACGACCTGCTCGGCGATATGTCTGGGCACCCGGCGGTTCGCCACCGTTGTAAATCCGTTGCGGAAAGTACGCAGCATCATGTTATCCGTCAGGTCCATGTTGGCAACCAGGCCCATTCCGAGACGGTCCTCAGGAACAAAGGACAGGGAAACCCCCATCTTCGTGATCTCAAGCGGATCCTTGCCGACCAGCTCCTCACGTGTACCGTCATCTTCAACGAATGAAATGCTGCCGGATTCTACCGGCTGAAGTCCGGCGATCGCCTCAAGCAGTTCTTTCTGGCCCGAACCAGAAACACCGGCGATGCCCAGTATTTCACCCGAATTGGCGGTAAAGGAGACATGATCAAGCCGTACAATGCCGTCAATATTGCGGACAGTCAGGTCACGGACATCGATTTTCAATCGTGGATTCACCGGCTCCGGACGGTCAATATTAAGCTTGACGGCATGTCCTACCATGAGGTCAGTCATTTCCTGTTCATCTGTTCCACGAGTTGGAACGCTCATTACATACTGCCCTTTGCGCAGAATTGCCACACGGTCAGACAGCGATTTCACTTCATGCATCTTATGCGTGATAATGACAATCGCCTTTCCATCCTCACGCATATTCCTGAGGACTGCAAAAAGACGGTCTGTTTCCTGAGGCGTAAGCACGGCTGTCGGCTCATCCAATATCAGGATATCCGCTCCACGATACAAAACCTTTACGATTTCCACGGTCTGCTTTTGGGAGACAGACATATCATACACTTTCTGGTCCGGATTCACCTGAAAGCCGTATGTATCGCAGATTTCGCGGATTTTGCGGGAAACATCCTTCAGATTAAGCCGTCCTTCAAGACCGAGCGTGATATTCTCGGCAGCAGTCAGCACATCAACCAGTTTGAAATGCTGATGTATCATACCGATACCAAGATCAAATGCTTCCTTTGGAGAGCGGATGATTACCGGCCGACCGTCAATCCGGATTTCTCCTTCATCTGGATAGTAAATACCGGACAGCATGTTCATCAGTGTCGTTTTACCGCTGCCGTTTTCTCCCAGTATTGCGAGAATCTCTCCCCTGTAGATTTCAAGGTCAACCTTGTCATTGGCAAGAATCGTGCCGAACCGCTTGGATACATTATGCATGCTGACGGCCGGTATACGGTTTTCCATCTTTCAAATGCCTCCCATAAGCCATAGAAATAGAATCTACTGCAAAGGGCAATGCATTTTTATGACGCACTGCCCTTTGCAGTAAAGGTAAAAAACCGGCTGCCCTGGAATCCCGAAACAGCCGGCTTGAAAAGTGTTCTATTAAGCACCCAGCAAATTGATACCATCGATATCGATATCAAAATACGGAGCAGAACGATACTCGGACTCGTGGAAGTATCCGTCAGAGACAACCTCTGTTTCCGGCTGCCAGTCGCCCAGATCGTCAACGTCTGCCAGATAGCTTTCAAGTTTTTCGCCATTGACAGTGAACGTGGAAATGTCATACACCTTGAGGGATCCATCCGCAAAGGCAGCCTTCACTTCAGCAATCTTCTCGGCAGTACCTGCAGCGGCAGCGGCCTCATTGATCTCAGAAAGCTCAACAGAACTGGTCTCGATGGTGCCAGTCCAGTCTACTGCAATCGCCTCACCATTGATGGTGGCATTGATCATATACTCGAAGTATGGTGCCCAGTTGATACGGGAGGACACGATGAAAGTATTCGGGCAGGCGGCAACTGTGCTGCCATTGTAGGAAACATCCGGAACGCCGGCATCTTCACAGGCAGTCGGAGCACCCATAGAGTCAGCATGCTGGCTGATGAGCTTTGCGCCGTCGTTGATCAGCTTGGTAGCACCTTCTTTTTCAAGGGCTTCGTCATACCAGGAGTTGGTAAAAGTCACGTCCATGGTCACTGTCGGGCAAACCGAACGGGCACCAAGGAAGAAAGAAGTGTAGCCGGATTTCACCTCTGCGTACGGATAGGCACCGACATAACCCATCTTGGCTTCCTCAGCAGTGAACTTGCCCTCAGCGATCATCTCATTGAGTTTCAGTCCGGCAGCAACGCCAGCAAGATAACGTCCTTCATAGATGGATGCAAACGCATTGTGATAGTTTGCAAGATTGGTGGTATGAGCCTTGGTGCCGGTAGCATGGCAGAACTCAACCTCCGGGAACTCCATTGCAGCCTGAATCATATAGGACTCATGACCGAAGCTGTCAGCAAAAACGATATTGCAGCCGTCATCAACAAGCTCAGCAGCAGCTTCATAGCACTGCTCGCCCTCGGGAATGTTCGTCTTAAGTACATACTTGACGCCCATCTTCTCGCATGCTTCCTTTGCAGCATTCAGGAAGTTCAGGTCATAAGTGGAGTTTTCATCATGCAGAAAGATAAAACCAACCTTGATGTCATCTTTTGCAACCGGTTTTCCTTCAAGTGCAAAAGAAGATGTGAATGCAAGACACAGGATCAGAGAGAGTACAAACGCGAGGTACTTCTTCATATCAGCTTTCCTCCATACATTGAAGTTGAAATAAAAAAAAATTGCTTTGGGGATAACAAGATTACCCGCTCTTCAAAAAAAAACGAACATTTTTTCAAAAAGCAGACGTATTGTACACAAAACAGTGAACAATTACAAGAGATCATTTCAACAATAATTTGCTTTCAAACTTGTTGTTTCTATCCCTATCTTTCAATAAAACTGTACATAGATATCACTTCTATCCAAAGCATCTTTGGACAAACTATTATTATTAAAAAAAACGTCATTTACTGCTCTGTATATGTTTTTTTGCATTCCATCCAGAAAACAGACTGTTTATTGCGTTTTTTGCAAAATGTTCGGATTTCCTGACTGAAAAGGATCTTTTTTCACTTTACTGTCACTTGTCCGGATGAATTTATGTTTCCGGGCACTTCCCTGCATTTCTTTTTCCGGTTACAGATGCTATAATGAACCAACTATTCCCCCTGTTCTTTAGCCAGATGAGATTCTGGGCATCATTACGGAACAGTAGTGAGGATATCCGTCGGCTTTTCCATTTGCTGCTGATTATTTACAACACTGACCATCAGAAAGAATTTGAATCACTACATATGAAGAACATGACTCAGGGGTCAATCCCCCGCCACCTCATCAGCTATGCCGTTCCCATGGTTTTCGGGAATCTCCTTCAGCTGACCTATAATGCCGTTGATTCCATGATCATCGGCAAATGCCTTGGCGAGAATGCACTGGCTGCTGTCAGCACCAGCAATCCCATTATGACAATCGTCATTCTCGGTGTCTCCGGTCTCAGTATGGGCGCATCCGTTCTTATGAGCCGGTTTTATGGTGCCGATCAGCCGGAAAAAGTCAGGCATGAATTCGCCACAACGCTTATTTTTTCCATTCTCTGTTCTCTCGGCGTTTTTATCCTGGGACTTCTGTTCTCTGCAAATATCCTTCGTCTGATTCGTACACCTGAAGTGATCCTGCCCGAAGCAACTACCTATCTGAGGGTTATGTTCTTTGGATTCCTGCTTACGTTCCTGTACAATCTGCTGGCTGCTGCCATGCGCAGCCTTGGCGATTCCAAAACACCGTTGATTTCTCTCTCAGTCTCCTGTGTTCTGAATATTCTGCTGGATCTTCTTTTTGTTGCAGTGCTTGAGTGGGGTGTCTTTGGAGCAGCCTTTGCCACAGTACTGTCTCAATGTGTTTCCGTATTGACCCAGGTCGTACTGATCCGCCGGAAAATGCCGATTCTGCATCTGTCCAGTTCGGACATCCGGATGGACATGAGTCTGCTGCGCGAAACACTTTCCATTGGCTCTCTGACCGCTTTACAGCAGTCAGCACAGCCAATCGGCAAAGTGCTTATCCAGTCGGTCATTAATGCACAGGGTGTCATTGCTATCGGTGCTTTCAATGCGGTATGCCGGATTGATGACTTTGCCTGCATTCCCGCTCAAAGTATCGGCTCCGCCATCATGACCTGCACCGCTCAGAACCGCGGCGCAGGCAGGGCAGACAGATGCAGGGAAACATTCCGTAAGGGGCTCCAGATTGCCCTTTGCTATTTCCCCATCATCTGCACTGTCACACTCCTGTTTGGCCGCTATATGGTTTCTGCACTGACGCCAAATGATGCTTCAGAAATGATAGAAATGGGCACTGCCTATCTGGGTATAAAAGCATGGTTTTTCGTAATGCCCTGCATCACGAACGCCATTCAGGGCTTTTTCCGCGGCATGACAAAAATGCGTATCGTCCTGTTCTCCACCGTACTGCAGATCAGCATTCGGACCATTTTTGTTACGTTTCTTGTTCCCCGTCTCGGTATCTCCGGCGAAGCATATTCGTGCTTTATCGGCTGGATCATCATGGCTGTCTGGGAGTTCGCCTATTATTTTGTGATCCATAAAAAAATGTATGCCTCTGTTACCAGGGGATAATTCCAGTCTCATTTGTCAGCCCATCTCATTACAACTGATTCAGGTATAACAGAAAGGAAACAGTCATGGGAATTGTTGTCATCGGGTCTGTTTTTGTCGATATCAAAGGCTATCCGCTAACCGCTTACATTCCTGGCGGACGGAATGTCGGCCGCGTTGAGCAGGTTCACGGCGGTGTCTGCCGTAATATTGCCGAGGACATTGCCAACGTAGAACTGCGTCCAACCTTTGTAAGTCTTGTGGATGAAAGCGGCACCGGCATTGACGTGGTCCGCAAACTGAACAATCACAAGGTCAACACAAAGTACATCCGGACAGTTCCCGACGGCATGGGAACCTGGCTCGCTATTTTCAGCAATGACGGAGACGTTATCGCCTCTGTTTCCAAACGCCCGGACCTTACCCCGATCTGCAAAATTCTGGACGAGTGCGGCGATGAGATTTTTGAAAATTGTGACAGTATCGCAATAGAAATCGACATGGACAAGGACATTATCAAGCGCGTCTTTGCTTATGGTTCAAAGTATCATAAAGACATTTACGCTGTTGTTTCCAATATGTCCATTGCCGTAGAACGGCGAGATCTGCTCAAATCCGTCGCCTGCTTTGTATGCAACCAGCAGGAAGCCGGCATTCTCTTTTCAGAGGATTACTCATCCAAGACCCCGGAAGAGATGATGAATATTCTGCCGGAAAAAATACGCTCTGCCCAGATACAGCGTCTCATCGTAACCATGGGCGCCGCCGGTGCAGTTTATACGGATGGAAAAACGGAATGCGGATACAGCCCCGCCTGGAAGGTGGATGTCAAGGATACAACCGGTGCCGGTGATGCCTTCTTTTCCGGTGTAACCATTGGCCTCACATATGGAAAAAGCCTTCGTGAGGCATGTGAAATAGGCTCCCGCCTTGCCGCTTCTGTCATCTGTACCACAGAAAATGTCTGTCCCCGGTTCCTTCCCGGCGAATTCGGTATCTCGCTTCCCGACGACAAATGATCCGACCACACAAAAAAGAGACCTGACCGGTCTCTTTTTTATATATAAAACAATGAACCATTCCGTGCAATGATCCGTATTAGTCCTTCCTGTATTTATCGGTGCAGCTTCTGACAATTGCCTGCATTGCCCCGAGCTTTTCCTGCATATCACGCGCAAGTGCAATCTGACAGCGGGTCCGAATGAGGTTGTGACGCTCTGTTTTAACCTTAAAGTATTTATCGCCAACCAGATAGTCATCCAGAAAACGTGTCGCAAGTTCACAGGTAATTGCAAAACAGGAAAGAGCCAGTGTATCCGTTTCTGTTTCAGTCAGCGTCTTCGCTGTCTGACTCAGGAAACCATCCGCAAATGCCCAGAAAATATTGAGATCAACACCGGTCCTGCCGGCATCTTCCGAATCTTCCTCTGTAAAGTTTGCAGCAAACCGGATGGCATCACCGAAATCATGTCCGATCAGTCCGGGCATTACCGTATCCAGATCTATGACAACGATAGGCTCCTGGGTCTCCGCGTCAAAGAGAACATTGTTGATCTTTGTATCATTGTGCGTGACTCTGAGTTTAAGCTTTCCTTCATTGTACAGATCCGTCAGACGGCAGGCATCGTCCTGAACGGACAGGAGATAATCAAGTTCCGGACGCACTTCCGCCAGCCGGCCGCAGGGATCTGCTTTGGCATCTGAAATAAGTGTCTCATAGCGCTTGCGGGTATTGTGAAAATCCGGAATCGTTTCAAAAAGCTGAGTGGCGTCAAAATCACTGAGCGCCATCTGGAATTCGCCAAATGCCCGCCCGGCACTGCGAATGATCCTGACATTATCACATTTGTTGAATGTCACAGCGGGAATATAATCGTAAACTCTCCAGAAACTGTCGCCTTCCTCAAGGTAAGAACGGCGAACCCCGTTCTGGACAGTATGATGAAAATGCATGCATACCTTGTCCGGATGCTTTGTCCGAATATGTTCAGTAACCTTTTCGATATTACTCATCAGGATGTCAGGATTGCGAAAAGCGTACGAATTGATCTTCTGAACTAGATACGGCTTAATCACAGCCATGCCAGTACCGTCATCGCTTACATAGTTAACCTTGTATGTGCGGTTGACATTGCCGTTCATAATCTCCTCATAAGAAAAGAATGGTCCGGGCAGAGAAAAGGCCTGGCCGACCTGAAGAAGTTTACGGGCTGTTTCATTATCCATGGGAAATGCTCCTTTAGTGACATAGTCGTGCTTTCGGCACTGTATCAATTGCAGTTGTCATGATTTGACAAACCAGCATGAAATGCTGGGCCATCTCCTTTAAGGACATAGTCGTGCTTTAGGCACCATATCAATCGCAGTTGTC
>JAFUHD010000206.1 GCA_017469025.1 Clostridia bacterium
ACTGGAAGTGCCGGCAGTGGCAAGACCTTCATCTGTCGCCGAGCCTTACAGGCTTTGGAAGAGGAAGGGTCCAATGTCATCCTCGCTGCCCCTACCGGTATCAAGCATCGCTGTCGCTCTTTCGTCTGCGTCAGCAAGATGTCTGCCCAAAGTTCCGTTCAGAAGGAGCCGTTGATAAAGGCTCGGATGCTGCTCTTTCAGGTATTCCATGTGCATCCGTCCCCATTTTCCAATGGAGCGCTGATCAGTTTCCTCAATCGCCAGGTTCGGATAGTACATACCGTCTTTGCCTAAGGTATAGGTGCCGCCAAGCTCTTCAAACAGGGATTTCATTGTGCTTTTCCCCCATAATTCAGTATTGACCAATCCGGCACGCAGATGCCTTTCTTGATTTTTCTGGCTAATACTGTTTTATGGAAGTCACCAGTTCGGGCCGTTTTTTTTATGTGGTTATACCGTATTCTTTACATTTCCGCCAAAGTGTTGTCTTGGAAATGCCCAGGATCTGGGCGGCTTTTGTCCGGCTTCCTGCCGTCTGGACAACATGAAGAATCTGAAGCCGGTTCAATTCTTCCAGATCGCTGAACTGGGTCGGGGGGACCGGAGCAGGTTTGGCTGATTTGGGGAGAGGAAGAACCATAGCCATATCCTCGGGCGTAACGACTTCGGATTCACACAGGACGGCAAGTTGCTCGGAAATGTTTCGGATCTCGCGGATGTTTCCGGGCCAGGAGTAAGTCAGAGCCAGAGCAGAAGCCTGGGGTGAGAGTGTAATTGCAGGTTTGCTGAATTTGTGGGTGTAATAGCTGAGATAATGCTGCATGATCTTCGAAATGTCCGTACCGCGTTCCCGCAGGGGTGGAAGGTCGACAGAGAGCACTTTCAGCCGGAAGTACAGGTCTTCGCGGAACCTGCCCTGTTCAATCAGTTCTAGCAGGTTGCGGTTTGTGGCACAGATGATCCGCACATCAATCGGTGTGACACGGTTGGAGCCAACGCGTCTGACCTCACGCTCCTGGATGACGCGGAGAAGCCGGCTCTGCAGTGTCAGCGGGATATCGCTGACCTCATCCAGGAAAATGGTACCTTCATGAGCTGCTTCAAAAAGTCCTATTTTACCGGCTTTGCTGGCACCTGTGAAAGCGCCGCCTTCATAACCGAAGAATTCACTTTCCATCAGGTTTTCAGGAATGGCAGCACAGTTGACAGGGACAAATGGACCAAGCGCCCGGTTGCTTTCGTTGTGGATGGACTGGGCAAAAAGCTCTTTTCCGGTTCCGGTTTCGCCGTAGAGGAGAATGTTCGAGTCAACACCGGCATAGCGTCTTGCCTGGTAGATGGCATTTCGGATAGCCGGGCTTTCTCCCAGTATGTTTTCAAAATGATATTTGGCCAGATGTCCGGAGACCCGCTGACGGTCTCTGAGACGGCTTTCAGCATTTGAAATGGTCTGGGCAGCCTGAAAGGTGACCAGGGTTCCGAGACGTTTTCCTTCGTGGTTTATGGGCGTACTGTTTAGCACGAAATTGTCGCTTCCGATCCGGACAATTTCATTGGTGTATGCCATATTGTCGGAGAGAATGGAAGTCAGCCGGCCTTCAGGCAGAGCCTGATTCAGAGGGTGTCCAAGACAGTCGGAAGTTTTGCGCCCTAGCAGTTCTGCAGCTGCCGGATTAAATGTCCGGATAATGTTGTCCCGGTCTACAGCGATGATCCCTTCAAAGACATTATTGACAATGCCACGGAAAATCATGGAATTTTCCCGTTCAAGCCGGGCGATATCCGCACAGCGTTTGGCCTCGATGATGGCCAGAAAAACTGATTCGACAGATGAATAGATGAGTTCAGCCGGTATACCGTGCTCGTCACAGTAGTGACAGGTATTGTGACCGGCAAGAATGATTCTGCTGCCATCTGCAACCGCGCGTTCCATTCCCTCTACGAGATCGCGCATATATACGCTCGATGTTGGATAAGGACGTATGGAAACAGGAAAATCATGGCTCATAAAATAAACAGGCCGGATGGTATTGACGGTACCGACGACTCCGATTGGTTGTTCTCCGTAGCGCTCAATTGCCCGCCGGATGGAGGTGCGCATATCATCGGAGGTAATGGGAATCTCAACAACCGGAATCAGGGTATTCCGCTCTTTCAGCGCTGCAGCGACACCGCCACGGCTGACGATGACATCCGCGTTGTAGTGTTTGGAAAGTATAAATTCCGGATCAATGGAGAAATCAACCGTATAGCGGAGATCCACGTGTTTTCCAAACAGTTTTTCATGCAGCGCCCATGCCTCATGAACGACATTGACAAGAACAGAATCCGGTACGGCAAATGCAATATGAACCATTTCTGAATCCTCCCAGACAGTCCGACATGCGGTTAAACTCAATAGATTATAGACACTCTTTTAAAAAAGTACAAGAAAAAACCGCAGCCGTTGGCTGCGGTCAGAGGAGATTCACATGGACTTTACTCAGCGTAGTCGACCAGGTAAGAAAGATAGATGTCATACTGCTCGCTGTAATATTTCTCGGTCTCTTCCGGTGTCATGAAGGAAGGATTCACATAAGCATTTTCGCAGTAGGACTTGAATGTGGCATTGTCGACAGCCTTCTTGAGGGCTTCATTCATCGCGGTAACGACAGCATCGTCAGTTGCATTCGGTGCGGCAAGATAGAAGAACTTGGAGAAGACAACGTCATATCCCTGCTCCTTCATGGTCGGGATGTCAGGGCGGGCAGCCAGACGCTCGTCAGCTAGGATGCCGAGGCAGGTGAACTTCTGGGTCGGATCCGTGGTGTCAAGATAGTCGTGAAAGAGACCAGCCTGGGTTCCGATAACGTCGAGGCGCTTTCCGAGGAGTTCAGTGGTCTTCTGGGCAGCAGTACCAGCGTCAACAATGTTGAAGGAAACACCGGCAGCCTGCTCAAAGGCGAGCACATGCAGATGCGTGAAGGAACCGGTTTCGGTAGCGAAGGTAACATCATTCGGATGATCCTTCATGTAGGCAACCATGCTGGCAACATCGGAGAACTTCTCATTCTGGGCGTTGATCACGAATGCGTTGGAATAGTCAAGTACCGGCATGCCTGCCAGCTTGAAATCATCAACGATGTTGTATCCCTCGTACATACCCATGATCTGGGTGATGCAGGCGCCGCTGTGATAGAACACGAAACGGTAGCCAGGATCCGGATTGCCAAGAACGTCTTCAAAAGCAACAGCGCCGGCGCCGCCGTTCATGTTGGTGACGATGACGTCCCATCCCATTTCTTCAGTCAAGGCAGCAGCAAGAGCGCGGGCATTTGCGTCGGTATCTCCGCCCGGATTGGCCGGGACGATGAGTTCGATGGCACGCTTAGGCCAGTCAGCCAGTGCGGCAAATGCGGTGAGAACCATCAGCGCAGCAAGAAGTAAGGTAACGATTTTCTTCATGAGATTTGCCGCCTTATGAATTTGGGGTTCTCCCTCTGTAAAATAACATGCAAAAAAACGTGCCAACTTTTTGATGTTGGCAGAATCTGATGAGAAACAGATTTGTATGCCGGAAACTGCAGCTTTCGGCTTTTTCGTATATCTTCCGGGTGCAATCCGGCAAAGAAAGGAAAGAGCTCAGCAGCGCTGGTTTGGCAAATCATGGCATCTGCTATGGACATGATGCTGAAAGCACAACATGTCATTAATAAAGGAGCGGCAGGTCAAGCGGAAACGGAACTGAAACAGCACGGATAATCTGCTTTGGAAATGGGCATGTACGGTGAGATGATCATAATAATTTTTAACAGAATCTGAATACAGTCAGCAGGAAGAAGTAACGAAGGAGATACGGATTCCTTTTGAAATTGAAATCATTTGTGGAACAGGTGATTTCAAAACGAAATATAACAAGTTTCAAAATGAAACAAAAACAAGTAATTATATTGAAAAAACATACTTTCTGTGTTTATAAAACAAGAGGGAGCAGCAGGACATGCGTTAATATAGCTGACTTCTGCACCTTGAGAATCATACTGGACCGATGACAATGTGACGAATGCCCAAATATGGGGACCAGAAAAAGAATGCACGGGAGAAGATGACCGAGTCATAGAAAAGAAACTGGTACAGCGGGTGCCAGATAAGGTCGGTATGCCTGGAGAACCGGCACAGGATAAAAAAACAACAAAAAAGAGAACCGTGAGGCCAAATCTGGAAAGTTGGCATGAATCTTGCATATAATTAAGTGACGTGAGTTGATAAACTCTGAATTATTATAAGGAGGAATTGTATATCATTCAAGAAATGCAAAGATCTGATTCTTGGCATCGTGATGCTGGCACTGAGTGGATTCTATCTGTACTTTGGCAAGCAGATTAAGATCAGGCCGAAGCTGACACCGTCTTATGCAAGCGCAGGTCATTCCGACACTGCTGGGTGTTTTACTTGCAGTATTGTCTGTTGTGCTGATTTACCAAGGCATTAAGAAGATGCGTCTGCCGGATGCAGATGGTACAGCAAAGGGAAGCCGTGAGGACATGATTTCAGTAGTTCTGACCTGCGCGGTTATTCTGATTTATGTTGCTGTTCTTGATACACTGGGATTTATCCTTGCAACGATTGTATATCTGTTCTGTCAGATGATGGTCCTGGCGCCGAAGAACAAGCGGAACCCGGTGCTGTTCATTGTTATCAGTATAGTTTTCACGGTTCTCATATTTATTGCATTCCGGATCGGACTCAAGCAGCTCCTCCCCAGAGGCATCATTGAGAACCTGATCGGCTTCTGATCAGAAAGGAGATGGCCCAGCATTTCATGCTGGTTTGTCAAATTATGACAACTGCGATTGATACGGTGCCGAAAGCACGACTATGTCATTAAAGGAGAAACCCTATGTCAGTTTTACAGCTTATTGGCGTCGGTTTTGGCGCGGTTCTGACACCTACGGGTATCTTCCTGATGCTGATCGGTGTTGCTGTCGGTATTGTCTTTGGAGCACTGCCGGGCCTTTCAGCGACCATGGTGATTGCCCTGTTCCTTCCGGTTACCTATGCAATGGCATCCACGGATGCAATGACGCTGCTTATGGCACTGTTCATTGGTGCAATCTCAGGCGGCCTTATCTCCGCGATCCTGCTGCATATTCCAGGTACCCCGTCTTCTGTTGCGACCTGTTTTGACGGACATCCGCTTGTCCGCTAGGGACAGGCAGCAAAGGCACTTGGTGTCGGTGTGGTATTCAGTTTCCTCGGTACCATTTTTTCAACGGTTCTGCTGATGTTTATTGCACCGCAGATTGCCCGTGTGGTCATTAACTTTGGCAATTTTGAGTTTTTCTCCATCGCTATTTTCTCGCTGACCATGATTGCAACACTGTCAAGCGGCAACATGATCAAGGGTATTATGGCCGGTGTGATCGGCTTTATTTTTTCTACTGTCGGTACAGATGCCATTGAAGTGACAGGCCAGTATACCTTTAACAATACGAGCCTTAAGGGTGGATTTGATATGCTGGCTGTTATGGTTGGCCTGTTTGCAGTCGGTGAGATCATCGCAGCAGCAGAAACCAGTCATCATCAGGATGAGGAAGTGGTTACCCAGCCCAGCATGAAAGGCATAAAGGGCTTCGGCTTCAGCATTGCGGAATTTACGAGCCAGATCTTTAATGCAGTCCGCTCCGCACTCATCGGTATGGGAATCGGTATTCTGCCGGGTATCGGCGGCGGAACGTCCAACATGCTTGCTTATACGGTGGCCAAGAATTCGGACAAGCATCCGGAGGAGTTCGGTCAGGGACGTATAGATGGTGTTGTCGCATCTGAGACGGCGAACAATGCAACCATCGGTGGGGCTATGGTGCCGCTGCTGACGCTGGGCATTCCCGGAGATACGACAACAGCCATGCTGCTCGGTGCGCTCACGCTGCATGGACTGACACCGGGACCACTGCTGTTCCAGAATCAGGCGGAAATTGTATATGGCATTTTTGCAGGGATGCTTCTGTCGTCCGTTATCATGCTCTTCATGGAGTTCTTTGGACTGCGTGTATTTGTAAAAACTGCTGACGATTCCGAAGTACATTCTGCTGCCCTGTGTCTTCGTGCTTTGCACCATTGGTGCATATGCGCTCAAAAACAACATGAGTCAGGTAATTGCCTGCCTGCTGTTCGGTGCGATCGGATTTGCTTTCAAGAAATTTGAGATTCCATCTACACCGTTTATACTGGGCTTTATTCTTGGACCGCTTGCGGAGGTCAATTACCGTCGCGGCATGATGCGCACGAATGGCAGCTTCCTGCCGTTCCTGCAGAGTCCCATCAGTCTGGTGTTCCTGCTGATAGCAGTTGCGGTCATTCTTCTGTCGGTGACCAAACCGCTGCGTGCAAAGAAACAATATCATTATTGCTGGAGGTGAGTTTGTGGATGGACAGCGGCTTCAGATGGAGCAGGGACAAAAACTGTCCCAAACCATTCAGATAGCAATCCACCTCCTTTCGTATGATCTGTTTGAACTTAATGAGCAGCTGGTGAAAGCAGTGCAGGAAAATCCTGCGCTTGAATATGTACCGCCGGTCAGAAATCCCCAGGATTATGCTGCGCAGATCAGAACGCATCTGCGCAGCGGCAGGGGAGGCAGCCGCGAAACGGCAGTACCTGAGGTAGCCCAGCCGGTTACCATGATGGAAGATCTTGAAGAACAGCTGCGTTTTTGTGAACTGGACCAGGAAACATATAAACTGGCTGCAGACATGCTCTGGCGTCTGAATCCCCGCGGATATTTTCCCGTGAGTCTTGATGCATATGCGGATGAAATGAATGTCACCGTTCAGGCTGCCAGAAAGGCACTTGAGGCTGTCCAGACACTTGAACCGGTCGGCATCGGTGCCCGAAGTGTGGAGGAGTGTCTGAGACTTCAGCTGGATGCACGTCCGGATGCAGATCCACTGTGTTATGATCTGGTCCGTGTGCATCTGCTGGATATCGGAAAAGGGAACATCAGACAGATTGTCCGGGAAACCGGGGCTGCTGTTGGCCGTGTGCAGGCATGTATTGATACAATCCGGGCGCTGAATCCGATTCCGTGTGTTCTGAGTGAAGGCGAAACGGAATTTATCATGCCTGAGTTTTCGGTGGAACTGGATGAAACAGGTGAACTGCAGATTCAGTTTAACAATGATTATTTTCCGACATTCCGGCTGGATGGCACATTCCGTCAGCTGTCAGAACGCCTTGGCGGTGATGAGCAGGTTTATGCCAGAAAGATGATTCATGATGCAGATCAGCTGCTGCATGCTGTAGATGTACGCCAGCAGACGATGGAGAAGGTGGCACAGATCATAGTCCGTGAACAGCATGCCTTTTTCCGCGGCCAGTACAGCCTGCTTCCGCTTAGAATTGCTGCAGTTGCAGATGAGATTGGCGTTCATGAGACGACCGTGTACCGGGCAATACAGAACAAATATCTGGTCTGTGCACGCGGTACATTTGCGCTCGGCCATTTCTTCCAGCGCGAGGTCAGCGGCGGGGTCAGTACAGAGCGGACGAAAGAAATGATACAGGAAATCTGTCAGGAAAAAGGACGGATATCCGACCAGAAAATAGCGGATATTCTGGCGGGGCGGGGCGTGAAGATTTCCCGGAGAACGGTTCAGAAATACCGCTCCCAGATGGCGATAGATTCCAGTTTTTACAGAAACCAGTCATAAGACCAGACTACGAGAACGAGGTGATTTCCCTGATTATTCGTAATGATGGGACAGTATCCAGACTCCTGAAGGATGTACCACTTCCAAAAATGTTCTATGCTGAGCAGCGTTTTCCAGACAGTCATATTGAACGTGAGGATATTGAGAAGACCATCTCAGATGAGATCATTCGCAGCGGGATGGCTGAGCGGATTCGTCCCGGCATGCGGATTGCCATTACAGCCGGCAGCCGCGGTATCCGGAATGTGGATGAGATTACCAGATCGGTTGTGGCATTTGTACGCAGCCGCGGTGCAGAGCCGTTCATTGTTCCGGCCATGGGCAGCCATGGTGGTGCAACAGCGGAGGGACAGCGGGAGGTACTGGCCGGATATGGAATAACCGAGGATGCCATGGGCTGTGAGATCCGCTCCTCCATGGAAACGGTATATCTGGGAGACAGCGAACTTGGCAAAACTGTTTATATGGACCGGAATGCCTATGAATCAGACGGTGTTATTCTTTCATGCAGACTCAAACCCCACAATGCATTCCGCGGACCTGTGGAAAGCGGTCCATGCAAAATGATGACCGTCGGTCTGGGAAAGCAGAAAGGTGCCGAGCAGGTTCATTCAGACGGCATGGATATCATCGCCAAGAATATTCCCACAATGGCGAAGGTTACACTTGGAACAGGGAAAATTCTGTTTGCGATTCCGTGTCTTGAGAATGCGTATGATCAGACCATGATGTTTGAAGCCATTCCGGCAGAAAAGATTCTGACCCGCGAACCGGAACTGCTGAAAATTGCGTTCCAGAACATGCCTTCCATCCTCGTGAAGGAGGGGGATGTCCTGATTGTTGACTGGATCGGCAAAAACTTTTCCGGTACAGGCGTCGATCCCAATATTACGGGAACATTCTCAACACCTTATGCCAGTGGCGGTGTTCAGGTACAGCGGACCTGCTTCCTGAATCTGACGGAGGAGAGCCATGGTAATTCTCTTGGTATCGGTCTTGCCAGTGCCATTACAAAGCGTATTTATGATCAGATTGATACCAATGCAATGTACACGAATTGCCTGACGTCTACGGTCGTCAAGTCAGCCATGATGCCGCCGGTGCTGTGGACGGACAAGGAGGCCGTACAGTTCTGCATCAGAACATGCAATCGTGTTTCAAAGGAAACCATCCGGGTAATCCGGATTCAGAACAGTCTGCATATTGGAAATGTTATGCTGTCTGAGGTATATTATAATGATGTAGTTAATGGAAAATATCCGGGTGTCCGGGCACTCAGTGAACCGGCGCCGATGAATTTTAATGAGAATGGTGAGTTGGATGTGAACTGGCCGAAAGCCGGTTGATTAGAAAGGAGAAGGACTATGAGTTTTGCCCCTAAAGGTATCGTTGTCCCTATTGTTACGCCTGTTGACCAGGATGGTCATCTCAATGAAAAGGCATATCGCGGCCTGATTGATTATCTTGCAGAGAATGGGATTCACGGCGTGTTCCCGTTTGGCACAACCGGTGAGTTTTATGCATATGATCAGGGATTCTATGATCACCTTCTGGAGGTTACCAAGGATGCCGTTGCGGGCCGTATGCAGATCTATGCGGGTGCCAATCATATCACCACCAAGGGCGCCATTGCGATTGCAAAAGCTGTTGAGAAGGTGGGCGGTATCGATGCACTGAGCGTACTGACGCCGATGTTTGTCAGCCAGACGCAGGAGGAAGTGTACGAATACTATCGTGCCATTGCCTCTGAAACCAGTCTGCCGATCATTATCTACAACAACAAGCCGAAGACCAATGTTACGGTAGAACCGAAGACGGTTGCCAAACTGGCCGAAATTGACAACATTGTGGCTGCAAAGGATTCTACCGGAGATATGACCAATGCAGAGGAATATATCCGCCTGACCCGTGGAATGAATTTCAGCGTGATGATGGGCCGTGATACCCTGATTCTGGCAGGCCTGCACTATGGTGCAACCGGTGCAATCGCCAGCTGTGCAAATGTGGCACCGCGGATTGCTGTAGATATTTACGAGAAGTTCCAGGCGAAGGACTATCAGGGCGCGCTTGATGCCCAGTTCAAACTCAGTGAGCTGCGCATTGCGACAAATATGGGATCGTTCCCTGTAACACTCAAGGAAGCACTTAAACTGATCGGCCATGACTGCGGCGACTGCGTGCCTCCGATTCTTCCGCTGCATGATGATCAGCGTGAGAAACTGCGTGTTGTGCTGCAGAACATGGGTCTGCTTAAGTAATAACAAAAGTACCAACAAGAAAAGAATAAAAAGGAGAATACTGTTATGAAAATTGCATTTATCGGTCTTGGCATTATGGGTAAGCCCATGGCACTCAATCTGATCAAAGCTGGCCATACGCTTCGCGTATTTGACCGCAACCAGGCGACCATGGAAGAACTGGCAGCAGCCGGTGCCGTACGCTGTGGATCTTCTGTTGAAACTGTTGACGGTGTGGATCTTGTAATCACCATGCTGCCCAACAGCCCGCATGTCAAGTCCGTTATGCTTGAGGATGACAAACTGGCTGATCATATGCCGAAGACGGCGACCTTTATTGACTGCTCTTCCATCAATCCGGTAGCTTCCCGCGAGATTGCTGCCGCTCTGGCCGAAAAAGGCATCGACATGATGGACGCTCCTGTATCCGGCGGACAGCCGAAGGCAATTGACGGAACCCTTTCCTTCATGGTTGGCGGCAAGCAGGAAACCTTTGACAAGTTCAAGGGTGTGCTCGAAGCTATGGGCAGCTCCGTTGTTCTTTGCGGTGATGTAGGTGCCGGCAATGTAACCAAGCTGTGCAACCAGACCATCGTTGCGGTGAATATTGCTGCACTGGCAGAGGCCATGCAGATGGGTCAGATGTGCGGTGTTGAGCCCCAGAAGATTTTTGAGGCCATCCGTGGCGGTCTGGCCGGCAGCACGGTCATGAATGCAAAGGCACCCATGATGATGGACCAGAACTTCCAGCCTGGTTTCCGTATTGATCTGCATATCAAGGACCTGAACAACGTTGTTGACGCGGCCAAGGCTGTGGATGCGCCGATTCCGCTGACCCAGTCAGTGCTTGAGATGATGAAGATTCTGCATCATGATGGAGATGGTTCCTGCGATCACAGCGCTCTGCTCAAGTATTATCAGAAGCTGACCGGCGAAGTTCTGCATCACTGAGAAAAGCATTAAAGTGTCAGCACCGCCGGTATGACCGGCGGTGCTGATTGCAGAAAGCTGACCTGGTGATGAAACACCAGAATATCAAAGACGGGCAACCGGGTAACCGGCAAGGGAGCCGAAATCCCGGAATTTGTGCCTGTTAAACAAGGAGGAAACACCATGAAGCTGCTCTTTGCGTCCGATTCCTTCAAGGGATCTCTTTCTGCCATTGAGATCTGCGATATTCTTGAAACGGTCAGCAGCCGGATTTTTCCGGGATGCACGACGGTTTCCGTACCGGTTGCGGATGGCGGGGAAGGAACAGTGGATGCGCTGCTGCGTGCCATGGGCGGACGCAGAATGCATACACAGGTTACCGGTCCGATGTTTGAGCCGGAAGATGCAGAGTGGGGAATGCTGGAGGACGGTATTACGGCTGTCATGGAAATGGCACAGGCCAGCGGTCTTCCATATGTGGCACCTGAGGCAAAGGATCCACGCAAGGCAACCAGTCTGGGAACGGGAGAAATGATACGCGATGCCATTTCGAAAGGTGCAAGAAAGATCCTGATTGGCATTGGCGGCAGTGCAACCAATGATGGCGGTATTGGCATGCTGACAGCACTTGGTGCACGCTTTCTTGACGAATCCGGAAAAGAAGTATCTCCGGTGGGAGGCTCGCTTGCCCGGATAGTCCGTGCCGACTTTGAAGGTCTGATGCCCGAACTCAGAGAGACAGAGATTACGGTTATCTGTGACGTCACCAATCCGCTGCTTGGCGAGAATGGTGCAACCTTCATTTATGGACCGCAGAAAGGCGCCGTGTCCGCAATCCGGGATGAACTTGAATCCGGAATGGTCAACTATGCGGCAGTTGTTCAGAATGCACTGGGACATGATATTGCCTCATTCCCGGGTGCGGGAGCTGCCGGCGGACTTGGCGCGGCACTGGCGGGTGTACTCGGTGCGCAGCTGAAAAGCGGCATAGATGCCGTTCTTGAGACGGTTCATTTTGATGAGATGCTGGAGGGTATCGATCTGGTTATTACCGGCGAAGGACGGATAGACGGACAGAGCGTACGCTTTGGCAAGGTACCGGTAGGCGTCGCAAAACGTGCTGCACTCAAGCACATTCCGGTTGCCGCTATTGTCGGTGGTATTGGAGAAGGTGCTGAGGGACTCTTTGATCTGTGTGAGAGTACAATTCAGACGACTGTTTCAGGCCCGATGACGCTTGATGACGCAATGACGAATGCAGCCACACTTTATACCGCCGCTGCAGAACGACTGTTCCGGGCAATCCGGATCGGTACATTAATTAAATAACAAGGAGAAAAAGCATGATCCCGAAAGTTGTAAAAATGGATGTTTATCCAGTAGCCGGCCATGACTGTATGGAGCTCAACCTCTCCGGTGCACATGCACCTTTCTTTACCCGCAACATTGTTGTTCTGGAAGATTCCACCGGTGCGCTCGGCGTGGGCGAAGTGCCTGGCGGCCAGAAGATCACCAAAGCGCTTGAAGATGTAAAAGACATTGTGCTTGGCACCCGCATTGCTGACTACAAGGGAACCCTTAACAAAGTCCGCGAATGGCTGAACGCAAACATCAAAGATGATGTCCGCGGTCTGCAGACTTTCGATCTGCGTACCGGCGTGCATGTTGTTACGGCCATCGAAGCACCGCTTCTTGACCTGCTCGGCAAGTTCCTTGAGGTTCCTGCTGCTGCTCTCATGGGCGACGGCATACAGCGTGAGCGTGTCCGCTTCCTGTCTTACCTGTTCTATGTTGGTGACCGCAAGAAGACGGATCTTCCATATGAATCCGAAGATGACAGCGACTGTGACTGGTACCGTCTGCGTCATGAGGAAGCACTCACGCCGGATGCCATCGTTGCGCTGGCCAAAGCGACAGTGGACAAGTATGGATTTGAGGACTTCAAGCTGAAGGGCGGCGTTTTGGCTCCGAAGGAAGAGCTGAAGGCAGTTCAGGCGATCAAGAAGGCATTCCCGAATGCCCGCGTCGATCTGGACCCGAATGGCTGCTGGAGTCTCAAGGAAGCTCTCGAAATTGCACCGCAGCTGAAAGAGGTTCTGGCGTATTGCGAGGATCCGTGCGGCGCTGAGGACGGCTTCTCCGGACGCGAGGTCATGGCCGAATTCCGTAAGGCGACTATGATGCCGACAGCAACGAACATGATCAATACGGACTGGCGTCAGATGTGCCATACCATTGCGCTGCAGAGCGTGGACATTCCGCTTGCCGATCCGCATTTCTGGACGATGAACGGTTCTGTCCGTGTCGGCCAGCTGTGCAATGACTTTGGCCTGATGTGGGGCTGCCATTCCAACAATCACTTTGATATCTCTCTTGCCATGGTGGTGCAGTGCGCTGCAGCAATTCCGGGCAAAATGAATGGTATTGATACGCACTGGATCTGGCAGGAAGGCCGTGAGCGGCTGACCAAGGAGCCGATGCAGATTGTTGGCGGCTGCATTGATCTGCCGAAGAAGCCAGGTCTTGGCATTGATGTGGATCTTGATCAGGTAAAGAAAGCCAACGCACTGTATGTTGAGCACTGCCTTGGTGCGCGCAATGATGCAATTGGCATGCAGTATCTGATTCCTGGCTGGAAGTTTGATAACAAGCGGCCGTGTCTGGTGAGGTAATTCATAGTCGGAGAATATGGAGATGGACCAGTGCAGGGCACTGGTCCATCAGTAAAAAGGGCGGATGCTGTCGGTACAAAGCCGAAAGCGTAAGCTGTGAAATTAAAGGAGTCTGTTATGCGGACATATATACAGATTAAACCGGAGGACAATGTCGCTATTGTCGTTCAGGCTGTGTCTAAAGGGACGGAGCTTCTTCCCGGACTGGTGACATTGTCCGATATTCCGCAGGGCCACAAAGTTGCGCTGCATGACATTCCAAAGGATGCGGACATTGTTCGCTATGGCGTAACACTTGGATATGCGCTTGATTACATTCCAAAGGGATCCTGGATCAATGAATTCATGCTGAGGCTTCCGACACCGCCGGGACTGGATGATATGCCATATGGCGTAAATATCCGGACGGATCTGCCGGACCCGCCGGTAACGACATGGATGGGTTTCCGGAACCCTGAGGGCGGATATGGCGGGACACGCAATATTCTTGGTATTCAGACGACTGTTCAGTGTGTTCAGGGTGTTCTGGATGTGGCTGTTGACCGGATCCGCCGGGAACTGCTGCCCAAATATCCGAATGTGGATGATGTTGTTGCCATGAACCATGCATATGGCTGCGGTGTTGCAATCAATGCACCGGAGGCCAAGGTGCCGATTCGTGCGCTTCGCAATCTGTGTCATCATCCGAACTTTGGCGGCCAGCTGATGGTTGTTTCCCTCGGCTGCGAAAAGCTGACGGTGGATATGCTTGTGGGACCTGAAAACAATACGCCGGAAAACGTGATTGTGCTGCAGGAACACAAGGGATTTGAAGCCTGCATGAAAGCCATTATGGATATGGCGGAAAGCAAGTTGAAAGTTCTCAATGAACGCAGACGCGAACCACTTCCGCTCAGTGACCTTCTGGTTGGAATGCAGTGCGGCGGCAGTGATGCATTCTCGGGTGTTACAGCCAATCCCAGTGCCGGCTATGCAGCAGATATGCTGGTCAAGGGTGGTGCCACTGTAATGTTCAGTGAAGTGACGGAAGTCCGTGACGGAGTGCATCTGATTGCTGAACGCTGTGTCAGCGCGGAGGTCCGTGACAAACTGGCTGCCGAAATGCGCTGGTATGATCACTATCTTGAGGAAGCACAGGTTGACCGGAGTGCCAATCCCACACCGGGAAACAAGAAAGGCGGCCTTTCGAATATCGTGGAGAAAGCCATGGGGTCGATTGCCAAGAGCGGCACTTCTCCAATTGTAGAAGTGCTGTCCCCTGCGGAGCGGCCGACGAAGCATGGTCTGATTTATGCAGCAACCCCTGCAAGCGACATCGTATGTGGTCCGTGTCAGCTGGCCAGCGGCATTGGTCTGCAGGTGTTCATGACTGGACGCGGAACACCGTACGGGCTGGCTGCAGCACCCGTGATTAAGGTGTGTTCAAGAAACGAAATGAAGGAACAGTGGCCGGATATCATCGATATCAGTGCTGGTCCTGTGGCTACGGGAGAGATGACCATTGAAGAAGTTGGGGAGACGCTGTTCAGGTTTATTCTGGATGTAGCATCCGGTGTCAAGCAGCCCTGGACGGAAAAGTACAAACTGCACAATTATCTGTGCATCTTCAATCCGGCTCCGATTACCTGAGTATTTCCAGGCGGCAGATGCCGCCTGGTTTCATTCATGAAGACCATTTGAATGAGAAATGGCCTTCATGTGTGAAACGCTGATAAAAACACAGTGTCAAGACTGACGACAAATACAGGTTAAACCTTTAAAGTCTGACAACGACGGACAAGGTTTGTCCGAATTGAGGAGGATTACCATGGCTCTGCGTATTGTGACAGAAGCGAACCGCTGCCTGCAATGCAAAAAACCGCTTTGTCAGGAAGGATGCCCCATTCATACTCCGATCCCAAAGGCCATTGCGTTATTTCGGGAAAACAGGCTGATGGATGCAGGAAAAATGCTGTTTGAAAATAATCCCATGTCGGCAATCTGCTCAATCGTCTGTGATCATGAGGCACAGTGTGCCGGCCATTGCGTGCTTGGACGCAAAAGCAGCCCGGTTACGTTTTATGCGATAGAGCGTTTTATTTCTGAGGCGTATCTGGACAGAATGAAAATGGAAAAGCCGGCTCCAAAGGGAAAAAAGACAGCGGTTATCGGTGCCGGTCCCGCAGGTCTGACTGCAGCGATTGAACTGGCAAAAGCAGGGTATGAGGTTACGCTGTTTGATGATAATGATCATATCGGCGGTATGCTCTATTATGGCATTCCAGAGTTCCGTCTGCCAAAGAATCTGTTGTCCAAATATCAGAAGGTTATGAATCACATGGGCATCCAGTTCCGCCCCAATACATCCTTTGGCGAATCACTCAGAATTCAGGATCTTTTCAGGGACAATTATGCATCTGTTTTTATCGGAACCGGGGTCTGGCGTCCGAAAACACTGGGCATTCCGGGAGAAAGTCTTGCCAATGTGCACTTTGGTGTTTCCTATCTGGCCAATCCGGATGCGTATGTGCTGGGAGAGAGAGTCGCCATCATCGGTATGGGCAATGTTGCAATGGACGTAGCGAGAACCGCACTTCGTCATGGGGCTCAGCAGGTGACACTGTATGCAAGGTCCAAGCGGATTGCAGCAAGCCAGCATGAGATGGAGTATGCAAAACTGGACGGGGCAGAATTTGCCTTTGGTTATGCAATCCAGGAGATTACACCTGAAGGGCCGCTGTTTAAGATTGCGCAGTTTGATGAAAATGATAAAGTTGTCGGCTATGAACCGGAACCTGTTCTGGTTCAGGCGGATGCTACAATTCTTGCTGTCAGTCAGGCGCCGAAGAACCGGCTGCTGCTGACTACAGAAGGGCTCGAAGCCAATGACCGGGGACTGCTTGTTACGGATGAGATCTGCATGACCACAGTAAAAGGTGTTTTTGCTGCCGGTGATGTAGTGCATGGCAGTCATACAGTAGTGGATGCAGCAAATGAGGCCAGGCTGGCTGCACAGGCAATGATGAGGTATATGGAAGCATGAGCAAAATCTATCAGGTATATGGACAGTCCGCGCATGAGATGACACTGCAGCTGCTTGAAACGGCACAGGCTGTCCGGCTGGTTCCATCTCAGGGAAATGTGGTGCTTAAACCCAATCTGGTGATTGCCGGTACTCCGGAAAGCGGTGCCACGACACATCCGGGTGTTCTGTCCGGCTGCATTGAGTATTTTCAGTCTCATGGTGTTCAGCAGATCAGTGTCATGGAGGGCAGCTGGATAGGGGACAATACCATGAGAGCCATGCAGGTTGCCGGATACGATCAGGTCTGTAGAAAGTACAATGTTCCGTTTTTTGATTTGAAAAAAGACAAAACAAGGACCGTTGAGACGGCTATTGGGAAAATGGATATCTGTCAGAGCGCGCTTGATGCAGGACTCTTGGTGGATCTGCCGGTTCTCAAGGGGCATGGGCAGACGATTATGACCTGTGCCCTGAAGAATCTGAAGGGCTGTCTTCCGGATCGTGAAAAACGGCACTTTCATGCCATGGGACTGCACAGACCAATTGCAGCGCTTGGCGCATACCTGAAACCGCGTCTGATTGTTGTGGACAGTATCTGCGGTGATCTCGACTTCGAAGAGGGCGGAAACCCGGTTACCATGAACCGCATGTATCTGGGGACAGATGCGGTTCAGCTGGATGCATATGGCTGTCAGCTGATGGGAATCGATCTTGAAGCGGTTCCGTACATATTCCTTTGTGAACAGTTTGGAGGCGGTTCAACGGCGATGGATCCATCTGATCTGGTTGAACTCAATCATCCGGAAGCAGGAATGGAGACAAAATTCCGCAAACCTGCCGGTATTGTTGGACGGATTACCCGGAATGTCCAGGCTGACAGTGCATGCTCTGCCTGCTTTGCAGCTCTGGCAAGAGCACTGTATGTTGGAAACATGCAGGGAACCAGTGACATGCATATCGGTCAGGGATGGCGTGGGAAGTCTTTTGAGGGAATCGGAATCGGAAACTGCTGCAGTGGTGGCACCAGTTGTGTGCATGGATGCCCGCCGACCGCCGATGCTGTGCTGGAAGCACTGACAAAACAGGCATAGAAGAGAGGCACAGAGCGGATATGTCGGAACTTTGGACACTGGAAGTCAATATTTTCGCAATGATTGCTGTCGGTTTCCTGGTGAAACGGATTGGCATTGTGAATAAGACCGGCCAGAAGAACATGACAGACCCTTGTTCTTTATGTAATTCTTCCGTGCATTATTTTCAATTCCTTTATGACAAAATTGACCAGGGACAGGGCAGTGGAGTGTCTGTGGGTCCTTGGAATATCTGTCGGTATTCAGGTCGTAGCCGTTCTATATGGTAAAATTGCGTTTCGCAGGCAGTCTGCAGATGAACGATGTAATCTTGCGTATGCCATGATTTGTTCAAATGCCGGTTTTCTGGGGAACCCGATCGCTGAGGGCGTGTTTGATTCTACCGGCATGATGCTCGGAAGTATCTACCTGATTCCACAGCGGATTATGATGTGGTCAGAAGGACTGGCTATTTACACCGGAGAGAGCAACAAAAAGGCAGCCGTCAAAAAAGTAATTACGCATCCCTGCGTGATTGCCTGTATTCTGGGGCTGTTTTTCATGCTGACAGAGATTCCAGTGCCTGAGATTGTTCTGGAGCCGGTAAAGACACTGGCACGGTGCAATACCGCCATGTCCATGCTGGTCATCGGAATGATTCTGGGCGACATTGATCTGCATACACTGGTGGACCGTACGGTGATTATGTTTACCATTCACCGCCTGGTCATTCTTCCCCTAATTGTCTATCTGCTTTGTCTCCTTTTGCCAGTCAGTCATGTTGTTACCGGTGTGAGCGTTCTTTTGGCCGCGATGCCTGCAGGCGCTACGACCAGTATGCTTGCATCCAAGTATGAACGCAATCCGGAATTTGCAACCCGTCTGGTTATTTTTTCCACACTCTGTTCCATACCGGCAATACTCATGTGGAGTTTTATTCTGAAATGAACTGCAGTTGTAAGCCAAAGTGCATTTGCACTTTGGCTTTTTTTATGCCTGAAAAGGAATAACAGATACCGATGCATGGTGTGGACATACATCGATTGAATAATTGCAGCTAAAATGTCGCTTTTCAAGTGACCAAATGGTCTTCGGGTTCTGGTAATCTTTCTGTGTATTTCGAGAGAATAATTTTAATCAGCATTTGAGAAAGAGGAATCCGTATGAACCAAACTGATAAAGCAACACAGATTGCCTGCACGCAGGGATGTATTCAGGAGCTGTGCCTCATGAACAACCTGTTTTTGCAGTGTGTCATGATCTGCTTCCCTGAACTGCTGGAGAAAGTACTGCAGATTTTTATGAGAAAGCATGATCTGATGGTGTCAATGGAAAATGGGATACAGCTTTTAAGGCATGGTAGCAGCCGGATACTGGATGTTCAGGCATTTGACAGGGAAGGACGCCAATACAGGATTTGTCTCGAGTATGTGAGCCGGATAAATGACACTTCATCCATGGAACGGATGACCTTGGGCCAGGTCGGCTGGCTTCGTGACAGACCTGGGACGCAGGTCCGCCGGTATCTGATACGGATTACGGACAATGATCTGTTTGGCGATGGTATGTCAGTTTATCCCGTCCGCGATCATGCGCCTGATACGGAGTGGAGTGAATGGGAGATTCTCTATGTAAACGGTGACTATCATGGAGATTATGCCATTGGATGCCTGATGCATGACTTTCATTGTTCGTCACCGGATGATATTCTTCTTGAAGAAGTGTGGAAAGCCATGTGCTTTTTCAAGCAGAATCCTGAGGGCATGTGGCTTGCCGGTTTTGCAATTGAAGGGCAGCTTCGGCTGCCTGAAAAGGTCGCCTAATGATTCATAACAAAAAAAGGCCGCATAAAAGCGGCCTTGAAGGGATTACATCATACTGCGATAAAGTGCCTTGATTTCCTCTACACTGGTATCGCGGGGATTTCCGGGACAGCAGGCATCCGCGAAAGCACTTTCGGAAAGGAAGTCGACATCCTCATCCTTGAGAATACCTTTGAGATCTGCAGGAATGCCGACATCACTGGAGAGCTGTTTGACGGCTGCAATGGTTGCCTTGGCGGCTGCATCGTCGTCCATGTCTGCGATGCCGTCAACGCCCATCGCCTCACCAATGGCGCGATAACGGGCACCAGCAACACTGGCATTGTATTCGAGACCGCAGGGGAGGAGAATCGCACATGCGACACCGTGCGGGGTATCATAGAGTGCAGAAAGGCCATGAGCCATGCTGTGGACAATGCCAAGACCCACATTGGAGAAGCCCATACCGGCGATATACTGACCGAGTGCCATGCCTTCGCGTCCATCCGGATCATTCTGAACAGCAGCACGGAGATTATGACTGATCAGCCGGATTGCTTCTAGGTGGAACATATCGGAGATGGTGCAATGTCCCTTGGTAATGTAACCTTCGATTGCATGTGTAAGTGCATCCATACCGGTAGCCGCAGTGAGGCCTTTCGGCATGGAGGACATCATATCAGGATCAACAACAGCTATTTCTGGAATATCATTGGTATCCACGCATACAAATTTGCGTTTCTTTTCTACATCGGTGATGACGTAGTTAATGGTTACCTCTGCAGCGGTACCGGCTGTTGTTGGAACAGCAATGGTAAATACAGCATGATTCTTTGTGGGAGCCACGCCTTCGAGAGAACGGACGTCAGCAAATTCGGGATTGGTAATTATGATGCCGATAGCTTTGGCAGTATCCATGGAAGAACCGCCGCCAATGGCAACAATACTGTCGGCACAGGCCTTTTTGAAAGCCTCTACACCGTTCTGGACGTTCTCAATGGTCGGATTCGGCTTAATGTCGCTGTATACTGCATAGGAAATACCAGCTGCATCAAGAAGATCCGTGACTTTCTGAGCAACACCAAATTTGACGAGACTTGCATCAGTACACACAAATACGTTCTTTTTTCCACGGCTCTGGAGCTCGGGGATGATGTTCTCAATGGCACCGTGACCGTGGTAGGAAATACTGTTCAAGACTATGCGACTGGCCATAAATATTCCTCCTTAATGATATTTGTTAGACCTTGCTATTATAACATACTTTCATAACCAGTGAAAGAAAGGAACGCGGACAAAAAAGCAGAAAGGAATATCCTTTCTGCTGTATGTCATGCTTCCCAATCGGGAAAACGCTCCTTGAATGTTCCGAAAAAGTGCTTTTTCATCACAATATCATATACACGTTCTGCATAAGACTGCAGCAAATCCCGATCATAGAGGTACTGAAGAATTGTATAGCGCTCACGGAATGTGCGTCCACGCAGCACACCTTCAACAAAGCGGTCTTTATCTGTTACGGTGAACGGCAGATGGATGATCTTCTGAAGCGCTTCAACCCGGTCAAATGCAGGCAGATATTTCTCAATCAGTGCACGCAGTGCCGCATCATCGGTTTCCTGATAGAGAAGTCGGAACATTTCTATGGCCATGAATGTGCCTTCGCCGACCTCGATGCCATGAAGATTCGGAACTTTGCCTTCTTCAACATCCATTACTTCCCAGGTCTGGCCGACCATATGCTCTGTGCCGGATGCAGGACGGGAGGATCCGCAGAAGGCTATGCATTCGCCGGAAAGAATGAGACCGGTGCTTGTGCTGCGTATGGCTTCCATACTGCGGTTTTCAAGATCTGCTGCAGCATCAACACACTGACCGGTCGCCTCAAGCACCATGTTTGCAATCTTTTCACAATAGTATTCACCCGTGAGGTCACGGCTGATTTCCCAGTCAAGTATTGCGACGTATTTGGCTATCATATCCCCGACTCCGGCAAGAAGGAGCGGGTATGGAGCCGCTGCGTTGATATTCAGGTCAATAATAATATGTCGGGCTATGGAACAGTTGTAGACGATTTTCCGATTCCAGTTGAGAAGCGGTGCGACGACAGATGCATATCCATCCATTGATGGAGCGGTTCCGACAACGCCGTAAGGAATTCCAAGGCGATAGCTGACCATACGGCAGGTGTCATTGACGGAACCTGAACCGACTGCAAGGATATAGTCCGGATTCAAAGAATAAGCATTGATATCATAGACTTCGCGATCCCGGCCAGCATCTATTAACACGCGTCCGATATTTTCGGCATTGGGCAGTGCGGGAGAGGGGAGAATGAGGATGTGCGACAGCATTCCCGCATTACGGAGAAGCGATTCAACCTGTTTGCCGGCAACCTCATACGTATTTTCATCTGCGACCAGGAATATACGATGATAGTCATTAAGAATATCAGGTACTTTGAGAAGCGCATGCTCAGATACTTCGATCACTTCCGTGGGAATGCTGTGATGTTTCTGTACACAGGTGCAGTTCATTTCAATCATGTAGACTTACCTCCAGAAAAAGTTATTCTCAACAAGCTGCTCAGCACTGTCTGGACTGAGAGCACGTATAATCAGACCATTTTTCTTGCATCAGGATACTTCTTTATAAAGGGGAACGGAGTGGTGGAAACTAAAGATGTTTTTACAAATTGGCATGCTGCAAAAGCGAGACAGTGGAAAAAGTATGATTGTCATGGATGAAACTGATCTTTTTCAACTGCAGCGTACAAATCAAGTTTCATTCTGCGCTCAAAGAGTGTTTTCAGTTCAAGATTTCGGTTCCATTTGTTCTGGTCATAGTGACCATAACGACGCTTGACATCATTCATCCGGTCCAGTATATCCATTACGCCGTCAGACCCGGAAATGGCGTCACATAACTGAATGAGTAAATCGTAATCATCCGGTTTTGTTTCTTTAAGCTTTGTACGGATGAGCGTAGTTTCCGCTTCTGTTGTGTCAAAGTTGCCGACATAACCTTCAATCTGCATTTCGTTGAAAGAGTGGGTGAGACAGATTCTGGCAGCATCCGGATATCCAAGTTCCATCATATAGGAGTAACCATCTGAAACGTGGCCAAGGTGACGCTTTCCAAATTTACGGCCAATATCATGGAGCAGTCCCAATACATACGCTTTTTCCGGACAGAGTCCTGAATAAAGCGCGATTTTCTCAGCGCAATGGGCAGCAGTTTTGCTGTGATTGATCCATGGACCCGGGTTGCACTTTCCGCCATCTGACAGGAGTGACTTAGCCTCGGTTTTACTTGGGTATCTTCCTTTGCCTGGATTTGGAATACGTACAAAGAGTTTTCCGTTATGCTCTGCGACAACCCGTCCGCCGTTGTTCAGCATTACATGAAGAGAAGCAGGATTGTCCTCATTGACCCGAAGATATATTTCTTCATCAGGAACGATACGGTGTGCTTCTTCCAAAGTCAGACGAAGTCCGGCAGTTCCATATCCTTTACCACGGCAGTTATTTGCTATGAAATAACCGATATGGCCGGCTCCGGTGCTCAGGGATTCACAGAGATAGTGCCGAAGTCGAAACTGACCGACAATCATATCATTGTCCCACAGAAAGAAAAAAGTCTCAGGAACATATCCGTCAGGCAGCTGCTTTCCTTCCGCAAATGCCATCATTTCAGGCAGTGCTGTTTCCAGAAAACCTTCATAAGAGATCCCATGATACGGATTTGTCAGACCATTTTCATCTACGGGCATCTTTTGAACAAATTCCCATTCTTTTAGAGAACACTGAGCCTGTGCCTGTTTTAGAAAAATCATGAGTAACTCCAATCAGATAGAAAGTAGTCGGATAAGTCATGCAAGATACCGAAAATGATAAACAGCGGGCATTTATCTCTCCGCAGATATCTTTGATCGAAATTATTATAGTGGATACAGATCCAGTTGACAATGTTTTTTGAAAATCAGCTTGAATTCCCACGTTTACTTTATAACTGTTTTGGGTTTACTAACCTATCATTCTATGTACCGCCCAATAACGGCGGTATTTTTTTATTCCTTCAGGGGTTGAAATCTGTATCTGTAGCAGTTATAATCTCCCCATACAGTTATAAAATTCAATTTTATAACTGTATGGGGAGGAGGGTCATTATTGATTGAAACATATGGCGATGTTAAAATTGTGTTCCAGTCTAACGGGGGCAGACTGTACGGCAAAATAGTAGGCAAAACCATTAATACCGACAACGGACCTCGAAAAGAAACCCAGGAACATTTGGGACGTGTTGTTGACAAAGAGCATTTGATTTTCTGGAATAGAAAGCGCGGAATATTCATGTATGATCCATTTAAAGCCGCCTTCCTTCCTGCTCCGGAGTCATTTTCGTCTGAATTGAAAGATGATGGACGAAAGAAGAAAAAACAATTGCTTGACTTTGGTGACACGTACTTTGTTTCGGAATTATTGAAGAAGATCCACTACGACGAGGTCATTGACGCAATTCCGTATAATAACAAAGACACGATCTACTCTATGATTTGCTACTATACACTCAATTCCTCGGCGAATTGTCACGCTCAGACCTGGTATGAGGGAAATCTTTGTCAGGTCTTATATCCTGATGCAAATCTAACGTCCCAGCGTATCTCGGATTTCCTGAAGGCAATTGGTGGCTATGAAGTAAGGGATGCTTTCTTCAAAGCCCATATTCAGTGGTTGAACAAGTATGTCTCGAAAGATAAAGCCTCAATCCTTGACAGTACTGGGATACCCAACAGTATACATTTTAGGTTTCAGGCAACCAGTAATCATAACGGGAAAATCAGTCAGGAGGCAAGACTTATCGTACCAATACAGAGAGACTCCGGCTTCCCGATTCTGTTTCGTGTTGTTGAGGGCAATATCGTTGACGTATCGACTTTGGTAAAAACTGCAAACGAGATGAGTCTTCGTGGCTTCTCCACAGATCTGTTTGAATTTGATTCTGGATATTGCTCACACAAGAACATCAAGGAACTGCTCGAAAAAGAAGTTGAATTTGTCACTCGCATGGGCGAAGATTGGGCGGAATATAAAGCTCTCAAAGCTAAGTATGCACCAACATTACAAAGTGAATATGCACTTGTTGAATATAGAGGCAGATATGTGTACGTCAAACAAGTTCCCATAACACTAGATGGGAAGGAAGTATATGCTTATCTTTGCTACGATGTTGATCGCGCTGGAGATGAGTGCCATAAAGCAATGAAACGTTCGAAGAAGAAGGCTCGTGAATCTGCGAAAAAGAAACCAACTCCGAAAGAGATGCATGAAATCTTTCAAAATGCGGGTCTCTTTATCCTTTTATCCTCCCTTCCATATAAAAGCGAAGATATCATCGAAGTTTATTATATTCGTCAAGCCATAGAGCAATTCTTTGATCTCATGAAAGGCCTGGCCAAATTAGCTCCGTTGCGTATTCATAGTGAAGAAGCAATGTATGGGCATTTGCTAATGAGTTTCATTTCATCCGTGATTTCGACACATATTCAGAATGAAACGGATGAATATATTGATCGAGAGGCCAGAATGTTCCTTGCCTTGAGAAATCAGAAGTGCATTGTGTTTCAGAACAAGATAACTACTTACGAATCCCAGAGTGATGCAAACTATTATTATAAGAAGTTCTCGATCGGGAACCCCGATTATTTTGACAGAACGGATAATGGTTGGGAACCCAAGTATGGCTTGATTCCCATGGAAAAAGACGAAGACGATGAGGAATAAAACCGAAAAAAAATTGATGGCATTTGATTCGCTATCAGGATGTCATCAATTTCTTCTTGAAAATACAGTTATAATTTATACCCGGGA
>JAFUHD010000207.1 GCA_017469025.1 Clostridia bacterium
TAACGCTGTTTCCGAACATTCCCGCCCACCATTTCCCGGCATCGTTCGGAGTTCAGTACGCTTCCGTGAATCATTTATGTTTCACGCCGGTTTTTCCGCCTTTTAAAGCCGAACAAAAAGAATTTTAAAAAAGTTTTAAAAGATTGTTTTTCCCTGCAATCAGCTTGTAACCGCAGCGTTCATCGGATAAAATACATACGATTTGATTGTTGGGGGAACGCCTATGTCTTCTATATATGAACAGCTCTCAGGAACTGATATTCCAGCATCTGCTATCCATCTCAATGTTCCAATGTCGGGATACACTACTTTCCGTGTCGGCGGACCTGCTGACTGCCTGATAGATATCTCCTCATTATCCTGTCTGCAGTCTGCTGTAACGTTTGCCCGGCAGCATGCGCTTCCACTTACCATTATCGGAAACGGTTCCAATCTGCTTGTCAGAGACGGCGGCATTCGCGGAATCGTTATTCGGATTTCCTCTTCCTATAATAATGTAGAATCCCCCTCTGATACGACCATCTGCTGCGAATCCGGCATTTCGCTCTCTTCACTTGCACAATACGCCCTGAGCCACGGGCTTGCCGGATTTGAGCCGCTTTCCGGTATCCCCGGTTCACTGGGCGGAGCAATCATCATGAATGCCGGCGCATACGGTGCAGAAATCGGCCAGCTGGTTAAAAATGTCACCGTCCTCTCACTGGACAATGAAACCATTCATACTTATAATGTGGATGAACTTGCATTTGGTTACCGGACCAGCCGTCTCATGCATGAATCATGCATTATATTGTCTGCAGCCCTTACACTTCACCCTGACGCCCCCGGCCAGATCCGGACCCGCATGCAGGATTTTGCCAGTCAGCGCCGCCAGAAGCAGCCGCTTGATTATCCAAGTGCCGGCAGTACCTTCAAACGCCCCAAGGGCGCTTTTGCCGCCAAGCTGATTGATGACTGCGGTCTGCGCGGCTTTCGGACAGGCGATGCGCAGGTCAGTGAAAAACACTGCGGCTTTGTCATCAACCGCGGAAATGCCACTGCTTCCGACATTCTCAGCCTTATGCAGCATATTCAGGAAATTGTACAAACCCGGACCGGTTACCTGTTGGAGCCCGAAGTTCGCATTCTCGGAGAGGATGCTTGTGATTAAGGAGGACGCCTTCTGTGAGATTTTTAATCGTAACCGGCATGTCCGGTGCAGGCAAGAGTACTATCCTCCATCATCTGGAGGACACCGGATGCCAATGCATGGACAATCTGCCACCGCTTCTCCTGTCCCAGGTATTTACACTTTTTGACAGGGTAGAAATGGCACCATCCCTGGTCGTTCTGGGCGTCGATACCCGCAGTGGTGCATTCTTTGATGCTGAGATGCTCCTTTCCGCCATCGAAACGGCACGGGACAAGCATATTGTTTCCATGCTCTTTCTGGACTGTGACTCTGAAACACTGATTGACCGCTATAAGGAAACCAGACGGGATCATCCGCTCATGAAAGGCTCCATGACCCTCGAAAATGCCATCGCAAAAGAGAGGGACATGCTCCAGCCGCTGCGTGAACGTGCTGACATTCTTCTTTCAAGCGGTGGATACCGTGCCAAGGATCTCTGTGCAAAACTTGACGGGATGCTCTCTGAAACTCAGAATCCTCATCAGCTTCGTGCTGAAATCATGTCATTCGGCTTTAAGCGCGGTATTCCAAAGGAGAGCGACCTCGTCTTTGATGTCCGCTTTCTGCCGAATCCTTACTATATTAAGGAAATACGTGCCTATACCGGTCTTGAGGCGCCCGTCCGCGAATATGTTCTGCAGAAAGAAGAAACCAAAGTATTCCTGCAGCATCTGTATTCTCTGATTGATTATCTTCTTCCACTCTACCAGAATGAAGGAAAACGCCGTCTGGTCATCTCCATTGGGTGTACCGGTGGTGCCCATCGTTCTGTTGCCATTTCGCAGTCTTTGTATGAGCATCTGCTGACAAATGGCTATCCTGTCAACATCACGCACCGCGACATCGGTCTTGAAGAAGCCAGCTGGCCATTCCGTCGGAATGCAGCACCGCCACAGCCCTGATCCGCATAGCCAGGCATCCTGTTCAAAGGATGCCGCTTTTGCATTTCCCTGCGCGTTAGTTTGTTACATCTTTATTACGTAATTGTTACAAATATTAAATTTAAGCTTGACAATTGTTAAAAATCGTAATACTATTGGATCGATTCAAACGCGAAAGGAGACGCAATTGCTCATGGGTATTTATGCGTCGCATCGTTTCAAAATTACGGCATTGATCTGTGCCTTGCTTCTGTGCATCTCATGTACTGCTTATGCTCAGTATTATCGTCTCGGCGACGAGGATGAAGAGATTGCCACCATTCAGTCCGCCCTTAAACAGCTCAAATTCTACACTGGCGACATTACCGGACACTTCGGTACCCGTACAAAGGAAGCCGTAGTCAAGTTCCAGAAGAAGTATAAACTCCAGGCAGACGGCATCGTAGGTGATGACACGCTACAGCAGCTCTATTCTGTCGCCGGCATTGAAGTTCTCCCCACTACTTCTGTTACATCTTCAACGTCCAGCAGCTCTTCCTCCTCTGGTTCTGTCCTTCATTACGGCTCACAGAACGAACAGGTTCGTCAGCTGCAGCAGAATCTGACTGCGCTTGGTTATTACAGCGGTTCCATTACCGGGCATTACGGCAGTAAAACCGAAGCTTCTGTTTCTGCTTTCCAGCGAGCCAATGGCCTATCTGCAGATGGTGTTGCCGGGACAAAGACGCTGAATGCAATATCAGCTGCGCTGACTGGTTCCACCAGCAGTTCATCCTCTTCATCCAGCACATCCAAGACAACGACTACAAGCACTGTGACAGCATCATCGAGCGACAACATGCTGAAGCTTGGGTCAAAGTCTGATGAAGTCCGTACCCTCCAGACCAACCTGAAGACGCTGGGGTACTATTCGGGCTCCATTACCGGAAATTACGGTAATCTGACCAAAGAAGCAGTTTACAACTTCCAGCGTGCCAATGGTCTGTCTGCTGACGGTGTTGCCGGTGCAAAAACACTGGCCGCCATCAAGACCAAGCTTGCCAGCAATGGTTCATCCAGTACGAGTACCAGTTCTGTTTCAACTTCGACCTCCAGCTCCTCCTCCAGCAGTTCCACCTCCGTCCTTGCGACCTCTGCAACGCTGATGGAAGGCTCAAAGGGCGACGAAGTCAAAAAGCTGCAGAAAATGCTTGCATCTCTTGGTTACTTTAAAGGCAATCAGACCGGCAACTTTGGTTCTGTTACAAAAGATGCCGTCATTGCATTTCAGAAGTCCAAAGGCTTAACCGCTGATGGTATTGCAGGTGCCAAAACGCTGGCTGCAATCAATGCTGATTATTCCTCCGGCTCTTCCAGTGGCACGATTAAGGTTGCCAGTGCCAGCAAGGTCATCTATTCCAGTTTCTATAACTGGCGCAACAGTTACAGCAATGGTGAGTATTGTACGGTATATGACTTCTCAACCGGTTATACCTGGCGTCTGCGCATCATGACAAAGGATGCTCACATGGACGCGGAACCGGTCACAGCTGAAGATACGGCCATTATGCAGAAGGCATTCGGCGGTAAAACAACCTGGACGCCAAAGGTAGTCTGGGTCACGTTCTCCGACGGCAAGACTTACATCGGTTCCACCCATGATACGCCGCACGGAACACAGCACATCACCACAAATAACTTCAAAGGTCATCTGTGTGTCCACTTCCCGATTCCGATGACCCGTGCCGAAGCGATCGGCGACTATGCGGTCACCCATCAGAAGGCAATCAATGCCGGATGGGAGCTTACCCAGAAAATGAACTGAGTCGCTGTTTCCCCTTCACCCAGAGCAAAAGAGCACCTCATTGAGGTGCTCTTTTTTATATCTTTCAGCATTTCAAGTGCAGTCTATACCGCCAAAGCCTGTCTCTGTCCGTTTTTTACGTACTGGTATCAATTGCAGCGTCCATTATGCAGGAAATTTCAGCTATCTCAGAGAACACGAAGCCGTTGTTTCCTTCAAATAGAGACAATAACCTGCATTCTCCTGTTTAAGGTCTCAAGAAGGCAGCAACCGTCACTGCAGCTGCAGAAAAAACGACCGGGACTCAGGCAGATATACTAAGAAGGCGTACCGGCCTCTTCGTTCTTTATCTCAGTATAGAAATTAACGACGATGGACGTAATCAATGCCACCACTATAATTCCATATATACCCAGCAGTACTGAGAGGATCCTTCCCAGCAGTGATGTTGCCGTCACATCACCAAATCCGATCGTCGTAACAATTGCGAAGCAATACCATAGCCCTTCTCCAATGGATGGGATTCCAGGATCAAAATATGCCAGCAGGATTGCGCTGAAAAGGATCTGCACACCCATGCCTATCAGTATTTCAATAGCATTTGTCTTCCTTATGATATTCATCAGCACATCCATCCGGAAATGCGAATAGGATAAGAATATAATCCGCCTGGCAGAATGGAAAAACAGATAAATGAGAATGAAGACTGGATAAGCAGAAAGAAAAAAAACATTCAGAATAATCAACAGAATGTCGAATCCCCTGAATATATATGACCGGATACTGCGCTTTTCCCGCATCACCGCAATTGCTTTCCAGGCCAGCGGCACGGAACAGCACAATGTCATGACAGTTGCAGATATACGGTCATATCCTCTGACAAGAAAAACGAGCGCACTGACAAAGCAGAGCCACATAAATATACGGGCTACCCTCTTTCGCGCAGCCCCTATACCTAGCCGCACTACGGTAAAAATCCAGGCTATTCCAAGCATGATCATCAGGAACATGTACAGTATTCCGATATACCGTGAACTTTGTAGAACAAATTCAAAAAGGCGATCTGCCTTCTCCTCCCGTTCCAGTGCATCCATAAACTCATCCAGTTCCGCCTGTCTTTCATCCAGCAGTGTTTCAGTATCCGTTGCAGATTGAGCTGTATCTAATTCATATGCCCATTTCAGGAAACCGGGAAGTATCTGCGCCATCTGTATACTCAGCGCAAAGAAAACCAGCAACAAAAAGATCAGATAACATCCGCTCTCCAGACTTGTTCTCACAATCTGATGCTTTCTGCTTTCCTCAGGTCTTTTTTGTATCTGTCTACGTACTCTTTTCATCACATTTTCCCCTGATCATGGATCTCATCACTTCATCTGACCAATCAACCAGTTTCTCAGTGTCTCTGCATCCGTCTTACGGATACGTCCCTGAGTCATATCCGGCTTCCCGCCGCCTTTTCCATCAAAAGCTGCGCACAGCAGGCGTGTAATCGGGCGAATATCCTGCTTTTCCGAGCACAGGGCAAACTGTACCAGATCGCCTTCCCCGCCCGTTACCAGCGCCAGTTGAGCCCCTGCTGACAGCTTGCCAGCCGCACGCGCGGGGCCGTCTCCAGACAGCTGTCCACAAACCACAACGCGGATCTCTTTTTCCTGTTCTTCGCTGGCCATCGCATCAAATACAGCCATTGCCATCTGTCCATTCCTGTACTCTAGGCTTTTTCGCTCTTCAATAATCTGTTCGACTGCACTGGCACAGTCCTCCCACCGGCTGGAAACCATGCGATGAATCTTCTCCATTTCCTGCCAGAGCTGATTCTCATAAGCCAGTGCACGAAGGCCGCACAGAATGGATATCCTCACCCCGCTTTTATACTTCTGAACGCCAATTACCTTTATCTGGCCGATTTCGCCTGTACGGCGCAGATGCGTTCCACAGCAGGCACATGTATCCACTCCCTCGATTCGTACAATCCGGAGATCTCCGTCTATCTCCTTTTTGCTCCGGTATACAAGTGTGGCGCGCTCCGCAGCATCCGGAATAAAATGCTCAATGGGCTTATTTTCATATATGACAAGATTGGCAGCATGCTCTATTTCAAGGGCTTCAGCCTCCGTGATCGTCCCGTTAAAATCCATGGTAACAGCTTCAGAGCCTATATGAAATCCCACGTTGTCATATCCAAAGCGTCCATGAACCAGACCGGAAAAGATGTGTTCTCCGCTGTGCTGCTGCATGACAGAAAAACGCCGGTCCCAGTCAATACATCCATGTACGTTCTGACCAGACAGCATCTCGGCATCCACCAGATGCTCAACGTCTCCATTCCGTTCATGTACATCAAGTACATTTGCATGGTCAATCGTCCCCAGATCCGGCCACTGACCGCCGCCTTCCGGAAAAAAAGCCGTCTGGTCCAGTGTCACAATCCATTTGCCATCCTGCTTGGCAGGTCTGCATGAAATAACCTGTGCATCAAACTCGCACATATATTCATCGTCATAATATAGTCGCTTTGTCATTCTATTCCCTCTTCTGACACATACTGCAGCCAGGCTCTGTCCAGCCAAGGATCTTCATCCTCAGTAATGCCCGTGATATGTTTTGATATTCCCATCCATCTCCACACCGGCAAGATCCGGATACTGGACAGGTACTTTGTGAATTATATCTTAGAGCAAAAGGAATATCAATCGCACGATCTCCCCCGAACAAAGTCGGAAACTGCCCCCTGCGCCGCAATCACTCAGAATGGAACCGAACAATTCAGAATCTGAATCTGAAAAAAAGTCAGAAAAACAAACCAAAAACATAGCATGTTCTTGATTTGTTGTCGAATATCCATTATAATTCATCATGTAAAGATTCACTATGTTCCACGAAAAGGAGTATACCCATGACCATCAATAAAGTACAGAACGGAACTGCAATGGAAATCAGCCTTGAAGGCCGTTTGGATACCACCACTTCTCCTTCCCTTGAAAAGGAGCTCAATGACATCCTTCCGTCCGTTGATTCCCTCGTATTCGATTTTTCCAAACTTGACTACATTTCATCCGCTGGACTCCGTGTCCTCTTGGCCGCTCACAAGGTCATGAGCCGTAAAGGCGGAATGAAACTGGTCCATGTCAATGAGATCGTTCAGGAAGTCTTTGATGTAACCGGTTTTGCCGATATTCTGAACATCGAGTAAGTTACTGAAACCAGCCGACATTTGTCGGCTGGTTTTTTATTGTAGCATAAGACCAAGCGATTATGTAAAAAAGAGTGTAACCAAATGGTTAATGTCATAAAGTTGGCAAATTTAATCGTAAATTTGGATAAAATTAAAGACCTTGCTATGCAGCAAAGCCTTATGTGTTAGCTTCCATTCCAGTTAAGATGCAACATTGAAATAATGCTCTTAATAAGATTCTTCGATTGTATAATATATAATTTCGTCTACCTGTGAA